>NZ_JBXWOM010000002.1:0-428311 GCF_059610905.1 Ruegeria sp. CDSC002
TCGACAACGCATATGGCGACAGAAACCTAATCTGCACATGCCCCCCAATGGACGCTTACGAAGAAGCCGCTGAGTAAGCGGGCTGAAACTCACGACCGACCCCCGAAATTATGGGGGTCGGCCATAAGAAATGGGCGGTGCCCCGAAGGGCAAAGCCAAAGACCATCAGGTGGAGGAACAATGAAACACTATGTCCTCAAAAATGCCCGTTCACGGCAAGCCTGCGTTGCCAGGCAAACACCCAACAGAAATCATCACGTCGATGTTGTCCTCTCTGGCGAGGACACCGAAGCATCTGCACAGATCGTCCTGGATTTCTTTGATGCCTTGAACAGGCTGGTCGAACATCATTCTTACATCATCAACATTCGCAGGTTGGCTAAAGATCCGGTCGAAGGGCCGCTGTACTGGTCTGGGCGAACGGCACTGTTTTGGGGGGATATCCACGAAAACTGGCGGTTGGATGACTCTGAGAAATCCTGGACCTCACAGGTTGTGAACCTGTCGTCGCGCACAATATTTGTCGGCAGCGCCGTTTTGCTGCTTGCTCAGATCGGGCGGGCAGAAAAAACAGTCGCCGCGGTGCACCCCAACTTCACGGCCGCAGCGCAGGAAATCGGACTGATCGAAGATGGATCGGGTATCCACATGGCCAATGATAACCGTTTGCACAGCGCATCGACCCGGTTAAGCGCTTTACGGTTGTTGTCCAATTTCGTTTCGATCGATCACGGAGAGCACCTCGCAGACACTCTGCGCGGATACATCGGACTGTCCGAGCCTAAAAGGACCGCCAAGAGCCATCTTGCAATCCGGCTTTTCCAACGGTCCGAGGCCGATCCACAAGTGCGACGAGCCATCGAAACGATGAGTGATAATCTTGAGGAGCCATTGCGGATCTCGGATCTGGCGCAAATGCTGGGTACGTCCACCCGACAGTTGCAGCGTCGATTCCTAAACAGAACCGGGACAAAGCTTTTGACAACGTACAGAGAGTTGCGTCTGGAACGGGCTGACACGTTGCTTCGGACAACGGATTTGTCGCAGCGAGAGATTTCGGCAGCCACCGGGTTTTCTTCTGCCGTCGCTTTGGGGCGCGCCTTTCGCGCCCATTACAAGACATCCCCGGACGACATCCGAAATCAACGCTTTGCGGGACAGTTATCCGCCAGGTAGGACGAAAAGGACCGCGCCCCGGCAAACAGTCGGTTCGTCACCCTCACCTTAAGTCAAACACACTCGCTGACCCACGCGTCGGGTGAGTTGCCGTTCCCATTGGGCCGTCTTCAGAGTGCGCACTGAAGCCGTTTTGGTTGGCTCAGTCTTGTAGGTTGTAGGCGCGCTCATCGCTGGCACATGACCGCCGGACCCCGCCTTTTGAAGTTACGACGGGCGCAACTCCCTGCATTTGTCAGGGATAGGGGGCACAAACGTGAGGCGCCGCCCGGCTTTCGACCAGACGCGCCAATTCAAAGGCCGAAACGCGGGTTCCAATGCCTTTAAGATCGAACGGTCCCGCCGGGGTCATATCTATCCGGACCTGACGCGCAGTTGCATTTGAGACAAGCACCTGACCGTCCTTGGCGATTTCACACAGGCGTGCCGCCAGATTGGGCGCAGGCCCGATGGCCGAGTAATCCAGACGACCCTCAAAACCGATCCGACCCAAGGTCGCTGCGCCCGTTGCGATCCCAATGCCGAGGCCAAGACCATGCTGCGCTATACCCGCCCTGTATGGGACCATCGCCTTTCGAACATCCACTTGCATTTTCTGGGCCAGATCAACGGCTCTCTGCGCGGCATCATCCAGCGGCACCGGCGCGCCGAACAAAACCATCAAACCGTCGCCAAGAAACCGTTCCAATGTTCCCCCGCAGGCCTCAACAAGCGGCCCGCAAGTGCCGTGAAATGAGTTGAGCGCCGCGACAACCTGATCCGCATTGGCAACGGTGGCGAAGGCCGTGAACCCGCGCAGATCAGCAAAAAGAACCGTGATCTCGGCCTTACGGGTTCTCAAGACATCCGCCTCATCCGTCGCGCCGACAATCATCGCTGCCACCTGCGCCGGCAAGAAACGTTTCAGACGATTGGTGCGCTCGATCTCTTCTATCTGGTTGGCGACCCGAGTTTCCAGCGCTGCATTCAAATCAGCTAGTTGGGCTTTTTGCACTTCGACTTGCCCGTAAAGCGCACCCAGTTTTTCGCTGGTCTGGTTCACGTGGTTTGCCAGCTCGCCCAGTTCGTCCCGATTGGGAACCGTAATCCGGTTGTCGAACCCACCCCGGGACAGCTTGCTGAGCACCGCATGGATACGTTCGATCGGCCACAACAGGGACGACGAAATCGAATATCCCAACAAAAGGGCAATCCCAATCGCCGCGATCGCCGCAGCCGTGATGCTTAGGCGTGAAGTCAAATATGCTTGTTCTGTAGTCCGCGCCAGTTCGCGCACTTCCTGTTCGACATTCTGCGCCACGGTATACGCCTCGCGCTGCATGGCTTGGAGCGGCTCGAACATGTGGTCGATACCGTGTTGCGCTGCGGCTAACAGATTGCCTTCGCGGTTTAGACGGCGCAGTTCAGTGATTGCCGGTAAAATGTCCTGAAGGTCAGATCGAAGGTTCGCAATCGCCTGCGCATCCGGCATTCCGGGCTGCCCGAAACTGCGAAAACCAAGGGCAAGGTTACGCTCTAGTGCTGCCGAAACGTGAAGTATCGAACGCGTAGAAGCTCCCAGAAATCCGTTCTGACGAGGAAAGTCTTTCAGGTTTTGCGGAACGAACAAGGACAGTAGATGTGTGTTCAGGTTCGAGATCGTCGTGTGGGTGTCATTAAAAAACGCAATACGCTCCTGATCGCGCATCATCGTCTCGGACCGCAGATTGGCCTGATGCAAAGCATATAGACCAAACAACACCAAACAGACCAGCAGACCGGTTATTCCTAGAAAAGCCACCAGCAGCTTGGCCCGAACCGAAAGAGCGACCTTGGCGACGCTGAGCGCAACCAAGGGCGGCCTGTCAGGGCCACCGTTGCGGTCGTGTGTCATGCTGCACCCCCCGCCGAAATACGCGGCAGAACTGGCATCATTGTACACAAACATGCGAAAAAACGCTAGCAAATATGCCAAAATGTCTGCGCTAATAACCCTATCGAAGCGGAATGTGCGCTACTTCTCGGACGAGTCGCGTTCGGCATAGTCACGCAGGCTTTGGATATCCGCGATTTCGGCGTGATTGCGATTGATCTTCACACCCACCGGCTTGAGTCGCGAAAACGCCCGGCTCAGACTTTCGGGTTTCATGCCCAAGCGCCCGGCAATCAGCA
This sequence comes from Ruegeria sp. CDSC002, assembly GCF_059610905.1. NCBI lineage: Bacteria > Pseudomonadati > Pseudomonadota > Alphaproteobacteria > Rhodobacterales > Roseobacteraceae > Ruegeria > Ruegeria sp. CDSC002. The sequence goes on from NZ_JBXWOM010000002.1 coordinate 3,328, forward strand.
TTTTATCATAAGGCAGCTCAACCTCGCAGCCGCCAGACACCTTGTCGGACAGGTTCAGCAGAAACTCGGCCACCCTCTGTGCGCCGGTCTGAGCCTTGAGTTGCTCCAACTGCGCGACCAGTGAATGCAAATGGGTAAAAGTCGAAGCCAGGATCGACACGCCAATCTCAGGGTCTTCGCGCATCAGGGACAAAAGAAGCGGGCTGGGAATATGCATGATTTCGCAGGCCGAAACAGCCTCTGCAGAGACTGGGTAAGGCACATTGCGCAGCGCGACCGCCTCACCAAAGCTTTCGCCACGGGTAAAGACACTGACGACGGCCTCGGCCCCAGTGGGCGCCATGCGAAACAGCTTGACCCAACCCGCCAGAACCACGTGTACGGCCTTGGCCTCTTCCTCCTGCAGAAAGATCGTCTCACCCCGGTCGTAGCGCCGCCAGATCGCATGGCTGAGCAGTTTGTCGATATGGTGCTCTGGCAGGCTTTTTAGCAAGAGCGACTGTCTGGCGATTGCCTTTTGTGTTTCATGGGCCAAGAAGTGCCCCCTTTTTCCCTGGCCAATCTCTCAGCCGGTACATTCGTTGCCTTATGGCTATGCCAAACCTGAATCCTCTGCACCAGCTTTTTCCTGCGCCACAACTTGACAATTGTCATGTCATCGCACCGCCACCATGCCTAACCTCAGGTCAAAGCCAGTATTCCCGGGAGTGTGTGAGATGGACTACCAGCGATTTTTCACCCAGAGCCTTGATGATTTGCGGGACGAAGGAAACTATCGCGTTTTCATAGATCTGCAACGGCACTGCGGGGCCTTCCCAAACGCGCGCCAGACTGATGGAGCGGTGCAGCGAGATGTGCGGATCTGGTGTTCCAACGACTATTTGGGCATGGGGCAGCATCCGGAGGTGATTGGTGCGATGCATGACGCACTGGATCGCTACGGTGCAGGTGCGGGTGGCACGCGCAACATCTCGGGCACAACACATGACCACGTGCTGCTGGAAAATGAACTGGCCGATCTGCACGGGAAAGAGGCCGCGCTGCTGTTCACTTCGGGCTATGTCTCGAACTGGGCCGCGCTGGGAACTCTGGCGGCCAAAATCCCCGGCCTGATCGTTTTCTCTGATGCGTTGAATCACGCGTCGATGATCGAAGGCATCCGCCATTCGCGCGCGCAAAAGGTCATCTGGAAGCACAACGACCTTGAAGACCTCGAGGCGAAACTGGCCGCGGCCGCCCCCAACGCGCCCAAGATGATCGCGTTTGAATCTGTCTATTCAATGGATGGTGACATCGCTCCGATCAAGGGTATCTGCGATTTGGCCGACAAATACGGCGCGATGACCTATCTGGATGAAGTTCACGCCGTTGGTCTTTACGGCCCCCGTGGCGGTGGCATTGCCGAGCGTGAGGGGCTGATGGACCGGCTGACCGTGATCGAAGGCACGCTGGGCAAAGCATTCGGCGTGGTTGGCGGTTACATCGCCGCTTCGGCTGCGCTGTGCGATTTCGTGCGCAGCTTTGCCAGCGGGTTCATCTTTACGACGGCCCTGCCCCCCGCGATTGCAGCTGGTGCTGCGGCCTCGATCCGGCATTTGAAACAGTCGAATACCGAACGTGATCTTCAAAAAGCACGCGTGGGGCAGGTACGTGCCCGACTGGATGCCGAAGGAATTCCTCACCTTCCTAACCCCAGCCATATCATCCCCGTGATGGTAGGCGATCCGGTGAAATGCAAATTCATCTCGGATACGCTGTTGGAAGAGTTCGGTATCTATATCCAGCCGATCAACTACCCAACCGTGCCCAAAGGGACCGAGCGTTTGCGGATCACCCCTTCGCCTGTGCATACGGACGAGGATATTGACCATCTGGTCGGCGCCCTGTCGGCCCTGTGGCACCGCTGCCAGATCGCGCGGATGCCGATGGCCGCGCAATAGCCATGGTGCCCAATCGCACCTGAGAACTTGCCGCTCTTGAAGGCGGCTTTTTCTTTGATCACATGAGGTAGAGGGAAAAGATGACGAGCACAAAGCCGGTCAGCACCGCTGTGAACCCGCGCAGCCAAACCTGACTTTTTGCGAGGTCCAGATACAATGCAAGGATAACGCGGGCTTTGATCAGCGCGAGGATCAGGATACCGGCGCCCAGAAGCTCCGGTAGTACGGGCAGCATGGTCAACAATGCGGAAACAAGGCTTAGCGCGAGCAACGTAAGCCAAGCACGCAGGAGTGAGTTCGGGAGCCTCTGGCGGGCGCATTTGAAAAAAGATGAAGCCTGTGACACGGTGCCTATCCCAGAAGGTAAATCACGGGAAACAGCATGATCCATACCAGGTCGACCATGTGCCAGAACTGAGCGCCAGCCTCGATGTTACGTGCATCGTCGCGCCAGGCAACGAGCACCAGGATACCCACCCCTGCCAACACATGTGCTGCGTGAAACCCGGTCAGCAGGTAGTAGAACATGAAAAACGGGTGGGTCTCAAACGTGATCCCCTGCGCCGCTTTTCCCGTGTACTCGACCCCTTTGATGATCAGGAACACTACTCCCAGCAGGGCAGCACCGATCAAGGCAAGACGTGCGGCACCACGGCGTGCCACCTTGCGCCAAAGAAGCGCCTGCGCGGCGAGGTAACCTGACGTGACCAGCACTGCTGTATTGAAGGCCGCACCCGTGCGATAAAGATGCGACTGCGCCTCGGCAAAGCCCGCAGGGTCGGTCAGGCGAACGGCCATGAAGGCGATCAAGCCTGCCCCGAACACCAACAGCTCCGAGATGATGAGCACCCACATCAACAACTCACCTGGAAGCTCGTCGATCAGGGAGGTATCGCTCATGCGCCGACCAATTGGCGGTAGATCTGCGGCAGCGCCATGGTCAGGCGGTGCGGGTCGGGGATGACCGCAAACCCACCTTGTCCGAACATTCGCGGGAACCAGCTTTTGCCGGTTTTGTCGATGGTCACACCGAACACCGAATGCCCGGCGCGGCGCGCCTCGCGGACGGCCATGCAGGTATCTTCGATACCATGGCGCCCCTCGTAATGGTCCAGATCGTTAGGCTTGCCATCGGTGATGACCAACAGCAACCGCCGCTTTCGGCTTTGACCTGCTAGATCGGCCGAGCAATGGCGGATCGCGGCCCCAAGCCGCGTGTAATGGCCCGGCCGCAGCGACGCGATGCGCTGTTCGACAGTCGTACCCATCGGCTCATCAAAGCGCTTGCAGCGCTGGACGTAGACGCGTTGGCGTTTTAGCGAACTGAAGGCGTGGATGGCGAAATCGTCACCACAGGCGTTCAGGCCCCAGGCCAGCGCGGCCAGTGCCTCGCGCGCGATGTCGATCACGGCCCGTCCTGTGACGGCGCTTTCAGTGGAGCGGCTGACATCCAGCAGGATCGAGACGGCAAGGTCGCGCGCTTCGGGACGGGATTGCATCCAGATACGCTCGGTTCCTTCACCATTTGCGCAGCGATCAACCTGTGCCCGTACGGCGGCCTCGATATCCAGTTGGTCGCCATCCAGATGGCCGCGCGTCATAACACGACCGGGGCGCAACGCCTCGAACTGGCGCTTGACCGCGCGGATACGGCGAGCGGCGGCTGGGTCCTTGCCAAACTCCGCCGCGTCTTCGCGGATATCTGCATCCGAGAGCAGAACATTGACGTGATCGGGCAGATACCGACCCGTCCGCACATCCCATTCGGGATAGAGGATACGGCCCGACAACCGCTCTCGGTTCACATCCTCAGGGGCGAGGTCCAGATGCAGTTTTAGCTTGGTGGGCGGCGCCTTGGAGATCTGCCCAAGGCCAATCTCTTCTTGGTCGTCGGCAGCCTTTTTGGCGTTGTCGGGATCATCGTCATCGATACGGCGATTGATGTTTAGAAACTCAGCCCAGCTGAGGATGGCTTCGAACTTGTGTAGGATAAAGCTGTCGCTGCGGGACGCCTGATCGGATTTGCGACGGCGGGCACGGTGAGTTTTCTCGCCGGATTCTTCAGGCGGACCCTCGGTATCGGGGTTTTCGACCTCGTTGTGTTCGGAAAAGCCAACCGCACGCAGTGCGGGCCACAGTGGGACCGGGCGCATCGGTTGATAGCCGCGCGGTGCGGTCAGTTGATCGTCCATCGCCAACAGGTTTTCGGCCTGCTCCGACAATTCGGCGCGATCGCCCAGTCTGTGCCGGATCAGCTCTTCGACAGCGGCCTCGACAGGCGGAAGGTTGGGGGTGTCGCGTTGAAGCAGAAAACCTTTGCAAAGCTCGGTGTAAAGCGGGTGAAGGCCCGGGGCGCCTTCCAATGTCGCCTCGACCATGTTTCGAGCGGCGATCAGCGCTCGCAAATCGGCGCGCAGCGGGTCATCTTCGTCAATTCGTGTTCCGGCATGCGCGGCTGCTGCCGCCAGCCAGATATACAATGCGCCGTTTGCCTCGCGCACGGGAAACACCGCCAGACGATCTGGCAGGCGCAGAACCTCGCCATCAAACGAGGCGCGCGGCATCAATTCAGTCTCGGTAGCCAGCCGGCGACGCCAGCTTAAACGATGACGGGAAACCTCGGGTGAGACCGGACGCAATTCAACGCCCGGACTACCTCCCAGCCCTCGGAAAAGGACTGCCAGCCGCCCCGCGACCTCAGAGAGGTCGACCGCGGCTCCTACGTGCACCTCAGGTGCATCAAGGCGGCTGGCGAGGGTGTGCCACAGTTTCCCGATCGTTTCTTCGGGTTCCCATGGCTCAAAGTCGATCTTGACCATCGGCCGGCCTCACCCAAAGACAGCCGTGACAAGATCGAGGAGCCCGCGTTTGATATCCTCGTCATCCGTCAGAGGTTCGATCATTGCGGCAAGGATGGCGCGGTCGGTGGACATGCCTTGTGCGATCAGCGTCGCGGCATAGACGACCAGACGGGTGGAAACGCCTTCCTCGAGATCCTGACCCTTGAGCCCGCGCAGCTTACCGGCCAGTCGGACCAGTGGCTTGCAGCGTTCCAGCGGCAAGCCGCTTTCCTGCGCGACAACTTCGGCCTCCATCTCGGGCGAGGGGAAGTCGAACTCCAGCGAAATAAAACGCTGCCGGGTCGAGGGTTTCAGGGTTTTCAGAATGTTCTGATAACCGGGGTTGTAAGACGCCACCAGCATGAAACCGGGCGCAGCCTCGAGCTCTTCACCTGTGCGGTCGATCGGCAGGATGCGCCGGTCGTCGGTCAACGGGTGCAGCACGACAGTCACGTCCTTGCGGGCCTCAACGACTTCATCGAGGTAACAGATTGCGCCTTCGCGCACCGCGCGGGTTAGCGGGCCATCGACCCAGACGGTTTCGCCACCTTTCAGTAGGTATCGCCCGATCAGGTCGGCCGCGGCCAGATCGTCGTGGCAAGCCACTGTGTAAAGCGGACGGCCAAGGCGCGCGGCCATATGAGCCACAAAGCGGGTTTTTCCGCAGCCTGTCGGACCTTTCAGCAGGACCGGCAAGTTGTTGGCATAGGCGGCGGTGAACACATCGCATTCATCGCTTTGGGGCAGGTAGAAGGGGGCGTCAGCCGCCCCCGTTCCCATTTGAATGGAGCCATCCATTTGCATCACTCCGCAGGGGTTTCAGCTGCGCCCGGCTCGATGATCTCTTTGCGAGGCACCCAGACCGAGTAGATGAACAACAGCGCACCAAGGACCACCACGACGCCAGAGCCAAAGCGCATCCAGTAGAAGATCGCGATCTGGTCTTGCACGTCCATGAAGTAGTCTCCGACCACGCGCTGCATGTGCGTCTGCACGGTTCCGCCGAAAGTCAGCACGAAGGTCATGAAGACCATGCCGCTGGTCATCAGCCAGAACGACCCCATGTTCATCACCTGATTGTACGGATCGCGGTTTTTGAGGATCGGCATGGCATAGCTGAAGATCGCCAGGTTTAGGCAGACATAGGCACCGTAAAAGGCCAGGTGACCGTGGGCTGCGGTGATCTGCGTACCGTGGGTATAGTAGTTCACCCCGTGCAGCGTGTGCAGGAAGCCCCATACCCCGGCGCCAAAGAAGGCCAGCGTGGCACAGCCAAGCGACCACAAAAGCGCGGCCTTGTTGGGATGGTCCCGACGGCCCTTCCAGACCATGACGAAAGCAAAGGCCATCATCGCGAAGAACGGGATCACTTCGAGGCTCGAGAAGATCGAACCGATCCACTGCCAGTACGCAGGGGTACCGATCCAGTAGTAGTGGTGCCCAGTTCCTAGGATGCCCGAGAACAGCGCGGCCGCGACGATGACATAAAGCCATTTCTCGACCACCTCACGGTCAACACCGGTAAGCTTCAGCATCAGGTAGGCAAGGATCGAGGCCATGATCAGTTCCCACACACCTTCGACCCACAGGTGGACAACATACCACCAGTACTGCTTGTCCAAGGACAGGTTGCCAGGGTTGTAGAAGGCAAACAGGAACAGCAGCGCCAGCCCCCAAAGACCCAGCAGCAAGATGTTGGTGATCGCGGTCTTCTTGCCCTTCAGAACCGTCATCGACACGTTGTAAAGGAAGATCAGTGCGGCCACGACGATGCCGGCCTTGACCCATTTGGGTTGCTCAAGGAACTCGCGCCCCTCTTTGCCCAGCAGCCAGTTTCCTTCGAACAGGTTGAACGTATAGGTCAAAACCACGCCCAGTGTACCAACCACCAGAATGATCAGCTGCAGATATGCCAGCATGGGCGAATGGATCTCACGCTCGGCCTCTTCCGGGATCAGAAAATAGGCCGCGCCGAAGAAGCCCAGGATCAACCAGACGATCAGCGCATTTGTGTGCAGCATCCGCACAATGTTGAACGGCAAAAGCTCGCTCAGGAAATTGGGCGATACATAGATCCAGCCGGCGATCAGACCACCGATTACCTGGATCGCGAACAAGCCCATCGCTACGGCAAAGTAGGCATAAGCAATTTTTTGGGATTCGTACTTCATTACTCTGTTCCCTTCCTCAGCCGGCCTCGTTGGGCGGCCAGTCCTGAGCGTCGATATTGTCCGTCCAGATCAAAAAGTTGGTCAGATCACGGATTTCTTCGTCGCTGAGGTTGAAATTGGGCATCTGCCGACGACCAGGAATGCCTGTGGGTTGTGCTTCCATCCATCCCTTGAGGGCATCAAAGGCCGATTCCGGATCATCCAGAACATCCCACCGGGTCATCACGTTGCCGACCTCTGGGGCAAAGTAAGCCCCTTCACCCAGAATCGTGTGACAATTGATACAGGCGTGTTTTTCCCAGACGTGTTTGCCCCGCACCACGCTGTCATCAAGATTCGCGGCATTCTCGGAATTCACGATGTACCAGTGGGAATGGGCCGACAAAGCCAGAAAGATAAGAATAAAGAACAGTGACCCGCCATAGAAAATATTGCGGGCCATGCTCTTGGTCATGACTTCTCGCATCGCGCTCTCCTTTGCGCAGATTAGCTTGTGAAGATCAGCATGCAGTTGGGGACCGTGCAGCGCCTTAACGAAAGTCAAGACTGGCAAACATCGCTGATGAAGCACCCAGAGCCCGCAACAAAAAGGCCAACCCGAGTGTGGCCTGCGGAAGACTATTGCACCTACAATTGGTCTAAATACCCCAAAAATGCCGTTTTAACGCCTTGAAAAACGTCGCCAGACTTAGCAACATTTTTTCGTGAGCACTCAGTAGCGACGCTTTTGCGCGGCCTCGCAGAAGCAAAGCACACAAAGGTCAGGGTAACGATGGCAATTGATATTTACGGTGCATTCCGTTCTGACTCGACGATGTCGACCAGTCAGGCGCAGCTTTACCAAGTCAATACTACATTCCAGATATCTCAATACAGCCAGATTACGATTTCCGACGGTGCCGATCCTACGATCATCGATGGGGATAACGTATCCAATGAAACTCCCAATGACCCAACCCAGACATATCTTGGGCGCGCGTTTGATTGGGATTACACCATCCGGGTCCGTGATGAAGATGGCAATACTTATGAAATCGGCGTCATGGATTGGGACATCAACAACAACGGGTCTATGAATACCAACTCCGCTGAGCAGGGTTACTTCCTTGGCTTTATTGGCGGCAGCGTCCCTCCTCTGAACACGACGCTCACTATTATCGAATTGACCGACAATGGCCCGGACATTCCGGTTGATACGGTTGTGCCGTGTTTCACAAATGGTACGCTGATCGAGACGCCAGATGGCATGCGCCCTATCGAGGCGCTCGCGGTCGGGGATGAGGTGGTGACGATGGACAGGGGTCCGCAGCGTATTCGCTGGATCGGCGCACGCGCATTGACCGGCCAGGAGCTGTCGGAAAAGCCCAAACTTCGCCCGATCCGCATCGCGGCTGGAACATTGGGCAGCGGACTGCCGCAGCGCGACTTATTGGTATCGCCACAGCATCGGATGCTGGTGCGCTCGGCCATCGCGATCCGAATGTTCAACACCAGCGAAATTCTGGTGGCTGCTCATGCGCTGGTTGGCGTTCCCGGCATAACGGTCGAGGAAAACGCAGAGTCGGTCGAGTATTTTCACATGCTGTTCGAACAGCATGAGATCGTCTTTGCCGAAGGCGCCCCATCAGAAAGCCTGTTCGCCGGAGCCGAAGCGCTCAGAACCGTGCCACTTGCAGCCCGGGCAGAAATGCTGGAGCTGTTTCCTGCCCTGGCCACCGAGGATTTTGTGCCGCCATCCGCGCGTCCGATCCCGAGCAAAGGCAAACAGGTCCGACACATGGTGCAACGCCACATCAAAAACAGCCGCTCATTGATCGAATGATTTCGATCGTTTGAAACGATAAGGTTCCTAGTCTTGCTTCGCGCGCGGTCCTGTCAATGCGGGCCACATCGCAACCAGATACAGCGCAAAAGCCATGACCCACAGACCGTCAGACAACAGCATTGCGACCAAATAGCCCGTGTCCATCTCGGCCCCGATCCAACGCGACAGCGCCGCCGCCGCCATCAATCCATAGGCCACAACCATTGGTCCAGGTGCGACCAGCGCGCGACCGCTATGTCCGAGCGCGGCGCGACTCATGACCGCCAGTGTCATGCCACCTACGCAACCGATACCCAGGACATGCAGGGCGGCAACCTCATTGCCAAGACCCAGCACCGCCAAGCCCCACAGGATCAGACCCAGTGCCAGCATGCCCAACCCCAGATGCAGCGCCAGCAGGATCGGTTCACGCGCAGCCCAAATTGTCCGCCACCGAGCCATGCGCAGGATTTGCACAACGCCCAACGTTAGGGCAACAGCCCCGGCAATTTCCCAATCGCCTGATGCCAGAACGCTTAGCGGCAAGATAAGCGACAATCCCATACCGGCCTTGTTCAGCGCACCGACGGAAACGGGCCAGTCAGCCTCAGACGCCCCGGCGCGTTTCATGGCGTTGCGGGTAAAGGCCGGCGTGATCCGCCCGCCCAGAATGGCTATCATCGCGCAGAGCGTCAGCAAACCCATCCGCAACCCGGATTGTAACGTGTCATCCGTCAGCCCGATCCACTCAAAATGAGTCAGCAAGTCCGCGATCCAGATCAGGCTGAGCAAAAGTAGGAAAATCATGTTCTGCGGTTTCGGCCGGCGGATCAACAGCGTCGCTATCTTGGCTGCAAGGATCGGAACAAACGCAAGGTCGATCACGGCAACCATAACCGGCGGTAGCATACCGGAAAACCACATTGCCATCCGGCCTGCCAGCCATACCCCTGCCGCAAGGGCGATGAACCGCGCGCGCGCGTCAGGTGCACCGGTCCAGTTTGGCACCGCCGTCAAGAAGAACCCGCCCAGCGCCGCGGTGGCATAGCCAAAGATCATCTCATGCGCATGCCACATAGGCGGCGTCATGCCGTAATCCGGTGCCACGTAAGGCACCGTCAGCCACAAGCCCCAGACTAGCCCCACAAACAGGCCATACAGCCCGGCGGACAGAAAGAATACGCGGAACCCCTCACCAAAAATACGGGTGATGACTGCGGGCATGGCTGCTCTCCTAGGTCGTTTTTCCAAGCCCTAGCAGCCTGCTTGTTCGCGGCACTTAACCAAAATCAAAACGGCGGAAAACATGCCTCTAAAACACAGATTTTCTGAGGTTTTTTTGGGTGAATTTTTGCATCTCCACCCCGGTTTACGCCCCATCCGTTGACTTTCGTCAAGGAGCCGAAGGCTTCGGTGGGCCAACCTTAGCCCTGCCTCACCAGCAAATGGAGAGTGATCATGTCACTTGGAATCAGCTACAAAAAAACTGGCCGTGCCTTTGGGGTCGGTTTGGCGATGCTGCTGGGCAGCGTCGCTGCTCCGACACTCGCCGAAGAGCCAACCCTTGATAAGGACGCCTTTGAATCGTCAAAACAATTGTACTTTGAACGCTGCGCTGGCTGTCACGGCGTGTTGCGCAAAGGGGCGACGGGCAAAAGCCTTGAACCATTGGTGGAAACGAAAAACGCCGACGGCACCGTGACCGAATCCGGCACCCTCAAACTAGGACAGGAACGGCTCGAAAAAATTATCGCTTGGGGCACCGAAGGCGGGATGAACAACTTCTCGGACGTTATGTCTGAGGACGAGATCAGCAATATGGCGACCTATATCCAGATGGAGCCACCCAAGCCGCCGGAAATGTCGCTTGAGCAAATGATGGCGACCCGTAAGGTCTATGTCGAACCCGAAGATTACCCAAGCGAGCCACTGCACGGCCGAAACTGGGAAAACTTCTTTGTGGTTATCGAACGTGACGTAGGCAAGGTGGCTGTGATCGACGGCGACACCAAGGAAGTGCTGGCGCATATTCCGACAGGCTATGCCGTGCACGTTCTGAAAGCGTCTGAGCACCATAAACTGGAAGAGCCGGAAAACCCTGGCCGCTTCTGGTACACCATGGGCCGCGACGGCAAGATGACCAAGATCGACCTGTGGCAGAACCCTGAGAATATGCTCGTGGCCGAGGTCACCATTGGCTATGACGCCCGCGACGTGGCCGTTTCTGGTGATGGTAAATACGTGATCGGTGGGGCCTATTGGCCGCCGCATTTCGCGATCGTCGATGCCGAAACAATGGAACCGAAGAAGGTTGTCTCGACCCGAGGCTACAACGTGGACGGGGACTATGTGGAAGAGGCGCGTGTTGCCGCGATCTACACCACTCCGAACGAGCCAACCTGGATCGTAGCTGTGAAAGAACTTGGCCAGCTGTGGCAGGTCGATTATTCCGATCTGGATAACCTGCGGATCGACAAGATCGACAGCGCCAAGTTCCTGCATGACGGGTTCTTTGATCCAACCGGCCGTTACTTCCAGATCGCCGCGAACGCGTCGAACAAGATGGTTGTGGTCGATACCGAAACCCACAAATTGGAAGCCATGATCGACACGGCGCCGCTGCCGCACCCCGGCCCGGGCGCCAACTGGGAAGACCCGAATTGTGGCCCGGTTGCCGGTACGACCCACTTGGGCGAAGGCACTGTCACCGTGTGGGGCAACGACCCCGAAGGTCGTCCGGATGACGCCTGGAAAGTCTGCTACGAGGTGGAAACCGACGGACCCGGTCTGTTCATTCGGACACACCCGGAATCGGACTATATCTGGGCCGACCAGACCAAGCACCCTGAGCCTGAGGTTCAGCAATCGGTGCAGGTCATTGACAAGGCAACCGGTGAGATCGTGAAAACGATCCAGATCACAGAAGAGGAAGGCAACGTCGCAGTCCACTTCGAGTTCAACCAGGACGGTTCCGAGGTTTGGGTTTCCAAGTGGAACCGCTCGACCTCGAAGGAAGCGAACGGTGAGATCGTGATCTACGACGCCAAGACGCTGGAAGAGATTGGCCGCGTGAAGGGGCTGTTTGCACCGACCGGAAAATTCAACGTCTACAACCGGTCGAACCACGTAACCTGACGGATTCTCTACCAACTTCGGAAAGGGCGGGCCCCTCGCCCGCCCTTTCCTCGTTTGTTCACTCAGCCAAACTCACCGGCCTGCCATCCAAGGCCAGACAAGACAGCCAAAACGGAGCCCGGATATGACTTCCGAACCGGAAAAGAAAAAACCGATCTGGCGCCGGTATTTCCTGTGGGGAATGCCCGTGGCCGGTATTGCCGCAGCCTTTGTCGGCGGCATCATCTTCTGGGGCGGATTCAACACCGCCATGGAAGCCACCAACACCAAAGATTTCTGTATCTCTTGTCACGAGATGCGCGATTTTGTCTATGAAGAATACACCGGCACGATCCATGACGTGAATCGGTCCGGTGTCGGTGCGGTCTGTTCCGACTGTCACGTGCCCAAGGACTGGACCCACAAGATGATCCGCAAGATCAAGGCGTCCAAAGAGCTGTACGGCAAGGTGGTTGGCACCATCAACACGCGTGAGAAGTTCGAAGCCAAACGCGTGCATTTGGCGATGAATGAGTGGGAACGGATGAAGGCCACCGACTCGCGTGAATGCCGCAACTGTCACGACTTTGAATCGATGATGCCTGAATTCCAGAAACCCCGCGCGCGTCAACAGCACCTGAACGCGATGACTGTGGGCCAGACCTGTATCGACTGTCACAAGGGGATTGCGCACTCGGACGCCCGCGACCGGGCCGACGAAGAGTATCTGGAAGAGCTTGAAGCGCCGAACCCGGACTTTATCCGTCAGATCCCGCCGGAATATATGGCGAGCCTTGAACGGATCGAAGCCAAGGAAGCCGCAGAAGCCGAGACCGAGAAAGCCGCCAAACAGGCGCAACATGAAGCCGTGCAGGCTCAAATCGCTGCGGCGGTGGATGCGGCCGTGGCCGAAGAACGCGCCAAATCCAACGGTGATGAAGCAGCAGCGCCCGCAAGCGGGGGTGGTGACGATGTCGGCGCGGATATCGACTGGAACGCGGTTGCCAGCACCGATTTGAAACTGTTCTACCCCGGTCAAGCCTCGTTTGAATGGGTCCAAAACGGTAAGTTCCACGGCGGCGCGCGTCCTCTGACCAAAGGTGGAGACCAGTGTACGACCTGCCACGCCAAAGAGCTGGACACGATCGGCAACAAGATTGTTGCTGGCGGTGAATTGGAACCGACCCCGATCCCCGGCAAACGCGGCGTGATCGATGCGACCGTGCAGGCAGCGCATGATGACGAGAACCTCTATGTCCGCATGCAATGGCCGGATGCGGGTCACAATCCTGCGCCCTTTGTCGATGGCGGCAAGATGGATCCCGACAACCAGATCAAGGTTGCCATGATGATCACCGGCACCGGTATCGAACTGGGCGATCAGGTGGGGTGCTGGGCTTCGTGCCACGCCGACAACAGCTATATGCCCTTTGACCCCGGCGCGGATGCGATTGCCGCCAATGGCGACGTCGCAGGTCGCATGTCCGCGCAGGACACCGTGACCAAATACATCAGCGAAAGCCGCACGGATGTCGAAATCAAAGGCCGCCGTGGCAAAGCACTAGGCGGTTGGGACAAGCTGGAGGCCGAAGCACAGATCGAGCAGTACCTGGCCGATGGCACCTATCTAGACCTGATGCGCGTCTACGCCGATGGCAGCGCGACAAACGGCTATCTGCTGGAACAGCGCGTGGTCAATGACGGTGAAATCGCCGCCTCGGCGAACCTGTCCGGTGGCATGTGGACCGTGGTCTTTACCCGGCCGCTGAACTCGGGCGCGCCGGGTGACGTCCCGCTCGAGCCCGGCCAGACCTATACGGTTGGTTTTGCGATCCATGACGATTTCGCCGCCGCCCGGTTCCACCATGTCACGCTAGACACCAGCCTGGCATTGGACGACGACGACGCCTTCATCAACGTGGTCAAACAATAACAGATCGGGGCCGGGCACTCCGGCCCCACCCCATTTTGGAAAGGAGACTTGGACGATGAAACCCCAACACCTTCTTCCTGCCCTGCTTTTTCTGTCCGCGCCAGTATGGGCCGAGGACACTGCCGAGCTGTGCGCCGAAGCCGAAGACCGTTATCTCACGCTTTTTGGCCAGCCAACCTCGGCGGTCGAGGATGCCGAGGTGGTGCTGATGTACAAGTACAACTTCTGCCCATCCGAACTGACCGTGAAGGCCGGCACCACTGTCCGCTGGGTCAATGTCGACAAGCGGACCAGCCACTCGGTCTTGCTGAAGGATGGCGGTAAGCCGGAAAGCGACCGGTTGTTCCCTGAAGAAACGGTCGAGATTACCTTCCTTACCCCGGGTCCGCAGGAATACCTGTGTGGCCCGCATTGGGAAACACAGAACATGATCGGAATGATCACAGTCGAACCCTGAGCCGAGGCAAAAATACAGGCAGAAAGAAAGGAGCGCGGGCGCAAATCCCTCGCTCCTTAACTTTAGTCAAGGAAACAGCGCAGTTAATGCGCAAACCTACCAGCATGACACGCCCGGTTGGCCCAGCGACGTCCTCAATTCGCCGAATGGACCCGGGTTTCGAAGACATTCAGACCAAGCGAGTTTGCACATGAGCGGTAAGGTTTTTCTGATTGGTGCCGGTCCCGGCGACCCCGAACTCATGACCCTGCGCGCACTGCGCATGTTGCAAGAGGCCGATGTGGTTGTGTATGACCGGCTGGTTTCGGCCGACATTCTGGACCTGCATGCCCCCGGCGCGCGGCTGATCCCGGTCGGCAAAGCGCCCAAGTGCCATACGGTGCCGCAGGACCGCATTAATGACATTTTGGCAAAAGAGGCCCGCGCTGGCCTCACCGTAGCGCGTTTGAAGGGTGGCGACCCGATGATCTTTGGCCGCGGCTCTGAAGAGGCCGCGTATCTGATGGCGCACGGTATCGCCATTGAATACGCGCCAGGCATCACAGCGGCACAGGGGGCATCCAGTTCCACTGGCGTGCCGCTGACCCATCGCGGCCTGGCAACATCGGTTCAATATGTCACCGGTCACAGGCAAGCCGACAAAGTGCTGGACCTAGATTGGAAACGGCTGGCCGATCCTGACGCGACGCTAGTCATCTACATGGGTGTCGCAAATATCGGTCAGATCGCCATGGGCCTGATGACGGAAAACCTGCCTGGCTCGACGCCTGTTTTGGCCGTAGGCAAAGCGACAACGCCAGACGAGCGTCGACTTGTTTCAAGACTGGACAAATTGGCGGCGGATGTGCGCGAGGCGGATCTGAAGGCCCCGACGCTGTTTATCGTCGGGCAAGTGGTTACCCTTTATGCGGATCAACCCGTGGCGAACCTGCTGGAGCAGGCCCATGGTTAGTGATGTCCAATCGAATGGCGGGCTTCCGGCATGGGCCTCACGCGCTTTACTCACAACGGCCGTCCTCATAGCAACGTCAGCCCTTGCCGCCGATGTGCTTGATGGCAACGCGCTCAAACGGCTTGTGCATCAGGATTGCGGCTCTTGCCACGGGTTGTCTCTGAAAGGCGGTCTTGGGCCGGATCTACGGTCCAAATCGTTGGAGCATTACGATGCAAACGTTCTGACCGACGTCATCCTTGACGGTATCCCCGGCACTGCAATGCCCCCGTGGCGGCCCCTGATCAGCGAAGAAGAGGCCGAATGGATCGCCCATTACCTGCTGGAACAGGAGGAACAATGAAACACTTTTTCCTTGGTCTCGCGGCCATCCTGATGATGACAACGGCGCAAGCCGAACCCACCGCTACCGGCGACTTAGGCCTGGTGATCGAACGGGCCAAGGGCTCGGTCTTGCTGATTGATCAATCAGACCGTGTCGCGCTGGCGCGGATCGAAGGGCTTGGCGACCTGTCCCATGCCTCGCTGGTCTATTCGCCTGATGAACGCTTTGCCTATGTTTTTGGCCGTGATGGGGGCCTGACCAAGGTCGATATCGTCACACGCCAGATCGTGATCAGAGTCGTGCAGGCGGGCAATGCTATTGGCGGCGCGATTTCGGATGACGGCCAATTGGTAGCCGTATCGAATTATGAACCCGGCGGTGTGCGGGTCTTTGATGCCAACACGCTTGAAATGGTTGCCGACATCCCCACCGATAGCAAAACCATCGGTCTGGTCGACGCACCAGGCCGCCGGTTCGTGTTCACCATGTGGGACACGGGCGAGACCTGGATTGCCGATTTCTCGGCGGGCAAGCCAGAAATCACCAAGATCTTCGACATGGGCAAGAACCCCTATGACGCGCTTATCACCGCCAATGGTCGGACCTACATCACCGGGCTATTCGGCGAAGACGGGCTGACAGCGCTGGACCTCTGGGCCGACAACCCCGAACCGATCCGCGTGTTACCCGACTATGGTCGTGGTCAGGAAGAGATGCCCGTCTACAAGATGCCCCATCTGGAAGGCTGGGCACTAACGGGGCGCGAGTTTGTGCTGCCCGCCGTCGGCCATCACGAGGTGCTCTGGATCGACGCCGATACCCTGACGGAAACCGGGCGCACCCAAACCCATGGCCAGCCTGTCTTTGCCATGTCGCGACCGGATGGTCGAGAGGTCTGGGTGAACTTTGCCCACCCGCTGAACGACACGATCCAGGTGATCGACAGTGTCAGCAAAGAGATCATCCACGAGTTCAAACCGGGGCCTGCAGTGCTGCATATGGAGTTCACCCCGCGTGGGCATGAGGTCTGGATCAGCGTGCGCGATGCCAACAAGGTCATGGTTTACGACACACAAACTTTCGAAAAGCTGCGCGAGATCGAGGCGGACAGCCCATCTGGCATCTTCTTCACCGCCCGCGCGCACAAAACGGGGCTGTAGGCGATGGAACATATCACCGACCCGATCGATCGCCGCCTGCTGGATGAATTTCAACGCAATTTTCCGGTAACGGACCGCCCTTTCCAGGTTTTGGCTTTCACGTTGGGGCTGGACGAGATTGAAGTGTTGGATCGCCTAGCCCGAATGCGGGCGACCGGCCGGATTACGAGAGTCGGCGCGACCATTGCCCCTGGCGCGGTTTCTGCCAGCACTCTGGCCGCCGTCGCTGCACCGGGTGAACGTCTGGAAGACGTGGCCGCTCTGATCGACGCCGAACCGGGTGTGAACCATAACTACCAGCGCGAGGACAAATGGAACCTCTGGTTCGTGGCAACCGGTCCAGACCGGGCGCATGTAAATGACACGCTGGCTCGGATCGCCCAGCGCACAGGGCTGCAGGTTCTCGACCTTCGGTTGGTTCGTCCGTTCAACGTGGATCTGGGGTTTCGCATGTCAGGCAAGACCCGAAACGTTCCAAGCCCGCGCAAGATAGATCGATCGGTCTTGCAAGACGGCGATCGCGCGTTGCTTCAAGCCCTCAGTTCGGGTTTGCCGCTGGTCGCTGAACCCTATGCCGTGCTGGCCCAGTCAATAGGTCGCGACGCTGCGGGTGTGATGGATCGGATCGAGGTACTGCACAGAGCCGGTATCATCTCGCGCCTGGGCGTGATCGTGCGCCACCGTGCGCTCGGATGGTCAGCCAATGCAATGGTTGTCTGGGACTTGCCATCCGAACAGATCGACGCCGCCGGTCCTGCCCTTGCAGCCCACCCCGGAGTGACCTTGTGTTATGAACGGTGTCCGGCCGAAGGGGTCTGGCCTTATCGCCTTTACTCAATGATCCACGCCCGCACCCGCAGCGAAGCGCTGGAGATCCTGGCCAGTGCGCGCGCGCTGCCGGACCTGTTTGGCGCGCAGCACAAGGTTTTGTTCTCGACGCGCTGTTTCAAACAGACCGGCGCGCTGATCCAACCGAAAGAGGCCGCCGCATGAAACTGGATGGAACCGATCGCGCGATCCTGAACCGGATGCAGGACGATCTACCCTTGGTATCGCACCCTTATGCAGCCGTGGCAGAGGAGTTGGGCATTCCTGAAAGCGAAGTGCTTAACCGCCTGACCCGTATGAAAGACAGCCGAGTGATCACGCGCTTTGGTCCGTTCTTCGACGCCGCCGCCATGGGGGGCGCTTTTTGCCTGTGTGCAATGGCGGTGCCAACTGAAGAATTCGAAACCGTCCTGACCAAAGTCAATGCGCATGCAGAGGTTGCCCACAATTATGAACGTACGCACCGGCTGAACATGTGGTTCGTGCTGGCCACTGAAACTCCTGAGGGGATCGTGGGCACTGCTGATGCAATCGAACGGGAAACGGGGATCTGCGTTCTTCGTTTCCCCAAACTACAGGAATTTTTCATCGGCTTTCGGGTGGCGGCATGATCGACGCAACAGATCGAGAGATTATCGAGGCGCTGCAAGGCGGGCTGCCCCTTGTGCCCGCGCCTTATGCGCAGGTGGCCGAGATACTTGGCATGGATGAAGATGCCCTTTTGTACCGCTTAGCCGAGTTCAAGTCGCGCGGTGTGATCCGTCGCATCGCTGCCGCGCCGAACCACTACAAATTGGGCATGACATCGAACGGGATGACCGTCTGGGATGTGGATGACGACCGGATCACCGAATTAGGCGCCCGGATCGGCGCGTTGCCCTTTGTCACCCATTGCTATGAACGCCCCCGCGCCCTGCCCGATTGGCCATACAATCTGTTCGCCATGGTACACGGCGCTGATCGTGACGAGGTCGAAGCAAAGCGCGCCGAAATTGCTGACATTCTAGGCGATGCCTGCCGGGCCAAGGACATCCTCTATTCCACGCGCATCCTGAAGAAAACCGGGTTGCGCCTGAAAACGAAAGGCTGAGACATGTTCCGCCTGACCGAATACATGCACCAACTCGTCAAACCGACAACAGTGCGTAAACGCCGGCCCGGCCCGGTGAAGCCGGTGGTGATCTGGAACCTGACGCGGCGCTGCAATTTGAAATGCCGCCATTGCTATACTGTTTCGGCGGATGTGGCCTTCCCGGGTGAGCTCAGCCATGAGCAAGCCATGGTAACCCTTGAGGATCTGGGCCAATTTCGCGTCCCGGCCCTGATCCTCTCGGGTGGAGAACCACTGGACCGGTTCGATTTCTTTGACATCGCCAAACGGGCCCGCGATCTGGTGCCGATGCTGGCATTGTCGACCAACGGCACGCGGATCTATGACGAAACCGCCGATATGATTGCCGATGTGGGGTTCAACTATGTGGGAATCTCGCTGGACGGTATCGGGGCCACAAATGACTGGTTCCGAGGGGTCGAAGGCGCCTTTGCCGACGCCCTGCGCGGTGTTCGCGAATGTAAGAAGCGCGGCATCAAAGTGGGTCTTCGGTTTTGCCTGACCGAGGGCACGCAACACCACCTGCCCGATCTGCTGCAGCTGTGCGATGACGAGGGTGTCGACAAATTCTACCTGTCCCATCTGGTCTATGCCGGTCGTGGAGACAAGAACCGAGGCGAAGATGCTGAACATCTGCGCACACGGAACGGGCTGGACCTGCTGTTGGAGCGCGCATGGGAGGCTGCCTCAGGTGATCATCCTCTGGATATCGTGACCGGTAATAATGACGCTGACGCGGGGTATTTCCTGAACTGGGTCCGCGCGCGTTTCGATGCTGAAAAAACAGCTCATGTACGCGAACATCTGGCGGCGTGGGGTGGCAACTCCAGCGGCCTGGGCGTGGCCAATATCGACAATCTGGGCCGCGTACACCCCGACACCTACTGGTCGGACTACACGGTCGGCAACGTGAAGACCCGGTCGTTCTCAGAACTTTGGACCAGCGATGATCAAATGCTGGCCATGCTGCGTACACGTCCCCGCCCCCTGAAAGGGCGCTGCGGTGCCTGTCAGCTCAAGGATGTCTGTGGTGGCAACACCCGTATCCGAGCTTTGCAGGTGACCGGCGACCCGTGGGCGGAAGATCCGGCATGCTATCTGTCAAACCAAGAAATCGGCGTGGATGACGCGGGCGAACGCCTGCAGGTCACGCCGTTCCGGGGGAAACGCCATGATCCGGCGCATCAGTTCTTCTAAGACACTCAAACTCGGCACTCTCTGCTCGCTGTTGTTGATCGGAACCGCATGGGCTGACGCTCCTTCGGATTACGCTGAATTTTGTGCGTCCTGCCACGGCGAAAACCGCTTAGGCGGCGTGGGTCCGGCGCTTATCCCTGAAACGCTGAAGCGGATGCGCGGTCCTCGCGTTGCCGCAGTTATCGCCGAAGGGCGGACCGCAACCCAAATGCCTGCCTTCTCGCACGAGCTCGACGCTTTGCAGATTGAAGAACTGGCGGGTTGGTTGAAATCACCGCTGGAAAGCGATCCCGAGTGGGGTGAGGCCGACATAATGGCCAGCCGAATTCTGGACGAGAATTACGTCGCAGTTGAAGCACCCATCTGGGACAGCGACCCGATGAACATTACTCTGGCTGTTGAGACAGGGGACCATCATGTCAGCGTGCTGGACGGCGACACTTTCGAGGTTTTGGACCGGTTCGAGACACCCTTTGCCGTTCATGGCGGTCCAAAATTCAGCCCAGACGGGCGATATGTGTTCATCATGTCACGTGATGGCTGGGTCCAGAAGTATGACATCTGGGCCTTGGAACAGGTTGGCCGCGTGCGCGCTGGCCTAAACAGTCGCAACATCGCCATGTCGGGCGATGGCAAATGGGTGGCAGTGGCAAACTACCTGCCCAACAGCCTGACCTTGCTGTCGACCGAAGACCTGTCCGTGGTCAAGGTCATCGACATCAAAAGCAAGAAGGGCAAGCCCAGCCGCGTTTCGGCGGTCTATCAGGCCCCCCCACGCGAGAGCTTTGTTCTGGCCCTCAAGGATGTGCCCGAGATCTGGGAGGTCTTCTACGGGGCCAATCCTCCTCAATTTGGTATCGGTCATGATTTCCGCATCGAAGGACAATTCAAAAACCCTGACCCTTTCCCGGTGCGCAAGATCACCACGCCGGACTATCTGGATGATTTCTTTTTCGACCAGAGCTATGAATACGTCATGGGCGCATCCCGCGGCGGCGAGGGCGGTCAGGTGATTGATCTGGTC
This sequence comes from Ruegeria sp. CDSC002, assembly GCF_059610905.1. Taxonomy (NCBI): domain Bacteria; kingdom Pseudomonadati; phylum Pseudomonadota; class Alphaproteobacteria; order Rhodobacterales; family Roseobacteraceae; genus Ruegeria; species Ruegeria sp. CDSC002. The sequence goes on from NZ_JBXWOM010000002.1 coordinate 24,184, forward strand.
ATCGGTCAGAAGGTCGCCGATCTGGATCTGCCGGGGATGCCGCACCTGGGCTCGGGGATCACGTGGAGGTATGGCGATACGACCGTGATGGCAACGCCGCACCTGACCGATGGCACCGTTTCCGTGATCGATATGGAGACCTGGAAAACTGTTAAGCAGATCAAAACCGAAGGGCCGGGGTTTTTCATGCGCAGCCATGAGAATTCTCCTTACGTCTGGGCCGATGTGTTCTTTGGACCCAACAAGGACGCTATGCATGTGATCGACAAGCAGAGTCTTGAAATCGTTAAGACTCTGCGCCCGGCCCCCGGTCAAACCGTGGCTCATGTGGAATTCACCAAAGATGGCAGCCACGCACTCGTGTCCATCTGGGAAGATGATGGCGCGGTTATTGTCTATGACGCGCAAACATTGGAAGAGGTCCGCCGCCTGCCGATGCGCAAACCTTCAGGGAAATACAATGTCTGGAACAAAATCACCTTCTCGGAAGGCACCAGCCACTGAGGGCAATTGGCCGGTCTGGAAACTGGCCATCCTTTTGTATCCGGCCACGGCTTTGACCGTGGCCATCAACCTGTTTCTAGCGGGGCTGATCGCCAACAGCGCCGGGTTTGGCGTGATTACGCCTGTAGCCGCGATCCTGTGGTCAATTCCCCTGGGCGTACCCGCCGCGTGGTTGGCAGGGCGTTGGTTGCGCGGGCTGATGGATGAAGCGGACGAATAACGCGAAATTTCCTGCAGCCTAACCGAAGTCAAGTATCACCAAGCGAGAATCCCCTACGACTTAGGAACGATTTCCGAGTTGGATTCTCCATGCCCGCCCTTAGCCCTCTGCACAGCCTCCCTGTTCGCGCGTTACGTGCGACGTGTGCGTTGGCGGGTATCCTTATGCTGTTGTTGCAAATGATCGGTCCGGCGCTGGCGAGTCCCGGCCAAAGCATGTGGGTGGAAATCTGCTCGGAGGCAGGGGCGGTCTGGGTCCAGATAGACCTTGAGGAGGAAGACTTGGACCCAACCGCGCCCTGCCCCAAATGCGCCGATTGCGCCCTGTGTGCTGTCACCTCGGCTGCCCCGGTGCCGAACTGGCCTTTCCTGGCACGGGACAACGCTATTCACACCGAACACTCTTCGCCCCGCGATCTGGTTCAGGTCTGCAGCTTGAAACGATTGTGGCCTGAAACCCGTGGCCCCCCGGCTGCGCCCAAGAAATACCTCGAACGCGCCCAGCGCGCGTCCATAGCGTCAATCCAAGTATCCGGAGGTGCGCTGTGGCCGTAAGTCGCGCAATCCAATTCCTGCGGGCCCTTACCCTGTCCTGCCTGATGGCGATCAGTGCCCATGCTGACAGCCTCGCCAGCTTCCTGCCTGACATCACCCCTTCTGAGTTGGCCCCTGAAGCCGATGCCTTTGGTCCCGTGCGCGATGACGTGCCCGTTGCTCCGGTTCTAAAGGGCGGCGAGACCATCGCATGGGCTTTTCTGACCTCGGATTTCGTCGGCACCACCGGCTATTCCGGCAAGCCCATCCACGTGGTCGCCGCCATCGACGACGACGCAGTTCTGGCCGGAGTGAAACTAGTCAAACACTCGGAACCCATTGTTCTGATTGGCATCCCCAATTCGCGCATGGTCGAGTTGACCGAAGGTTATGCCGGGCTGGACCTAAAAGTCGAAGCTGAGACCGGTGGTGAGGGGCATGACCTCGATATCATTTCGGGCGCGACTGTGACGATCATGGTGATTGATGACAGCCTGGTTCGTGGCGGCATCAAGGTAGCCCGTGCGCTGGGTCTGGGTGGTCTGTCGCCGCTACAGGCCGATGGTCCCAAGCGCGAAATCGATATGGCTAAGAACTCAGTCTATGACTGGACCACTCTGTCCGGCGATGGCTCGGTCCGGCGCCTGACTTTGGATGTCGGTCAGGTCAATGCCGCCTTTGCAGCCACAGGCGATCAGCGCGCCATCAAACGCCCGGAACCGGGCGAGCCGAATGACACGTTCATCGACATGCATGTGGCGCTGGTCTCGGTCCCATCGGTCGGCAAGTCCCTGTTGGGCGAGGCCGAATATCAGAATCTGACCGAGTGGCTGGACGAAGGTGAACAGGCCATTCTGGTGCTGGGGCGTGGGGCTTACAGCTTCAAGGGTTCAGGCTATGTGCGCGGCGGAATTTTCGACCGGATTCAGCTTATTCAGGGCGACAATTCGGTGCGGTTCTTTGACAAGCAGCAAGAGCGTCTGGGCAAGGTTGCGGCCCCGGATGCGCCCAGCTTCACCGAACTGGATATCTTCAAGATCCCTGCCGAGGCCGAGTTTGACCCCGCCGAGCCGTTCCGCCTGCAATTGCTGGTGCAACGGGCCGTGGGCGCGGTTGAGAAGACGTTCCTGACCTTCGATCTGGGCTACAAGCTGCCCGAGCAATACCTGCTGCCCGTCACCGCCCCGGCGGTTGTTGACGATGCCACGGGCGAAGCCGCGGCCAAAGCCGCACTTTGGAAGCGCATCTGGAAGGACCGCACGGTCGAGATCGCCGTGCTTGGCGTCATGCTGCTGGTGCTGACCGCAACCTTCTTCTTCCAGTTCCACGCGACGATGAATGCACGGGTCTTCTACTGGTTCCGCATCGGGTATCTGACCATGACCCTGTTCTTTATCGGCTGGTACGCCAATGCGCAGCTGAGCGTGGTGAACCTGATGGCATTGGCAGGCAGCCTGCGAACCGGCTTCTCATGGGATGCGTTCCTGCTGGATCCACTGGTCTTCATCCAATGGTTTGCCGTCGCCGCCGCGTTGCTATTCTGGGGCCGTGGTGCCTACTGCGGCTGGCTGTGTCCATTCGGCGCACTGCAGGAGCTGACCAACAAGATCGCGCGGGCCTTACGCGTCCCGCAATGGACGCTGCCTTGGGGCCTGAACGAACGCCTCTGGCCTGCGAAATACATGATCTTCCTGGGTCTCTTCGGCCTCAGCTTTGTCTCCATCCCGCTGGCCGAGAAGTATGCCGAGATCGAGCCCTTCAAGACCGCGATCATTCTGAAATTCATGCGCGACTGGCCGTTTGTGGTTTTTGCGCTGGCCCTGTTGGGGATCGGCCTGTTCGTTGAGCGGTTCTACTGCCGCTATCTCTGCCCGTTGGGCGGAGCACTGGCGATCCCGGCCCGCATGCGCATGTTCGACTGGCTACGCCGTTACAAGGACTGCGGCACCCCCTGTCAGACCTGTGCCAATGAATGCCCCGTTCAGGCGATCCACCCCACAGGTGAGATCAATCCGAACGAGTGCGTCACCTGCCTGCATTGTCAGGTGCTCTACCAGTCCGAGGACAAATGTCCCGTCGTTATCCGTCAACTGAAACGGCGGGCCAAGACAGGGTCGGTCGATCTCAAGACCCCACTCGGACAACCACCGGCGAACCATCCAAACGCCAAACCGAAAACCGTTTCCTAAAAGGAGGAACGATCATGTCGGAACATGACAACAAACTAACCGTCACACGCCGCGGTATGCTGGGGGCGACCGCCACTGGCGCCGTGCTGGCCGGAACCGGTCTGGGATCAACCCTGATGACCGCAAAACAGGCCAGCGCCGCGGCCAACGCCAATCTCGAACCTGGTGAGTTGGACGAATACTACGGCTTCTGGTCTTCGGGTCAGACCGGTGAGCTGCGCATTCTGGGCTTCCCGTCCATGCGCGAGCTGATGCGGGTGCCGGTGTTCAACCGTTGTTCGGCCACCGGTTGGGGTCAGACCAATGAATCGCTGAAGATCATGACCGATGGCCTGCTGCCGGAAACCAAGGAATTCCTCGCCAAGCGCGGCATGAAAACCTACGATAACGGTGACCTGCACCACCCGCATATGTCGTTCACCGACGGCACCTACGATGGCCGTTACCTGTTCATGAACGACAAGGCCAACACGCGCGTTGCTCGCGTACGCTGCGACGTGATGAAATGCGACAAGATCACCGAAATCCCGAACGCCAAGGCGATCCATGGTCTGCGTCCGCAGAAATTCCCGCGCACTGGTTATGTCTTTGCCAATGGCGAAGATGAAACTCCATTGGTCAATGACGGCACTGTGCTGGACGATCCGTCGCAATACGTGAACATCTTCACCGCGCTGGACGGCGACACTATGGAAGTGGCATGGCAGGTGATCGTGTCGGGTAACCTCGACAACACCGACTGCGACTATCAGGGTAAGTACGCCTATTCGACCTCGTACAACTCGGAAATGGGTATGAACCTGGCCGAGATGACCGAGAACGAGATGGACCATGTTGTTGTCTTCAACCTCGCCGAAATCGAAGCAGGTATCGAAGCAGGTGACTATCAGGAGCTGAAAGGCGTCAAGGTTCTGGACGGCCGTAAGGGTCAGAACAAGAAATACACCCGTTACATCCCGATCCCGAACTCACCGCACGGCATCAACACTGCGCCTGACGGCAAGCATGTCTGCATCAACGGTAAACTGTCGCCGACCGTATCGATCATGGATGTCACCAAACTGGACGCCCTGTTCGAAAGTGATGCCGATCCACGGTCCTGCATCGTGGGTGAGCCGCAGCTGGGTCTTGGCCCGCTTCACACTGCTTATGACGGCCAGGGCAACGCGTTCACCACGCTATTCCTGGACAGTCAGATCGTGAAGTGGAACCTCGACAAGGCAATCGAGGCTTACGGCGGCGCCGATGTAGATCCGATCATCTCGAAGGTCGATGTGCATTATCAGCCGGGCCATAATTCGACCACCATGGGTGAAACCAAGGAGGCTGATGGCAAGTGGCTGATTTCGATGAACAAGTTCTCGAAAGACAGGTTCTTGAACACGGGTCCACTTAAGCCTGAGAACGAGCAGCTGATCGATATCTCAACCAACGAGATGAAGGTGGTTCACGATGGACCGACCTTTGCCGAGCCGCATGACTCGATCATGGTGCGCGCTGACATCGTCAACCCGGTCAACGTCTGGGACCGTAACGACATCACCTGGGAGGACGCCCGCAAACAGGCTGAGGCCGATGGCATCGATCTGGAAGATGGTGCCGAGGAACCGATCCGGGACGGCAACAAGGTGCGGGTCTATATGACCTCGCAGGCCCCAACCTTCAGCCTTGAGAAGTTCACCGTCAAACAGGGTGATGAGGTAACAGTCTACATCACCAACCTGGATGACGTGGACGATGTGACCCACGGCTTCTGTCTTGGCAACTACGGCATCGCGATGGAAGTTGCGCCGATGGCGACCGCTTCGGTCACCTTCACCGCTGACCGTCCGGGCGTGCACTGGTTCTATTGCCAGTGGTTCTGCCACGCGCTGCACATGGAAATGCGCGGCCGGATGCTGGTCGAGCCGCAGGGCGCATAACCCATGCGTTTGCCCCTGCTCATACCGCTCCTGCTCGGCTCGCCCCTTTGGGCGGCGAACTGGGATGTGCCCAACCGGGCGGGGGCCATCAATGAAACACTGGCGCAGGCGGCGGATGGAGACACCCTCCGCCTGAGCCCCGGTGTCTACACCGAAACACTTGTGCTGGACCGGCCCGTCACCATCGACGGGCTGGGACAGGCCACCATCGACGGACAAGGTGAAGGCAGTGTCATCACCGTGACCGGGCCCGGCGTAACCGTGCGGGGTCTGGCAGTGATCGGTTCCGGTTCAAGCCATGACGGGATCGACAGTGGCATCCAGCTGACCAAAACGGCTAAGGCGCCGGTGGTCGAGGGTAACGTGCTGCTGGGCAATCTTTATGGCGTCGACATTCATGGTGCCAAGGACAGCATCGTTCGTGGTAACCGCATTGAAGGTCGCCAAGACCAGCGAATGAACGACCGTGGAAACGGAGTCTATGTCTGGAACGCGCCCGGTTCCGTGGTGGATAGCAACGACATCCGCTATGGCCGCGACGGGATCTTTGTGAACTCGTCGAAAAAGAACACCTTCACCGGCAACCTGTTCCGCGATCTGCGTTTTGCGGTGCATTACATGTATGCCGACGACTCAGTTGTCAGTGACAATGTCTCGATCGGCAACGATCTGGGTTATGCGGTGATGTTCACGACCAATGTGAAAGTCACCGACAACGTCTCAATCGGTGACCGTGAACATGGCGTGATGTTGAACTACGCCAACAAGAGCGAGATCACCGGCAATGTCGTGATCGGTGCCAAGGAAAAATGCACCTTCCTTTATAACTCCAACAAGAACGAATTCACCGACAACTGGTTCGAGGGATGCGGTATCGGCATCCACTTTACCGCTGGCAGCGAACGCAACCGCATCGTTGGCAACGCATTCATCGGGAACCGGACGCAGGTGAAATATGTCTCGACCAAATGGGTCGAGTGGTCCGAAGAAGAACGCGGCAATTACTGGTCCGATTTTGCCGCCTATGACGTGGACGGCGACGGCATCGCCGACGCCCCTTATCGCCCCAATGACAGTATGGACCATGTGCTGTGGACCCAACCCGCGGCCAAACTTTTGCTCGGCTCCCCCGCCGTGCAACTGGTGCGCTGGTCCCAATCGGCCTTCCCGGCGCTGTTGCCGGGCGGTGTGATGGACAGCAACCCACTGATGCAAGCCCCTGAACCCCCAGCAATGAAAAAGGTGCCTCATGACGGATAAGGCCCTATCTATCGACCATGTCTGCAAGGACCGAGGGAAAACCCGTGTTCTTGACGATATCACCCTGTCTCTTGCCCCTGGTCAGCGCGTGGCGCTGCTGGGCCATAACGGCGCGGGCAAGTCGACCCTGATCAAATCCATCCTCGGCCTGACGCCGATCCATGATGGAGCGATCCGGATCGGAAGTGCCACCCCCGGCAGCGCGCAGGCGCGGCGCGAGACGGCCTATCTGCCCGAGGCGGTTTCGTTTCATCCCGCTTTGACGGGGCGAGAACAGTTGACCCTGTTTGCGCAGCTCTCCGGAACCAAAGCCGATGTGCCCGGCCTGCTGGAGCGTGTCGGCCTGAGCGATGCGCTGGACCACCGGATCGGAACCTATTCCAAAGGGATGCGGCAACGTCTGGGTCTGGCGCAGGTGCTGCTGGGGCAGCCGAAAGTGGCGCTGCTGGACGAGCCGACCAGCGGGCTGGACCCAATCTCGCGGCAGGATCTCTATGCCATCATTGATGAGCTGGCCGCGCAGGGCACAGCCGTCCTGATTGCATCTCATGCGTTGACCGAGGTCGAGGCCCGCACCGACCGCATTGCCATCATGCGCAAAGGTCGGATGGTAGCTGACGACACGCTGACCAACCTGTCGGCGCTGGCCGGTCTGCCGATCCGCCTGAAGGTACGTGCCAGTGCCAACCCTGACGCCCTGGCTGCCGAGCTGGGCGGCAACCGGATAAATGGCGCATCCGTTGAGTTGCTCTGCTCACCCGAAGACAAGATGGAGGCCCTGCGCCGCATCGCCGGACTGGGCGACGCCGTGGCGGATGTGGAAATGACCCCGCCCAAACTTGAAGACCTCTACCGCCATTACGCACAGGAGGAGATGCAATGACCCGCTTCCTCGCCATCACCCGCACCGAAATGTTGATCCTGCGCCGCAACCGCTGGCTGTTGATGGCCACGCTGATAATGGTCCTGTTCGCCTTGGCCCTGACCTTTGCAGGCAGCGCGCCGACCGGCACGCTGGGCGTCGATATGCTGACGGTCTCGGTCGCTTCGATGACCACGCTTTCGGTCTATCTTGCGCCGCTGCTGGCGCTGATGATCGCTTTCGACGCCATCGCAGGCGACGTGGACCGGGGCAGTCTGTCGTTGCTGCTATCCTACCCCGCCGGACGCGGAGAAATTCTGCTGGGCAAATTCACCGCCCATCTGGCGGCATTGGCCTTTGCCATGACCATCGGTTTCGGCACCGCAGGCGCAGTGGCAGCGTGGTTCAGTGGCGCGGGCCAAGAAAGCCTGATGGCTCTGGCGCGTCTAATCCTTACCTCCATCTTGCTGGGCGCCGTTTTTCTGGCACTGGGGTACCTGCTGTCTGCTCTGGCAAGGGGCGCTACGGCGGCGGCAGGTCTGTCGGCCGGGCTTTGGCTGGTCTTTGTCGTCCTCTATGATCTGGGCTTGTTGGGAGCCGTGGTCATGGATGAGGGCGGCACATTCACCCAATCCGTCTTTCCATGGGTGATGGTGGCCAACCCGGCCGACGCATTTCGGCTGTGGAACATTTCCGCGACCGAAGGCGTCGCAATGGCGTCCGGCATGACCGGTGCGGCCCAAGCTCTGCCCGTCTGGGCCGCGCCCGCCTCGCTGCTGATCTGGCCGATACTGGGCTTTGCCCTCGCCCGCGCCGCCTTCCGGAGGGTTGAGCCATGAAACGTCTTGTGCTGATTGCGCTGATTGCCTTGGCGGCTTGCAAAGAGGAGGTCGCCGTTGCTCCCGACCCGGTTGATCTGACTCCCGATGCCCTGAGCTTCTTCTGCCAAATGAATATCGCCGAGCATGGTGGCCCCAAAGGGCAGATCCACCTGGAAGGATACCCCACGCCGCTGTTTTTTGCGCAGGTGCGGGACATGGTAGCCTATCTCAAAAGCCCCGAACGGGACGCTGATATCACCGCCGTCTATGTCAGCGATATGAGCGTTGCACTCAACTGGCGTCAGCCTGGCATCTCGAATTGGATCGACGCCGACGGCGCGACATTTGTTGTCGGCTCCAACGTGGCAGGCGGCATGGGTGCGCGTGAGGTGGTGCCATTTTCCAACCCAGCCGATGCCGCATCCTTCATCGACCAGTATGGCGGTGCCGCTCTGCCCTTGTCCGAGATTCCTGATACCGAGGTGCTAGGCCCGGTCGACCTGGGCTTACTACTGGAGACACCCGCATGACCTTTCTGTCCCGCCGCCGGTTTCTGACCATCTCGGCCGCAAGCGCGGCCTGTCCTGCAATCGCAGCCCCGGTTACAACCGCCCGGTGGCGCGGTTCTGCATTGGGCGCACCCGCCAGCATGCAGTTGGTCGGGCTGACAGATACCCAAGCCCGCCCCGTTTTTGCCGCCGTCGAAGCCGAAATCACACGGCTGGAAGATATCTTCAGCCTGTATCGCTCGAAATCCCAACTTTCGCGCCTGAACCGCGATGGGTTTCTTATGCAACCAGCGCCCGAGCTCTTGAGCCTGTTCAGCCTGTGCACAGTTTTGCACCAGAATTCAGGGGGCGCTTTTGACCCGACAATCCAGCCTCTCTGGGCTGCTCTGATCAACGGTGACGACGCCACAACCGCCCGCAAATCCATCGGGTGGGATAAGGTCACGGTTAATAACGATGGCGTCCGCCTGCCCTACCCAGGGCAGTCGGCGCTGACTCTGAATGGAGTAGCGCAAGGGGCAATCACAGATCGCATCGCTGCCCTGCTCAGATCACAGGGGCTGCAAGACGTTTTGGTCGACATGGGGGAAATCGCAGCGCTCGGACAACGCCACGATGGGCGCGATTGGCAAGTCGGTTTGGCAGGCCCCGAAAGTCAGATCACTAAGCGTATCTCTCTGCGCGACCGAGCTGTTGCGACCTCTGATTCCGGTAACCTGATGCTGACGGACGCTCACGGTCACATCCTCAACCCCACCGGTCAAACACCAGCGCGCCGGATTTTGTCGGTATCTGCAAACTCCGCAGCGCTCGCCGATGGGCTTTCAACAGCCCTGTGCGCACTGTCTGACGGAGATATACCGAGCGTTCTAAACCGTTTCCAAGATGCGCGATTAGAGATGAAAGTCTAACCGGAATCGCACGAGTCGGACAAAAACGTCGCGCAATATCGGTAACAAATGAGTTCGCGATTACGTCCGATTCAGAGTGTAATGGCGGAGACGAAGGGATTCGAACCCTCGAGACCCTTCCGGGCCTACTCCCTTAGCAGGGGAGCGCCTTCGACCACTCGGCCACGTCTCCGCTGGCGGGTATATCCTTGCATGTCGACCAGATACAAGACGATTTTGATCGAGCGCGATATTTTTCTGAAATCGATTGCGCTGATGCTGTTGGGATGCATTTGCTTGGCGAAAGCGCTGCCCCATCTGTTCCCTAATGCGATTTGGAACTATGAGGAGCGTCACCGCGACGTTAGCCCGGTTCGTCAGCTTCGATTGCCGCTCGCATGAGAAACAGTGTCGCCGGGTCCAGATTATTTTGAGCCATAATAGCTTCGAAGTTGGGGTTCAGTGCGTTGGTGCCCCAAGGTCGTACGGCCAGGGCAATCCAAATCGCAACAGTGCTGTCTTTGTCCAACTGATGCCTAAACACATCCAAGATCCGGGGTCGCAACTTGGGATAGGTCGTTCCGCCATCGGCCAGACTGCGGATCAGGAATCGCTTTTCGTCAGCCGTGCGTCCAGACCGTTCCAGCGACTTTTCGATTTCAAGTATTGCCTGTTCCCCATCCACTGCGATACCCGCCAAACCCCAGTCGTACAGGTTGAGACCCCCACTGCGAAGCGCGCTTTGATAGCCAAGCCTTACACGTTCTTTGGCCTTTGGATCCGACTGAAGACCCAACAATCGGATAAGTGCCGGTGCGTAGGCTAAACGATTGGGATTGCGAAGATCCTGCAATAATTGTGCGGTTGGCACGGCATCGGTCAGGTGGGTCAAAAGCCAAAAGGGCGCGCGATGGATTTCGATCAGCGCCGTGTTGCGCAACAGGCGATCTTCATGTGTGAGATAGGCACTAAAAAAGGCAACCTGCGCCGCGCGATCCGGCGCGCCACTGGCCCAGCCCTGCCCTTCGGCACGCAGTGTTTCAAGGAAATGGGCCCGATCCGGTGTCATCAAGAACCCCTTGGTCCAACCGCTGGGCAGGCTGCGGCCGGCCTTGTCCTGATACCCCGTCCCGTAGACCATCAAAACCGTTCTGTCCGGATTCGCACGAAAGGCGGATCGCATGACACTGTCGACCAGGAAAGGTATTTCGGGCAAAGCCTCAACCTGTTCCGGCGTGCCTTTCAAAACCGAAACGGGGGTGAACCTGAAAGGGTTGTCTGGCGATGGTGCCGCCAGCACGATCACACGCGCCGAAAGAATCCGGTCCGCCAGAGAATACTCCGGAAGCTCAACGCAGACGCCGCAGGCTTGAGCCGGGCGAGGCTCGAAGCCCACGCAAAGCGCGAGTACCGCAAGCATTTGCAAGACGCGCCACATGGATCACGCTCCGTCTAAAAGCACCCCAGCCTGAATGCGGGCTTTCGGGTTTCCTGATCATGTTATCCAAAAACCGGCTATTCGGCGAATGGTTTGCAATTTGCAGGCTGCACCGGTTGCAAATAGCCGCTGCACTTACATCAGGTCGTTTTCCACGTCCTCAGCCGAGATGCCCAGTGCATCCAAGCCATTTTCAAGGTGATCCGACAAGTGCGGCGTACCAATCAGGTAGTCCGCGCAAGGGGTCGAAGCCTCGGACTTGGCGGTTGCGATGGCCTCAGGCAGATCTTCGGCGAAAAAGCTTTCGCGCCCGACCCACATGACAGCCACCAGTTCGGCCTGTTCGTCCTCGCTCATCCGGTCGATGAAGGCGCGCAATTCGCCCTCGGCGCGACCCAGCTCGCGCCCCATCATCGCAACCTGAGCGATTTTCCTTGGCGAAATTTCCATCATGACCCAGCTCCTCGTGTTCGCGGTTTCAATAATACCACAACCATGAGGAGGGGGCTGAGTCTTTGATCTTAAGCAAAGACCTAAGCGCTAAGGCTTGCGACTGCGAGATATCGGCCGATCGGGCACAGGGGCGGTTCGGAACGGGACAAACCGGGCCTTTTTGATCTTAAGTTTGATCGCCTGCCAGATAATCAGGAAAAACGCACGCCGCGCACCGAAGGGGCGCCGCAGCAACGACCACACGATCGCCCGGTTGGACAGCGGTGCACGCGGTCCGGTCAGGGTGGCAATCAATCCACCCGCTTTTCGACCATAGTCAATCCAGACGCCGATACGCTCGGGGCGATGGTCGAACCGGAACTCATACGTCCCTTCGATCTTTTGAAACGGTGAGACATGCATCAGCTTGTCCGCAACGATGCGATCAGTCGGCTGGATCGGGGCAAACCCGGGATTGTTGCACAGATAGCTGTGGCGCGTGCCGTAAGTGTTCGTAACCTCTGCTACCACCGCATATAGTTGTTCATCGGCATCGAAACAGAACCAGAAGCTGACCGGATTGAAGACATGCCCCAGCACCCGTGGCTGCGTCAGCAACTCAAGTCTTGCAGGTTGCGTCACACCCATTTCGTTGAATTTGGCTCGCAACCACACCGCACCCTTCCCTTTGCCGGGTTCACCGCCATGGTCACGATCTCGCCAATACATCGCATTTACGCGGTTCATCGAAAACAAAAGCGGTGTGTCAGGCCGGGCTTCGGGGTCCAACAGGATGTAGTCGATGGAATACCGGAACGCATTCTCGATCCCGCCTTTTCGACCGTGGTAAGTATGGCCTGAAATATGGTCGATCCTGTTCATTCTCGTCAGTGTTCCAATTCGCCTGCAAGCCGTTCAAACGGCGCTGTTTTCTTCGACATATAGATACTTATCATACGAAACTTGGTCCGGTTCGGATTAAAATCGCATCACAATGTGATCCAGCTTGGGGCTTACCGCGTAATGTTGTTATGTTTACCGAGATCGATACCGCGACCTTGGATGAACCGGTGGCCAGCAGGCCTTCACAGAAACCGTGGCGCGCAAAGAAACGCATCAAGGGAAAACCGGTGAACCGAGCGCAAGACAGTTGTGACAAACGAGCTGAGTGGGTGGACCACGTCAGACGCATAAGGGACGCACAGGATCAGGCAGCGTTTGCTGAGTTGTTTCAGCACTTCGCGCCGCGGATCAAGGCGTTCCTGATCAAATCGGGCTCAGATGCGGCCATGGCCGAAGAGTGCGCACAAGAGGTCATGGTCACGCTGTGGCACAAGTCACATTTGTTCGACCCCACGCGGGCAACCGTGGCCACATGGGTGTTCACGATCGCCCGGAACAAGCGAATCGACGTCCTGCGCAAACAACGCCGCCCCGAGCCCGAAGAACTGGGATGGGGACCCGAGGCTGAACCGGAGCAGGACGACATACTCGTGCTGCAACAGGAAACCGCGCAGCTGCGCAACGCGATGACCGCGCTGCCAGAGGCGCAAAGACAACTGATCGAGAAAGCCTATTTTGGCGATCTGAGCCATCGAGAAATCGCTTCTCAGACTGGATTGCCACTGGGAACGATCAAATCCCGGATACGGCTGGCGCTGGACCGCTTGCGCCATGCGATGAATTGAGATGACGGATATGAGCAATAAAATCAAACATCACCTGACAGACGACCTGCTGATGGCTTACGCCGCAGGCACTCTGCCCGAGGCTTTCGACCTGATGGTCGCGACACATCTTTCCATGTGCAATCAATGTCGTGCTCAGGCCGAAAGCTTTGACGCCGTTGGCGGATATGTCCTGGAAGAACAGGACGAGACCGTTGCGATGAACGACAAGGCACTTGCGGAAACGATGGCTTTGATCGCAAACGGTGCGCCGATTGCCAAACCTAGGCGAGCCGGCTGCTCGGTTTTGCCAAGCCCGTTGCAGGATTACGTTGGCGGCGATGTGAACGACATCCGCTGGCGACCAATCGGCATGGGGGTCAAGCAGGCGATCCTGCCGACGAGCGGCGAAGCAACAGCTCGGTTGCTATTCATTCCGGCGGGCACCGCAGTTCCCGACCACAGCCATTATGGCGTGGAGCTGACAATGGTTCTGCAGGGCGCGTTTTCGGATGAGGTCGACCGTTTTGCCCGTGGCGATGTGGAGATTGCAGATGAAGACCTGCACCATACGCCGACAGCCGACATCACCGAGGATTGCATCTGCCTGGCTGTCACTGACGCGCCGCTGAAATTCAACAAGCTGATGCCGCGTCTGTTCCAACCGTTCCTGAAGATCTGACGCAATCAGCACTCAAATGGTATCCTGCCCTGCAAGCAGATTGGTGGAGGCATTTGAAATGATCCGGACTATGTTCTTTATTCTTGCCCTTATGGGTTTTTCATCTGTCGCTTCTGCCCAGTTGGTCGCTGACGTGAAGTTCGAACCGGGCAATTTCGGGACAATGGTCAATGGTACCGTCACTGGAAACGAGTACTTCGACTACAAGTTGGGTGCAAAAGCCGGGCAAGAGATGTTCGCCGACCTGAAGGTAAGCGACACAAATGGCTATGGCGTGATCTACTTCAACATCCTGCCGCCGGACAGTGATGGTTTCGCGATCTACAACGGCTCGATCGGCGGGAATACCGCGCGCATCGAATTGCCTGAGGATGGCGACTACACGATCCGGGTCTACCTGATGGGCAATGACCGCGATACGGACAAGACGGTCGGCTACAATCTGGATCTGTCAATCCAGTAATGCCTAGCCTTCGGACTGGCCCAGAGGCACAACGTTGGTCTGATCGTCAGGTGCCAGTTCCTCGAAATCGAAGTTATCCAACCGCTGAGCCCGGCGGCCAGCCTTTTCCGCGCTGATCTTGATTTCCGAGATATCCTTGGCCGCCTGCCCGAAATGGCGGTCCAGATTGCCGACCCGATCACCCAAACGCTCAACATCCTTGTGCAGCAAACCCAGTTCTTTGCGGATCGCCCCAGCTTGTTCACGCATCCGCGCGTCTTTGAGGATCGCACGCATCGTGTTAAGTGTCGCCATGCAGGTGGTGGGCGAGACGATCCACACGCGTTTGGTGAAACTCTCCTGCACCAGTTCAGGAAATTTGGCATGAAGTTCGGCATAGACCGCCTCGGACGGCAGGAACATCAGTGCTCCATCTGCCGTTTCACCGTCCAGAATGTACTTCTCGGAAATATCTGTAATGTGCTTGCGCACCGTGCTGCGGAACATCTGAACCGCCGCCTTCAACTCCATGTCATTGGTCGAACCGATCAGCGCCTCATAGGCCTCCAACGGGAACTTGCTGTCGATGACAATCGGTCCTGGAGGGTTCGGGAGGTTGATCAGGCAATCTGCGCGCCGTCCATTCGACAGGGTTGCCTGCAGCTGGAAACTATCCGAAGGCAGCGCCTTAGAGACGATATCATTCAGCTGAATCTCTCCGAAAGCACCACGCGTTTGCTTGTTCGACAGGATATCCTGCAAAGACAGCACGTCGCCCGACAGTTTTGTGATATTGTCCTGCGCCTTGTCGATGGCGGCTAAACGTTCCTGCAACTGCGTTAGCGATGTCGCGGTTTGTTTGGATGATCCATGCAGGGATTCCTTCATCCGCTCCTGCATCTCGGCCAAAGCACGCGCCGATTTCATCGCGTTATCCGCCAGCCGGTCATTCATCTGCTGCTGGACCGAGGACAGACGGGTTTCAACCGTTTGGATCACCTGCACCTGCGCATTGGCCTGCGTGTCCGAAACATGCTGCAATCCGCCGCGCAATTGTTCCTGCCCCTGCCCCAATTGCTGCACATGCTGGCCAAGATGCGCCATCTGGCGGGACAGAGGTTCCGCCATCCGGGCCGACCGGTTGGCTGCGCGCAGCGACAAAAACAGCAACAGCAGGATCAGCGTAACAACCCCGCCCACGGTCAGGATCACGGGGTCGTTCAACGCATATTGGGTTCCTGCAATCTCGATCATGTCGCCTCGGGTGTTCTTGTTTTATTCTCCATAGCCCAACCAAGCCAATGGATCAACTGCGGCCGAACAATCGCTCGATATCGCTCAGCTTCAATTCCACATAAGTCGGCCGCCCGTGGTTGCACTGACCGGAATGGGGCGTGGCCTCCATTTCCCGTAGAAGGGCGTTCATTTCTTCGGCCCGCATACGGCGACCCGACCGGACCGACCCATGACAGGCCACCCGGCTGAGAATCGCCTCAATCCGCGCCTGCACGGTCTGGCTTTCGCCCTGATCGGCCAGTTCGTCGAGGATATCGAGGATCATCGCCCGCGCGTCCACCTCTCCCAGAATGGCAGGAGTTTCACGCACCGCGATGGCACCGCCGCCGAAAGGTTCAATGGTCAGCCCCAGGTTCGTCAAATCATCAGCCACCTGCATCAAGCGCGCGCAATCGCTGTCGGACAGTTCAACAATTTCCGGGATCAAAAGCGCCTGCGCAGCAACCCCACTCTCGGCCATCTGTTTTTTGAGCTTTTCATAAACCAGCCGCTCATGTGCCGCATGTTGATCGACGATCACCATGCCGTCTGCGGTTTGGGCGATGATGTAGTTTTCATGTACCTGCCCACGTGCCGCGCCCAAAGGCAGGTCTTCAACCGGAGCCTCGGCGGTTGGCACAGGGCCCGGCTCGACCACGTTGCCGCTGTAATCTTGTGACAGCTCGGCGAACCCCGGCGCCTGCGCTTGATACGCCGCCTGCCGTGCAGATGGCGAAGGTCGGTCCATCTGATAAACGCGCGCAGGCGTAGGCTGTGCGGGTTCAGGACGCATCGCGCCCAGTGTCGCATTGGCCACTGTGGAGGAGGCCCTGTGCCCGGCCTCGGCCAGCGTGTGCCTCAGGGCCGAGACGATCAACCCGCGCGCGACGCCCGGATCGCGGAACCGGACCTCGGACTTTGCCGGATGCACATTCACGTCGACCAATGTCGGATCGCAATCGATAAACAATGCTGCTGCCGGATGACGATCCCGGCTGAGGAAATCGAAATAGGCCGCCCGCAGCGCGCCCGTCAGCATCTTGTCGCGCACAGGACGACCATTGACGAACAGATACTGCGCCACCGCCGCACCGCGCGAATAGGTTGGCAAGGCGGCGTAACCGTACAACCGGATCCCCTCGCGCGTGGCATCGATCTGCAGGGCATTTTCAGCAAACTCGCGCCCTATAACGCGGGCCAGCCGGGCATGCAGTGCGTCGAACAGATCACCATTTTCGCGGTCAGCGCGGAAGGTCACGCGCCCTTCTCCACCGCCAGAGACGTCACGCAAAGTGAAAGTCACCGCAGGCTCGGCCATGGCCAGCCTTTTGACGGTGTCGGAGATTGCCTGGGCTTCGGCCCGGTCGGTGCGCATAAATTTCAATCGCGCAGGCGTTGCGAAAAAGAGATCGCGCAGTTCGACCACTGTGCCAGCACGTAAGGCGGCAGGTTTCACCGCCTCGATCCGACCACCCGCCACATGGACCGAAGCCGCCTCGCCCCCCGGCACCCGGCTGGTAATGGTCAGGCGCCCGACGGCGCCGAGCGATGGCAGCGCCTCACCCCGAAACCCGAAGGTGTGGATATTCAGCAGATCAGACCCGTCGATTTTCGAAGTCGCATGGCGCGACAAGGCCAATGGCAGATCCTCAGCAGCAATCCCACAGCCATCATCGGTGACGCGAATCAGCGTCTTACCCCCATCGGCAATGTCGATCGCGACGCGGGTTGCGCCTGCGTCGATGGCATTTTCCACCAATTCCTTGACTGCAGAAGCCGGACGTTCAACAACCTCGCCTGCCGCAATACGGTTGATTGCTGCGTCGTCAAGTTGCCGGATGACCGGTCGATTTTCGCTGATATTGGGGTGTGCCTGCGCCATACCACCAGAACTAGCACATTCGCGCACGATTCTGCCACCGCTTTGGCTTGCATTTAGTGTGAGGAGGGGGCGTTCGAACAATCGCACCTTGCCAGCCTAGACTTGCGGCCAGTCTGGGCGCGATTGCTCGAACGATCCGGAGTGAGTGGTGGTCATCCAATAATCAATGGGTCAATTCATACCACGAATACGGTTTCACGATGCGAAGACTCTCTGGGCCTCAAGTCGGGTGGCGAAGTTTGGCCGATACCACGCAGGACCCAGCGGCGGGAAAATGCCGGGTCAAGCGGTTCCGGGTGCACCCGCCCGGGTCCGGCACGGCCCCCACAAAGCCGCAAACGCAAGGATCAGACCAGACATCGTTGCGATCATGCCCGCTGCACTGACCGCGTCCGCCGCCCCTAGCCAGAGCGGACCATATCCAGCCAGCACATACCCGGAGACAGCCGACAGGATGGCAAAGATGATGCTCCACGCGATTTGGGTTTCCAGCCGGTTGGTCATCATGCGCGCCGCCGCCGGGGGGCAAATAAACATGGCAATCACAATGATCGAACCCACGGCGTCAAACGCCGCCACGGCGGCAATCGCTGCCGTGATCACAAGGGCCATGCCCAGAACTCCGGTCCGGACACCAATGGTGCGCGCGAACCCTTCGTCAAAGGTGGAAATCTTCAGCGGCCGCCAGAACAGCCATACAAAGACGGATACCCCCAGCAAAGTCAGCGCAATCCGAGGCAATTCCGGCGGCAGCCCCGCCAGCGCCACGGGATCCAACACCGAAGACCAGCCCACAGCGTCCAACCAGATCAGGCTTTCCAGATTGCCATAAAGCGCATGTTCAACATCCAAGTGCACAGTCGAGGTATCGGTTTGTTCGAGCAGCAGCACACCAGCTGCAAACATCGTGGTGAAAACCACCCCCATCGCGGCACCCGCCTCGATCTGCCCCAGCCGCCTGACGGCTTCGATCAGAACCACGGCCACCACCGCCGCACCCGCGGCGCCCAGCATCATTGGCCAGGTTGAAATCGTTCCGGTTAGCAGAAAGGCCACGACAATACCCGGCAGCACCACATGGCTGATCGCATCCCCGATCAGGGCCTGTTTGCGCAGGACCAGGAAGTTCCCGGGCAAAGCGCAAGCGATGGCGGCAAACGTGCCGATCAGCAAGGGTGTCAAAGACAGGGGTACGAATTCTTCACCGTTCATGCCAGAACCTCCTGCGGGCCGCCGATCTGGCGGTCGATCTCGGCGATCTGATCTTGGGTCAGGACGGTTTCGATGTCCCGCAACCCGTCGTACAGCGCTGCCGTTGCCTCATGCATCTGATCGGCCCTGACGATTTCCCAGCGCTTTTCATCCCGCAGCGCCTTGGCAGCCCGGGCTTTGCCGATTTCGGTGGCCACGCCATCTGCCCGCGCAAAACCGGCACGCCGCAACAGGCGCAAGGTCAACGGCTCATAGATCTTTTGCCCTTGCGCCAGTGCCAGCAGACCCTGCCGAATGTGAACCCGACGCTGGAACCGCAGTTGCCGCAGAACCGCTGCCAGAACACCCCGAACAGGCGCAAGTAACAGGGACAGGGCAAAAAAGCCGAAGCTGACCAGAACAATAATTGGGCCAGTTGGCAGGTTGGGCGCCGAGGCCGACATCGCAGCACCCAGATAGCCCGCCAACCCTCCGGCCAGTCCAGCTAGCAGCACCACGCGGTCCGAGCGGTCCGTCCAGAACCGCGCCGTGACAGGTGGGATGATCAGCAGCGCCACAATCAGGATTAGCCCGACAATTTTCAGGCCCACCACGGTAACCGCCATGACCAGCCCCATCATCGCCAGATCAATCCGGTGCACCGGCAGGCCCCGGGCAGCAGCGTATTCAGGGTCGAAGGCGACCATGGTCATAGGTCGGCGAATGATCATGACCAGCAACAGCGTCGCTGCCCCACCGATTGCGATGACCAGCGCATCCGCCCACAACATCCCTGCGGTCGAGCCAAGCAGGAACCCTTCCAGCCCGGCCTGACGACCGACGCCCATGGTCTGGATCACGGTCAACAGCACGATGCCAAGACCGAAGAACACCGACAGGATGGCACCAATGGCTGCATCCTCGGCCAGTCGTGTGTGGCGTGTCAGCCAGTTCATGCAAAGCAAACCGACCCAAGCCGACACCGCCGATCCGGCCAGCAGACCGATCAGGTTGCGCCCATCGCCGCCAAGGGCGACCAAAACCATGAACCCAAGGCAGACGCCGGGCAGAGTTGCGTGGCTGATTGCGTCGCTGACCAGCGCGCGTTTGCGCAGGAACAGGAACGTGCCGGTCACACCAGCGGATATACCCAGCAAGGTCGCACCAATCGCGACCAGCGTGGCGTTATAGCCCAGCTGCAGGGTCAGAGCATCCCAAAGCATGATTTACCCCAATGCGCGCGAAATCTGGTCGATCTGCGCAGTGGCCAAACGGCCGCCATACGCCGATTGCAGGGTTTCGGCGGTAAAGGCCTCGGCCACAGTTCCCTCGGCCACTTTGCGGGTATTGATCAGGAATACATGGTCGAAATAATCAGTCACCGTGGCCAGATCGTGATGCACGACAACAACGGTCTTGCCCGCCTCTTTCAGCGACTTCAGCACTGCGATGATTGCTTTTTCCGTCGCTGCATCGACACCTGCGAATGGCTCATCCAACAGATAAAGATCAGCATCCTGCGCCAGAGCACGGGCAAGAAAAACGCGCTGTTGCTGGCCGCCGGACAATTGACCAATCTGACGATCGGCAAAATCGCGCATCCCGACCCGGTTAAGACAGTCCATGGCCCGGGACATATGCCGGGCACGGACACGACCCAGCAAGCCCAGCTCGCGGGACAGACCCATCAACACAACATCAATCACGCGCGTCGGAAAATCCCAGTCGACGCTTGCTCGTTGCGGCACATAGGCAATTCGTGCACGCTGTTTCTCCAGCGGTTCACCAAAGACGGACACCTGCCCGGACAGGGGCGAAACGATGCCCAGCGCCGCCTTCAGAAGCGTAGACTTCCCCGCCCCGTTCGGGCCGATGATCGCCGTCATCGCGCCGGGTTGCACGGTCATATCCACCGAAAACACGGCAGGTTTCTGACCGTATGAGACAGTCAGGCCGCGAATGGCCAGCGGGCAGTCCTTTGTAATTTTTTCAGCAACCGAAGCACCCTGATGCGCAGCCAGCGACAGCATCGTTCAAGACCCCGCCGACAATTTGCCGTTCATGCCGCGTTCGGGCACGTCTGCGCCCAGCGCTCCGGCAATCACAGAGATGTTGTGATCCAGCATCCCGATATACGTGCCTTCATAGGTGCCCGGTTCACCCATTGCGTCGGAATACAGCTCTCCGCCGATGCCAACATCATGGCCTTTGGCCGCGGCCCCTTCGATCAGCGCGCGCATGGACCGATCAGAAACCGAGCTTTCCACGAAGACTGCCGTCAGCTGCTGATCCACCAAGGTATCGACCAGCTCGCCAATCCGGTTCAGACCGGCTTCGGACTGGGTCGAGATGCCCTGTATACCAAGCACCTCATAGCCGTATTCCTCACCGAAATAGCCAAAGGCGTCATGCGCCGTTACAAGCACACGGTTGTTTTCCGGTACGTCGGCCAGCACTTGTTTGCCGTAGGCTTCCAACTGATCAATCTCGGCCAGATGTGTCTGCGCGTTCGCGGCGAAAAAATCAGCAGCCTCGGGGCGGGCCTCTGTCAGGGCTTCTTGAACCTCGACCACCACATCGCGCCAAACTGCCGGGCTCATCCATACATGCGGGTCATACTTATCGGCATAGTCGTCATGCGCGCGCAGTTTGGACTTATCGACACCTTCGGCCACAGCCACGACCGGACGTTTACGTCCGAGATCATGGAAGAAGTCTTCCATCTGCGCTTCAAGGTAAAGACCGTGCCACAGGATCAGATCCGCCCGGGTCATAGCAACGATGTCGCTGCGGGTCTGACGATAGGCATGCGGGTCGACGCCCGGGCCCATCAAGCCCTTGACCTCAACCTGATCGCCACCGATCTGACGTGCCGCATCAGCGATCATGCCCGTGGTGGCAACAACCTTCAGCGGCGCCTCGGCCCATGCCGCGAGGGGCAAAGCGGCGGCAAAAGCCATAACCGCAAGAAAACTACGACGAATCATTTCTGACCCCATTTAGGTATCCTCTTGAGAATGAATATGCGAACCATTCGCAACTAAGTCAACGCTATTGCGAATTATTCGCAAGAAAACCTCAAATTTGTCCATTTGGTCAAAAAAATTGCACACGGAAGGCCGCTATGCCTTCCAATTAGCGCCAAGCCGTGCGAATTTGGCGCAAACCTCCCAAAGGATGTGAAGATGGAAACGCAGAGCTCAGAAAGCCCCGTGCGCACCGCGCATCTGCCGCAAGTGACCGAGCCCAGAAACCCCGGTATGGATCTTGATCTGGACTGGGTACGCGCCGTGCAGGTCAATACTTCGGCCATTGAACGCCGCGCCGCGACCCTGCCCGGTCGTCGGTCCGTCAAAAAAGAATATCAGGCCGCATGGCTGTTAAAGGCGGTCACGATGATCGACCTGACCACCCTGTCGGGTGACGACACGGTTGGTCGAGTCCGCCGTCTGTGTGCCAAGGCACGGCAACCCGTTGCACCTTCGGTTCTGAAGGCGCTGGATATGCCGCCTATCACAACCGGGGCCGTTTGCGTCTATCACGACATGATCGAAACCGCCGCAGACGCGCTGCATGGCACCGGCATACCTGTTGCCGCGGTTTCCACCGGCTTCCCGGCTGGTTTATCGCCATTCCATCTGCGCGTGGCCGAGATCGAAGAAAGCGTAAAGGCCGGGGCCGAAGAGATCGACATCGTGATCTCGCGCCGCCATGTCCTGTCGGGTGACTGGCAGGCATTGTATGATGAGATGAAGGCTTTCCGCGTCACCTGCGGCGATGCACATGTCAAAGCCATCCTCGCCACCGGAGAGCTGGGCAGCCTGCGCAACGTCGCGCGTGCTTCGCTGGTTTGCATGATGGCCGGGGCGGATTTCATCAAGACCTCGACCGGCAAGGAAAGCGTCAACGCTACCTTGCCGGTTTCGCTGGTCATGATCCGCGCGATCCGCGACTATTATGACCGCACCGGACACCGGGTCGGCTATAAACCGGCAGGCGGCATATCCAAGGCCAAGGACGCGCTGGTTTATTTGTCGCTGATCAAGGACGAACTGGGCGACCGCTGGCTGGAGCCGGACTTGTTCCGTTTTGGCGCGTCGTCCTTGTTGGGCGACATCGAGCGGCAGTTGGAACACTATGTAACTGGCGCATACTCCGCCGGTTACCGTCACTCCATGGGCTGAGGACAAAAACAATGACAGTCAAAGAGATATTCGAAACCATGGATTACGGCCCTGCCCCCGAAAGTGCCGCCGAGGCTCTGGCCTGGCTGGTCGATCAGGGCGACAAGTTCGGTCACTATATCGATGGTGCGTTCACCAAACCCGGCAAAGGGTTCGACAGCCGCAACCCGGCGACCGGAGAGGTTTTGGCCAAGCTGACGCAAGCCAAACAGGCCGATGTGGATGCTGCCGTTTCTGCCGCCCGAAAGGCGCAACCGAAATGGGAGAAGCTGGGCGGTGCAGCCCGTGCGCGGTACCTCTATGCCATCGCGCGCCTGTTGCAGAAGCATTCGCGCCTGTTTGCAGTGCTTGAGAGCCTCGACAACGGCAAGCCGATCCGTGAATCACGCGACATCGACATCCCGTTGGCGCAGCGACATTTCTACTACCACGCGGGCATGGCGCAGCTGATGGAAAGCGAACTGCCCGATGCTGAGGCGTTGGGCGTCTGCGGGCAGATCATCCCGTGGAACTTCCCGTTGCTGATGCTGGCGTGGAAGATTGCGCCGGCACTTGCGATGGGCAACACCGTGGTTCTGAAGCCAGCCGAGTACACTTCGCTGACCGCACTTTTGTTTGCTGACATTTGCACACAGGCCGGGCTGCCCAAAGGCGTAGTCAACATCGTCACTGGTGACGGCGCCGTGGGCGAGATGATCGTGAACGCGGACGTGGACAAGATCGCCTTTACCGGCTCGACCGTTGTGGGCCGCCGCATCCGTGAAGCAACCGCGGGTTCCAGCAAGGAACTGACATTGGAGCTGGGCGGCAAGTCGGCCTACGTCGTCTTTGATGATGCCGATATCGACAGTGCCATCGAAGGTCTGGTCGACGCGATCTGGTTCAATCAAGGGCAGGTCTGCTGTGCGGGCTCGCGCCTGTTGGTGCAGGAAGGCATCGCTGATCGCTTTCACGACAAGTTGCGCGCACGGATGGACAAGCTGCGCATCGGCGATCCGCTGGATAAATGCATTGATGTGGGCGCGGTTGTAGACCCGGTCCAACTGCAAACCATCAAAAGCATGGTCGAAAGCAACACCGCTGGTCACGTGCACCAAGCCGCGTGCGATCTGCCTGCGAACGGATGTTATTACCCACCCACGCTGATCTCGGGCCTCGAAACTTCCGACCCGCTGATGCAGGAAGAAATCTTTGGCCCGGTGCTGGTGTCCTCAACCTTCCGCACGCCGGAAGAGGCGGTGGAGCTGGCCAACAACACCCGTTACGGGTTGGCTGCGACCGTGTGGACCGAGAATGTAAACCTTGCACTGGATATCGCGCCCAAGCTGGTTGCGGGTGTCGTCTGGGTTAATGCCACCAATCTGTTTGATGCGGCCGCTGGTTTCGGCGGCGTGCGCGAAAGCGGCTTTGGCCGTGAAGGCGGCTGGGAAGGGCTGACGGCCTATACCAGGCTCAAAGGCAAAGCTAAGCCGTTGGCGAAGGTCGAAGCGGCCATCGGCGAGGGCTCTCCGGTCGATCCGATTGACCGTACCGCCAAGATGTATGTCGGAGGCAAGCAGGCACGGCCCGATAGCGGCTATTCGAAACCCGTCTGGGGTAAATCCGGGCTGTTGGGCCACGTGGGCCTCGCCAATCGCAAGGACGTCCGCAATGCGGTTGAAGCTGCGGCAGGGGCCAAAGGTTGGTCCAAGACCACCGGCCATCTGCGGGCACAGATCCTTTATTACATCGGCGAAAACCTCTCGGCTCGCGCCGACGAGTTTGCCGCTCGCATCGACGCAATGACCGGCAAGAAAGACGGTGCGAAAGAGGTCGAAGCTTCAATCCAACGCCTGTTCTCCGCCGCCGCTTGGGCCGACAAATATGACGGTCAGGTGCACGGCGTTCCGATCCGTGGCGTGGCGATTGCCATGAAGGAATCCGTGGGTGTCATCGGCGCGCTGTGCGCGGATGAGGCACCTCTGTTGGGTCTGGTCTCGGCCATGGCCCCGGCGATTGCGATGGGGAACCGGACAGTCCTGGTGGCCTCAGAGCCCTACCCTCTGGCAGCGACTGATTTCTACCAGATCCTTGAGACGTCTGACGTCCCCGCTGGCGTGGTCAACATCCTAACCGGCAGCCACGCGGAACTGGCGAAACCGCTGGCATCGCACCTGAACGTCGATGCTGTCTGGTCGTTCTCGTCCACTGACCTGTCGAAAGAGATCGAGGTCGTCTCGGCCGGGAACCTGAAACGGACCTGGGTGAATAACGCGACGGCAATCGATTGGGGCGTGGACCATTCCCGCCGCTTCCTGCAGGCTGCGACCGAAGTCAAAAACATCTGGGTGCCCTACGGCGAGTAGGGCTCCCCGCCAAGGGAGGCCTACATGGACTTTTCAGGAAAAACCGTCATCGTCATTGGCGGAACCAGCGGTATCAATCGCGGCATTGCCGAGGCCTTTGCGGCCTCGGGTGCCAAACTGGCCGTCGCCAGCCGGTCGCAGGAAAAGGTCGATGACACTGTTGCCGCGCTGAAAGAAGCGGGCGCACAGGACGCCATTGGCGCGGCGTTCGATGTACGTGACCCGGAGGCCGTGGCAAACGGGCTGAAACAGTTCCACGACGCGTTCGGTGACTTCGACGTGCTGGTATCGGGCGCGGCGGGCAACTTCCCGGCATTGGCGGCAGAGATGTCGGTCAATGCGTTCAAGACCGTGATCGATATCGACCTGATGGGCACGATCCACGTGATGAAGGGGGCCTATCCTTTCCTCAAGCGTCCGGGTGCCAGCATCATCAACATCTCGGCCCCTCAATCCTACCTGCCTTACGAAGGCCAGACCCATGTCTGTGCCGCCAAGGCAGGCGTGGATCAGATCACCCGCACCCTGTCGATGGAATGGGGCGTCGAGGGTATCCGCGTGAACTCGGTCGTGCCGGGCTTTATCGAAGGCACTGAAGGGGCCAAGCGTTTGGCCCCTACGCCAGATGCCGGAGAAGCGTTGCGCAAGGACGTCCCCTTGGGCCGTTGGGGTCAGCCGCAGGACGTGGCGAACGCCTGTATGTTCCTAAGTTCTGATCTGGCTAGCTATATCAGCGGCACGGTTCTGGCCGTCGATGGCGCGTTGTACCAACGTGGTTCGGGCAAGTTCGGCCAGATGATGGGGCAAATGTTGCGCGCGCAGGCGAAAGCACGCTCATAAGACCCATTAACCTGTGAGGTTGTTCATTTACGGCTTCACGTAATTGGCACAGCGTAAGACCCATTCATTGCGAGGGTGGGTCCTTACATGCTGAATAGTCCATTTGAATTTACCGAGTTTGTCGAATTGGCCACCATGATCGGCGTAGCCGGGGCTGGCCTTTACATTCTGAACTACTTTTTACTGCAAATCGGCATAGTCCGCGGCAATGGCGTGCTCTACCCGGTTCTAGTTATCGTTGCTGCAACCTGCGTTCTGATCAGCATGGTTGAAGAATTCAATCTTGCCGGTTCGATCATACAGATGGCCTATATCGCGATCTCGGTCATCGGATTGCTGCGCGGATACCTTTCGCGGCATCTCATTCGCTTTTCCGCAGCCGAGCGCCAGTTCATCTCACATCATCTTGGGTCACTGAAACCGCATCATGCCCGAAAGCTATTGAACACTGCGTCGGTTCAGGAGTTCGCCAAAGGCGACATTCTGATCGAAGAAGCTAGAACAACAGATTTCCTTGGCTATGTCCTGAGCGGCCGAACAACCATCCTTCAAAATGGTCAGGTCATCAATATTTGCGGCTCGGACGAGACACTAGGAGAGCTGACATTCGGCCTTGGCCTACCCGCAACGGCCACCGTCATCGCCTCAGAGCCGACAACCTGCCTGGTGTTCAACAATTTCCGTCTGTCCCGCCTGCTACGCCGCAACCGCTATATCGACGATGCGCTCAAAGCTGCGCATTTCAGGCATGCGCGGCAAAAGCTTCTGAACAGCAACAAGCATACGCTTCGGGCACAGAAACAGCCCGTCGCGGCCTGAACGGGTTTAGCCATCCAGACCCTCGGGCTTGCCGACAATGGTGAAGTGGAGCCCATCAGGGTCCAGCAATTCGCTGGCGACCCGGTTGATCTCTTCAAGCGTGATCGCATTCACCTTGTCGTTGCGGGTGGCGATATAGTCGATGGGCAGGTCTTCCATCTGCATCCCGACCATGATCCCCGCGATCTGGCCATTGCCATCAAACCTCAGCGGGTAAGCGCCCGTCAGATAGGTTTTGGCATCGTCCAGTTCTTTTTGGGTTACACCTTCGGACGCGGCACGAGCCCACTCGTCGCGGATCACCTCGACCGCTTCGGCAATGCGATCATTGCTGGACGACACGGACCCCAGATAGACCGAGGCCAGGTCCTTGGGCACCAGATAAGTGCCGATTCCGTAGGTCAAGCCACGCTTTTCTCTAACTTCCTGCATCAGGCGGCTTTCAAACCCGCCCCCGCCAAGGATGTGGTTCAGGACAAAGGCGGCAAAGAAATCGGGATCATCGCGGTCAATGCCGGCATGTCCGAACAGGGCCACAGATTGCGGCGTGTCGAACTCGACAACGCTGACACCACCGGGGATGGACACATCGGCACGTTCAGGGATCGGCTTTCCAGTTTTTGGCAGGTCGGCCAGCAGTTTATCCAGCAACGCGCCCAGCTCTTCGGGGGTGATGTCACCCACTGCGCCGACATACATCCGGTCTTGGACAAAGACATCCTCATAGGCGGTGACCACGTCATCGCGCGTCAGGGCGGTCACGCTTTCGATCGTACCCTTACCTTCGGTGCCGTAAGGGTGATCGCCGTAGGCCATTTGGGCAAAGTTACGACCCGCAATGTCATTCGGGTCGGTTTGATCGGATTTAAGGCCGGACAACACCTGCGCCTTTACCCGGTCCACTGCATCCTGATCAAAGCGCGGCTCGTGAATGGTGGTGCGCAGCAAGTCGATCACGTCGTCCCGGTTCTCGGTCAGGAACTGCGCGGTGATCGACACCGAGTCATCGGTTGCACCGTACCGGAACGAGGCCGCCAGCGATTCCAGCTCACGCGCATAGGTGCGGGCATCCATGTCACCTGCGCCTTCCTCAATCAGGCCGCTCATCAGGTAGACCGCACCGCGTTTGTCCGCGTCATCCAGCGATGTGCCGCCGCGAAAACGCAGCTCCAGCGCGGTGAAGGGGATCGAGTGATCCTCGACCAGCCAGGCGGTGATACCACCAGGAGAAGTAACCTCTTCGATCTCGATATCGGCCCACACGGGCAGAGCGACAACGAACGCGATCAGGGTTGCGAATATCCGTTTCATTGCGTCACCTCGTCATCGCGCATTAGCCAGCCGGTGACCGATGTTTCCGGTTGTATTACCTCGCGGGCAGCGGCGATGATCTCATCCCCAGTGACAGCTTGCAGAATATCGGGCCAGGCCTGCACGTCCTCAACTGTCAGGCCGCTGGTCAGTGCGCGGCCATAGCGGTTGCCAATCCCATCCACATTGTCGCGCGCATAGGTCTGCGACGCCCGCAGCTGCATCTTGATCCGGTCAAGGTCTTCTTCGTTCACACCCTCAGCAATGAAGTCGGCAACCACCTGATCCATTGCATCTTCGGCCTCTTGCAGGGAAACGCCTGCAGCCGGGACGACGATCAGGTCAAAGGTCGTATCATCCAGCGAGACACCCCGATAGAACGCCCCGGTGTAGACAACCTTCTGCTGCTCGAACTGCAGCTTTTCGTTCAGGTAGGATGTCGTGCTTCCGCCCAACAGTTCTGCCAACAAAAACAGAGCAGCCGCTTTTTCCTGTTCGCCCGGATCACGCTCGGGTGCCAGATAGCTGCGCTGCACATAGGGCTGCGACACGCGCGCGTCTTTGTATGTCAGACGGCGTTCTGCCGTTTGCGGCGGTTCCTGCGACCGGACCCGTTCTGGCAGGTCAGGGTTGGCGGGGATCACGCCGTAATACTGCTCGGCCAGCGATTTGACCTCGTCAGGTTCGACATCACCGGTGACGACCAGAATGGCGTTATTGGGCGCGTAGTGGGTCTGGTAGAAGGACAGCGCGTCCTCCATGTCCAGCGTTTCCATCTCGTGCCGCCAGCCGATGATTGGCACGCCGTAGCGATGGTTGAGGTATTGCGACGCGCTCATCTGTTCACCGAACAGGGCACGCGGGCTGTTGTCCGTGCGCTGGTTGCGTTCCTCAAGGATCACGTCGCGTTCGGTGACAATATCATTTTCGCTCAGGCGAATATTGCGCATCCGATCCGCTTCCATCCGCATCATCAATTCCAGCCGGTCGGCGGCAACCCTTTGGAAATATGCAGTGTAGTCGTACGACGTGAACGCGTTGTCGGTGCCGCCATTGGCCGCAACAGTGGCCGAAAATTCGCCCGGGGCCAAAGTGTCAGTGCCTTTAAACAGCAGGTGTTCCAGGAAATGCGCTACGCCCGATGATCCCACGGGCTCATCTGCTGACCCTGCGCGATACCAGACCATATGCTGCACAACAGGGGCGCGGTGATCCTCGATCACGACGACATCCATGCCGTTGTCCAACGTAAAGGTCGTGACCGCTTCGTGCCCCTCGCTTGCAGCAAGAGGGGTTGCGGCCATCAGGGCTGCCGACAATGCCAGGGCCCGAACCATAGGGCGTCCTCCGTTTGATTTATGCTGTTCAAACTACGGTGGCGCCACGCGGGTTCAAGGCCAATGACGAAAAGTTAAAGATTATTCATCTACCGGTGGCGCCGAAGGTGTTTCTATCCCGGCTTGGCGTGCTGCCTCATTCTGACGGTCGGGATTCAACGTTTCGCGGCGGTAGACCTGCGAATACCGATCCACGTTGAACAAGCGCAAGCGCGTCAGGCGGCTCTGCTTTCTGCGGAATTCTGCATCCTCGGCATCAACCACCTGCCGGGCATTTGCCGGAACCCCATACCGGCTGGAGGCCGTCACAAGGGCGGCGTCCGTGGACGGGATGGCCGTATTTGCATTCAGCGAAGATTCGTTCCCGCCAAGGGCAACGACAGCTTCGGCCTTAGGGTTCGGATCGGTCAGGTTCTCACCACCCAGAGTGGGCGCAGGCAGAAAAGCGTAATCCTTGGGCTGAGTCAGTGGTTTGACAGGCAGGACCGAGAATTCGTCCGGCCCCTGCCCGGGCGCTTCCAAGTGGCGCAATCCGATATCGGAACAGCCCGCAGCCGCAAAGGCCAATGTCAAAGCAAATATGGAACGCGGCAGCCGCATCAGAGTCTCCAGCCTGTTTCAGGCGCTTTTATCGCATTTCAAATGGCACGTCACGAGGCCTTTTTGCCTTCGAACAGCACCAGACCAATCGCTCCCGCAAAAATGAACACATCAGCAAGGTTGAACACGAAAGGGTTGTTGATGCCGCAACAGGACATGTTCAGGAAATCCAGAACATAACCATAAAGCAGGCGATCCACGACGTTGCCCAGCGCCCCTCCAATCAGCAACCCGCCGCAAACCAGCATCAGTTTCGACGGGGCTGTGCGCATAAGCCAGATCAGCACACCGATTGCGATGACCATGGAAACACCGATCAACGCCCATCGGGCAGCATCGGTATTGCCCTGAAACAAGCCGAAATTGATGCCCCGATTCTCACCGTATTTGAACACCAGCAGCGGCGGCAGAACATCAATGTTCCCATCAGCCACACGCATAACGTGAACGACGAGATACTTGCTGATCTGGTCGATCAGTAACGCAGCCAGTACGGCCCAGAGAAGCAGACGAAAGCGCATCAGTGGCGGAAGTGGCGCATGCCGGTAAAGACCATGGCGAGACCGGCCTCATCCGCGGCTGCGATCACCTCGTCATCGCGCATCGAGCCACCCGGCTGGATAACACAGGTCGCGCCGGCCTCGGCCGCTTCCATCAGACCGTCCGGGAACGGGAAAAACGCATCCGACGCCACGGCGGAACCGATTGTCAGTGGTTGGGCCAAGCCCAGAGCATCAGCCATACGCTCGGCTTTCTTCGCTGCAATCATCGCCGAGTCCAGGCGGCTCATCTGCCCGGCACCCACACCCACGGTTGCTCCGTCTTTGACATAGACGATGGCATTGGATTTGACGTGTTTCGCCACTTTCCACGCAAACAGAAGATCGCGCATCTGTTCCTCGGTCGGGGCTTTCTTGGTGACGACCTTCAGGTCATCCAGGTCGACAAATCCGTTGTCCTTATCCTGCACCAGAAGGCCACCAGCTACCTGACGGACGGTTTTGCCACCTGCGGTCACGTCCGGCAGACCTTCGGTTGTCAGCAGACGCAGGTTCTTTTTGGCGGCAAAGATTGCCTTGGCCTCATCTGACGCACCCGGAGCGATCACAACTTCGGTGAAAATTCCGGTGATTTCCTGCGCGGTTTCGGCATCCAGCGGCTGGTTCAGCGCAATGATCCCGCCAAAGGCCGAAGTGCGGTCACAATCAAACGCGGCCTTATAGGCCTCGATCAATGTCGCGCCCTTCGCAACACCGCAGGGGTTGGCATGCTTGATGATCGCGCAGGCTGCGCCTTGCGCCGGATCGAACTCGGCCACCAGTTCAAATGCCGCGTCTGTGTCGTTGATGTTGTTGTAGCTCAGTTCCTTGCCCTGATGCTGCACCGCTGTCGCCACACCGGGGCGGTTGGTGCCATCGGTGTAGAAAACCGCCTGTTGGTGGCTGTTTTCGCCATAACGCAAGGTCTGCTTCAATTCTCCGGCAAAGGCGCGACGGCGCGGGGCCTCGGCGGCCAGCGCATCGGCCATCCAATTCGACACGGCCGCGTCATAGGCGGCGGTACGAGCATAGGCTGTCTGCGCCAGGTTCTGACGGAACGCATAGGAAGTCTGCCCATCGTTAGCCGCCAGCTCAGCCAGCAGCGCGTCGTAATCCTGAACATCCACAACTACATTCACAAAAGCGTGGTTTTTCGAGGCCGCGCGGATCATCGCCGGGCCACCGATATCGATGTTTTCGATGCATTCGTCGTAACCCGCACCTTTGGCTACCGTGGCCTCGAACGGATAGAGGTTCACCACCAGCAGGTCGATCGCACCGATGCCGTGCTCATCCATCGCCGCTACATGACTTTCGTTGTCACGCAGTGCCAGCAGACCGCCATGCACCATGGGATGCAGTGTTTTAACACGGCCATCCATCATCTCGGGGAAGCCAGTGATCTCGCTGACATCCTTCACCTCAAGCCCTGCATCCCGCAGCGCCTTGGCGGTACCACCGGTCGACAACAGCTCGACCCCGCGCTCGGCCAGTGCCTTGCCCAGCTCGATCAGCCCGGTCTTGTCGGAAACGGAAAGCAACGCGCGGCGCACGGGGTGAAGATCGGTCATGGGGTCAAAGGTCCTTTTGGCGTCAGTAAAACTCGGGCTCGTCCCGGTGTATATCCCGCACGGCATAGGCTGTGTCCTGGGCCTTGCTCAGCGTCCACCGGATGCGCGTCGCATACTCCATTGCGCGGCCAGATAGAACGATCTGTTTTGTCGCGCGTGGTTTTAAACGCCCGTTTTCCAAATAAACGCTTGGTTCTACAGATAATTTTCCGACGCCATCATGGCGGAAAACCCAAATCTCACCACTTTTCAGCGCCATCGACACCGCAGCGCCCCCCAGATCCAGTGCCGCATCCACGTCCGGATGCAGGTGAAACCGGATGTCAAAGGCGATGCCCTTCAGACCCGAGGCGTCCATCGCCTTGTCAAATTGGCGCTTCGCCTTGTCGGTGGCCGTCAGCAGAATATCCTCGCAGGCCAGCTCACGCCCATCAAAGCGCAGCTCAAAGGTACGCGCATGTGTCAATCCGAAGACCTTGGTATACCCGTCATGCCCGGCCATGAATCGCGTGCCTTCAAAGGCATCCTCGAAATCAATGGGAACCTCATGCGGCGCATCCACCAGTGCCTCGCGTTCGGCTCCCTGCGTCGGTGGCGCCAGCCGAGCGCTTGAATACCCATCAAGGCACAGTGTCGAATGCGACGGTGTCGCCCGACCCGCACGCCGCCATTCCGTCCCAAAGCTTTCGCCCGATCCGCAATTGACCACCAGTGGTCTGCGGCCCGACGTCAGTTCGAACGCCAGGGTCGAAGCATGGGCGTTGTATGACGCCGCCCCCTTGGGTGGAGTGGCAGCATCCACAATCACGCTGGTTCTGGCCGCATAAAGTCGGGCAAATCCCATGGACAGCCCCGTGGTGTGATGTGGCCTGACACCGCTTTGCGCCAGTGCCTGATCCAAACGCCCTTCGACACCGCGCCCACCGCCGTGAAACCGGGCCAAAGCCCCGTCCGCATGGCGCAGGCTGCGCAAGGTGGGGGCCATGCGTTTGATGGCACTTGCCTGCGCCCCGGGCGTGCCCCGGCCCAACGCGCTGAGCGCGGCCGAGGTCCATGAAAGCAGCATAAAGACCTCAAGCAGCTCTTCGGGGTTGCGGGTTGGGATACCGCCCTGTTCGTCTACCTGACTGTCACACTCGCGTGCCAAAGCACGAAGGGCAGGATCAGCCATTTGCTCCAACCCCTCCAGCGCCAGACCAGCCTGCACCAGCCCGGCAAGCGCCTCAAACCGGGGAAGACCGGGAGTCGCTGCCTTCCAGCGCTTGGACAAAAACCATGTCTGTTGGGCCAACGAACGAAAAAACATCCTGCTTTGATGTTCATCTGCGCCGCGCAACAGGAAAATCGCATGGTTGATCCAGCGTATAACGCGCCGACCGGTCAGATCAGGTGCCCAGCCCGGCCCCTGACCGCGGCCATGCGCGTTAATCCAGCCCCAGACCCACCGCTGGGCCTTTTCACGCGCGCGCATATCGCCAACAGCCGCCAGATCGTCGAGCCAGGCAAAGCCGTGGCGTTCATTGTCAAAACCGGTACTGGGCGCGGTCACATCCCACAGCTCGGTATCCTGAGCCTCGACCAAAAAGCCTGCGAACAGCAGATTTCCGGCGACCAACTGACGCCCGCGCGCAAATGAGCCGACCGTGCGTGGTTCCGGCTCGCCAACAAACCCCGAGACCGCTTTGCGACGCTGGCTGAGCCGCGCGTAGAGACGGTTCTGAAACCGTGTCCACTGATTGGTCATGGTATCTGTCTTCGACATGACGCTCGTTACTCTGCCCCTTGCGCTCTGCTGGCGCCTGAGACCCAACGATAGACCGGGGCGATCGTCAAGTCATCGAAAAGCGTGCTTCTACGCCGATTTGTTCAAGCGTGCGATGTAGAACCCATCCATTCCACCAAGATCAGCCCAGTAATCGGGCCGCAGACGCAGGCCGCCTTCCTCGGTGATCCATTCGGACTCGATTCCGGCAATGGTCAAAGCCGCCCGATCCACCGACATATCGGGGTGTTGGTCCAGCGCTTCTTCGACCTGCACCTCGCCCTCATCCGGCAGGAGAGAACAAGTGCAATAGACCAGCCGCCCGCCGGGTTTCAGCAAGCTCCAGGCGTGGGCCAGCATCCGGGCCTGCAGCTCGATCAGCTCACCGAATTCCGATCCGTCTTTGGCAAAAGGCAAGTCAGGGTGCCTGCGGATCGTTCCCGTGGCAGAACACGGCGCGTCCAAAAGGATGGCGTCATACTGGCCCTGATGTTCAAGCGCGTCGCCCGCGACGACAGTGGCTTTCAGCCCGGTGCGTTTGAGGTTCTCATGCACCCGCGCCAATCGCGTTTCCGAAACGTCGAGCGCCGTAACATCGGCCCCAGCCGCCGCTAGTTGCAGTGTTTTTCCACCCGGAGCGGCGCAAAGGTCGAGGATCTTTTCGCCCAATTTCGGGGCAAGTATGCACACTGGAATAGCGGCCGCCGCGTCCTGCACCCACCAATCACCTTTGCCATAGCCCGGAAGGGCAGTGACCTGACCGGCATCATGCAGCCGCGTCGAACCGGTCGGCAGGACTTCACCCGGTCCGCTGGCACCCGGCTTCACAGTCAGGTCAAGCGGTGCGCCGGCAAATTGCACCTTTTCCATTCCCGCGATTGCATCCTCCCCCCAGGCCATGATCAGCGGATCACGCAGCCATTCGGGCAAACGCGGCACGCGCATTTTGGGCCATGCTTCGGGCCCTTCGGCGGCCACTTTACGCAACACGGCATTCACCAGGCCTTTCAGCCGTCCGTGCTTGCGTGAACGCCCTACAATGTCGACCATTGAATTCACCACACCATGTGCCGCTTCACCGTGGCACAGCTCGACCGCGCCAAGGCGCAGGGCATTATGCACAGTCAAAGCGGGGGTACGGTTCAGGTGGTTTTCCAGCAGACGATCCGCACGCTCCAACCCGCGCAAGGTTTCCAGCGTCAGACGTTGCGCCCGCGCGCGATCTTCAGGGGCCAACCGGTCCAGCGCACCGGCGGCCAGACATTCGGACAGCAGGCGTCCTTCGCCCAGTATCTGATCCAGCAGATAGATTGCGCTGCGTCGGGCGGCTGTTGCGTTGTCGGACATGGAATCGCCTTTGAATAAATCCTCGCCCGCATTGCCAATGGCGGACGCGGGCGTATATCAAGCCCATGCACGGAAAGGAACCCGAAGTCATGAGTGACGACCGCAAAGACCTGCCGCCTGCCGCCCAGCGCGCCTTGGCCGAAGCCGAAGAGCGCCGTCGCAAGGCAGAGGCCAAAGCGAAAGAGATGCCAAAGGAACTGGGCGGTCGCGACGGTCCTGACCCGGCCCGCTATGGCGATTGGGAGAAGAAAGGCATCGCGATCGATTTCTGATCGCCTATCCCCGCAGAGCTTCCAGAAAATCCGCTATCAGAGCGCGCTGCTTCTTTGATTTCGCCCGTTCTTCCGGCCATGTCAGCCAATACCCATCTTTCGTTTTCAGCTCGGGCAGGTGCAACCGGCGCAACCGCCCGTCCTGTAGATCCGCCTTGGCCAGTGGCACCGACCCCAACGCTACGCCCATGCCCTGACGTGCCGCGGACAACGCGTGTTCCATTGAATCGAAGCTAATGGTCGACGTCGTCACATCGCCCTGCTCAGCCTTTCGCGCCCAGTCTCGCCACCCCGGCCGTTCTCCGCGCAGATCAATCAAAGGCGCGCGCCATTCAACACCCGGAGCCGCCATCGGCACCAACACTTCGGCTGCGATCAATTCGGAATCCCGCCCGGGCCAGGCACCGCGACCATAGCGGATTTGCAGCCATGTCCGCTCTTCATCCAGCGACGACCGCCGCGCCACGGAATCGGTCAGGACACGCACCTTCGGCTGCACCTCCTGAAACCGGGCAAGACTTGGCACCACAAGCGCATGGATGTGCGATGACAAACCGGCCACCCGCAATTCGCGCGGGGATTTTCCAAACAGATCCTCGGTATTGCGTTCAAGCGCCTGCAAACTGTCTTGCACCAGTGGCAGATAGCTTTCCCCTTCGACAGTCAATGATACGCCACGCGCCTCACGCACAAACAACGTGCGCCCTAGCCAG
The DNA here is from genome assembly GCF_059610905.1 of Ruegeria sp. CDSC002. NCBI lineage: Bacteria > Pseudomonadati > Pseudomonadota > Alphaproteobacteria > Rhodobacterales > Roseobacteraceae > Ruegeria > Ruegeria sp. CDSC002. The sequence goes on from NZ_JBXWOM010000002.1 coordinate 60,543, forward strand.
GCCTCTAGGTTACCGATCCGCTGGCTTACCGCCGCTTGTGTCAGACCAAATTCCCTCGCCGCTGCCGAAAACCCGCCCAGACGCCCCGCCGCCTCGAAAACGCGCAGCCAATCCAAGGGCGGCAACCCGATCTTTTTCTTAGCCATAAGTTTTTCCAAGCCTCAGCAGAAAGAAGGATTAATTGTCGTAATGCCACAAGAGGCGTATCTCCTCAACCAAAGCCCGCGCTGAACAGGAGACCCCCCATGCTGCGCTCTGCCACCCATGACGCCTCGGTTGTGACCGTAGAATTCGACACCGGCACAAAGGCTCGCTTTCACGCCATCTGGCTACGCGACAACGCGCTGGACCCCGAAACGCGCGCGCCCGGCAATGGCCAACGTCTGATCACCATCGGTGATATCCCCTCAGACATTTCGGTTAGCGCCGCCGAAATCAGCAATGGTGATCTGACAGTCACCTTTCAGCCAGAAGGCAAGACCGTCACCTTTCCCGCCGACTGGCTGGCCGAGCACGGCTATGACCGCGATCAAAACCGCCCCATGGGTCGGACGGCTCCCGACATCACCACCTGGGGACGCGGCATCGACGCGCCCAGCGCTGATTGGGATGAGGTCCACGCCAATCCCAGCGCCAAACGCGGATGGCTAGCTGCGGTGGCCGAATACGGCTTTGCCAAGCTGACCGGCGGCCCGACCGAACCGGAATCCCTGCTGAAAGTCGCCGATCTGTTCGGCTATGTGCGCGAAACCAACTATGGCCCCTATTTTGAGGTCCGAACCGAGGTGAACCCGACCAACCTCGCCTATACAGGCCTTGGTCTGCAGGCGCATACCGACAACCCCTATCGTGATCCGGTTCCGACGCTGCAAATTCTGTATTGCCTGGAAAACAGCGCCGAGGGTGGTGATTCCATCGTGGTTGACGGCTTCCGCGCTGCTGAAAAACTGCACGAACAGAACCCGGAAGGTTTTGCCTTGCTGGCAGGCTACCCCGCCCGGTTCGAATACAAGGGCTCGGACGGTATCTGCCTACGGTCACGCCGCCCGATGATTGAGCTGTCACCGGATGGAGAATTGGTCGGTATCCGGTTCAACAACCGCTCATCCGCGCCGTTCGTCGACGTGCCGTTCGACCAGATGGAGGCCTATTACGCCGCCTATCGCCAATTGGGCGAGATCATCGACGACCCTGCCATGGGCGTGTCGTTCAAACTGGAACCAGGCGAGAGTTTCATCGTCGACAACACCCGCGTGCTGCACGCGCGTCTGGGCTATTCCGGTGCGGGGTCACGCTGGTTGCAGGGCTGTTACGCCGACAAGGACGGGTTGCTGTCCACATTGGCCGCGATGGAAATGAGTCAACCGGAGGCCGCAGAATGAAGCCCGATTTCTCGACCCTGAGCCGGGACAATATCGTGGCCTTCATCGGCGATATCTTCGACCGCCGCGGCGGTGAGGAATATCTGGGTGAGCCCGTCACCATGGCTGAACACATGTTGCAAGGTGCCACGATCGCCGAGCAGAACGGCCAGCCCGAGGAAATCATCGTTGGCGCATTGCTGCACGATATCGGCCATTTCACCTCCGAGTTCGGCACTTATCACCCAGATGACACCGAGGACCGTCATCACGAGGATGCAGGCGCTGAGGTGCTGGAACAGTTCTTCCCCTCGGTTATCACCGATTGCTGCCGCTATCACGTGGCAGCCAAGCGGTATCTCTGCGCCACCAAACCGGAATATTTCAACCGTCTCTCCACCGCCTCGGTCCATACGCTTGAATTACAGGGCGGGCCGATGAGCGCTGAAGAGGTCGCAGAGTTCGAAAGTAATCCGAACCTGAAAGAGATCGTTCAGGTGCGCTATCTGGACGAGGCGGGCAAGCGGGCTGACATGGACACGCCGGATTTCACCCATTTCGCACCGATGGTACAGCGCATGGTCGACAGGCATCTGGGCACATCATGAGCGCGCCTGAATATATCTTCGAGGCCAGTTCAAAACCGTCCCTTCCCTGGCACGAGGTTCCGCTGATCCGGGCCACGGACACGTCGGTCAAAGGCTATGGCTGTCTGGTTGATGACCCCGATACCTTCGAGATTGAAATAGCTCGCTGGCCCCAACAGGGCTGGCGCCAGATTGACGAAGGCACCGGCGACGAGGGCGGCTGGGTCGAAGGTACGTTCAAATGCGATTGGCAGGGTGACGTGCTTTATGGTGAGAACGAGGCCGTCAAAGGCCACTATGTTCTGGGTTGGTCCGCTGATCCACAACAGGCGCAGACCGACCTGCAGACGGCACCGCGCGATCAGGTTCTACTGTGGCACATGAACTACCACCCCGATGGCGGGCAGATGTTCTGGCCGCTGGACAACAAGCCCTTCATCGTGCCTGTCGCCCTGCCCGGCGACAACCTGACGCCAGAAAAGGTGGTCGCATTCTGGTGTGACGGCACGCGTGGCCTCTATATTCATCCCGGCATCTGGCACGAAGGGATATTCCCCGTCGAAGACAACCAACGCTTCCTTGATCGGCAGGGCCGGGTGCACGCCCGGGTCAGCGCCGATATCGGCAAAGAGTTCGGCGTTTACCTTGCCTGCCCCTTGCGCGCGGACAAGATACGCGATCTGTAGCCAAACCTGTCTCCTCCGGGCGGCGCTTTTCAGATTCCCTTAACCTTTGCCGCAAACTTCTGTGATACTCTCCCTGTGCGTGCACAAGGGAGGCGCAGATGGGATTGAACCGTCGGAAATTGGTACAACTAGGCACCGCAGCCACCGCGAGTGCGGCGCTACCGCGATTTGCTATCGGCGCAACTGGCCAGAATGAGGCGTTCGAGGCCGAGTTCGCCGAAACACTGGCTGGTCTCAAAGCCGCGTTCGCCAAGCTCGGGTTTTCCGAGTCACAACCTTTTTCGATTGTCACCGGGAACGTCGACTATAATGGCGGGCTGCGGCACGATTTCGAGCAAAAGAAATTGCAACCAAACGCTTTCGTCATACAACCACTGGCTCGCGTCGCAGATGTGGAAGAAAAAAACCGCCCCGATGTCCTGCCCCTGTTTCACGAGGTTGGCTGCCATCCGGAAGGCGCGGTCAGCGGGCGTGACACCACGGAACTTATGGTGCGTCTTCTGACTGAAGAGTTCAGCCTTGACCCGTCCCGCATTGCTTTTGTCAGCGTGCCTCAGGCCGATGACGTGCGCCCGGTTCTGGATGGGATGAACTTGCCGTTCTCGCAAAAGGTCCTGCTGCGCGATGAGGCCGAGGCCCTCGCCGCCCGCGATGCTTCGGGCTTTTTCTTTCCCGATCCGTTTGGCGACGACTACATCGTGACGATGGGTGTCTACTACCGCGTCGGTGATGCTGATGAAACCGCCCCCACTGCCTATCCCCCGTCGGCCAATTGGACCGAGATCGGAGAAATTATCATCGGCGGTGAGGCCGCACCCCTTGGCATTTCCATCGGGGCCGAGCGCCTGACCTATGCCCGGACCGGCCAATACCCGGCGTGGGACGAACGGCTTGGCGCATTGTTTGCCAAAGTAGAACAAGAGGGCACGGACCCTCCCGGTCTGGTTGCGTTTCGCTAATTTAAACAGCATGTTAGCGAGGACTACGAGAGTATAGAATTGCTGACTCTGTTTTTGTTCCAGCTTGGGTTTGTGTTTTTGGCGTCCCTATCATCATGGGCAGCCATGATCTTTCTGACTTCGGTTTTTCCGATATTCAAATTCAAGGAAGAGTTTGTTGACTACTGCATTCGAACGCGCGGCACGCCGCCATCACGCAAACGGCTGCTTCTGAACGCCTATGGGGCATGCAACTATTTTTTCATATCAGAAATATGCAACGGTCTAAAGCCTAACGGGTTACGGATCGTCCCCAATGCCAATTATTTTCACTTTTTCGTGGATGGGGTGGCGTCATTTTTTACTGCGGTACTTTTTTGGATTATAGCGTTAATAGTTTTTGTTGTGGTGACCACCTTCATCTAACCGCAACGCTTACAGCCCCAACACATCCACCATGTCATATTGGCCGGGCGCCTTGCCCTGCCCCCACAGTGCCGCCTTCAGCGCACCGCGGGCAAAGATGGCGCGGTCGGTGGCCAGATGGCGCAGGACGATGCGTTCTCCGGGGGCTGCGAACAGCACGTCGTGTTCGCCCACGATGTCACCGCCGCGAATGGCATGGAACCCGATATCGCCCCGCTTGCGCGCGCCGGTAATTCCGTCGCGGCCCCGATCGGACACATCGGCCAGATCAACCCCGCGCCCTTCGGCGGCGGCCTCGCCCAGCATCAGTGCTGTACCCGAGGGCGCGTCGACTTTGTGGTGATGGTGCCCTTCGATGATCTCGATGTCGAAATCTTCATCCAGCGCTGCGGCGACCTTTTTGGTCAGTTGCACCAGCAGGTTGACGCCAAGGCTCATATTCCCTGCCCGCACGATGACCGCATGGCGAGAGGCCGGTTCCAGCGCTGCGATCTGCTCATCCGACATGCCAGTGGTACCAATCACGTGGACGCACCGTGCCTGCGCGGCCAGTGCCGCAAACTCCAGCGTCGCCTCGGGCGCCGTGAAATCGATCACCGCCTGCGCCTGCGAAAACGCCTCTAGCGGGTCGTCTGTGACGTTGACGCCCAGCGCCTGACCGCCCATCGCCTCGCCCACATCCTGACCGATCCAGTCATGGCCCGTCCGCTCAACAACACCAACCAAACGCGCCTGATCGCTGTCGGTGACGGTCTTGATCAGCATCTGCCCCATACGGCCCGAAGCCCCTGTGATGACGATCCCCGGAATATGGGTCATTGCGCTGGTCCTTTTTTTGAATTCGGCTCAAAGCCTCCTACCCCGTTCGCGCCCGCTTGGCAAAGCCCTGCTTTGGGCTTAGATCGGGGATATGGCAAAGAACAAATTCCACGATGGCCCCGGCCCGTCCCAACGACAGCTCCGTGTCGGCGAACTGATCCGCCGCACCCTGTCCGAGGTTCTGGCGCGCGGAGATGTCCACGACCCCGACCTGAACCGCATGTCAATCACCGTGGGTGAGGTGCGCACCTCGCCCGATCTGAAGATCGCCACCGCCTATGTGTTGCCCTTGGGCGGCAAGGGGCAGGAGGATGTGATCGCGCTGCTGGCCCGCAACAAGGGTGAATTGCGGCGGGCGGTCGGCAAGAAGGTCGGTCTGAAATTCTCACCCGATCTGCGGTTCCGGCTGGATGACACCTTTGACCGAATGGATGACACGCGCCGCATGTTCGATCAGGACGCGGTGCGCCGCGATCTGGACGAGTGATCCGCGCATTTGTCATTTTGGGCGCGGTCTTCTGGGCCGCGCAGGCCTCAGCGGTCACATGCGAGAAGGTGACCCATGAGGACAAGCGGTACACCATCTGCGAGGTGGATGCCGCCAGCGAAGAGTTGCGCCTCTTCCTCAATGATGAAGACGGTAAGGTGCTGGGCCATTTCTCATCGGTGAACGAGACCCTGGCCCCACAGGGAAAGCGTCTGGCATTTGCCATGAACGCGGGCATGTATCATGACGACCGCTCGCCTGTCGGGCATTATGTCGAAGGCGGCCAGGAACAGATGCGGGTGATCCCCAATGCCGGGCCGGGCAATTTCGGTTTGTTGCCGAACGGAGTGTTTTGCATCCGCGAAGGCCGCGCCGACGTGTTTGAGACATTGGATTATGTGGATCAGGCCCCGCAGTGCCGTTTCGCCACGCAATCCGGTCCTATGCTGGTCATCGACGGGGAATTGCACCCGCGATTCCTGCCCGATTCGACCTCGCGCTACGTGCGCAACGGCGTTGGTACCAGCGCGGATGGGACACGGGCAGTATTCGCGATCTCGGATGACTATGTCACCTTCCACGAATTCGGCAGCCTGTTCCGCGATGTCCTTGAAACGCCGAATGCCCTGTTCTTCGACGGCAATATCTCTCGTATGTATGAACGCGCGGGCAATCGGTCGGATGTCGGGTTTTCGCTTGGCCCTATTGTAGGTGTTGTCGAAGATACGCCCTGAAATTGACAGTGGCAGAACGATCCGTTAGGTCGCGCGCCTCGGTAAGATTCAGGGTGTAGAATGGGACGCAAACGCAAGGGTCGCGACATTTCCGGTTGGCTGGTGGTGGACAAGCCCGCGGGCATGACCTCGACCGCTGTGGTCAACAAGGTTAGGTGGGCGATGGATGCCAAGAAAGCGGGCCATGCAGGCACGCTGGACCCCGAAGCAACCGGCGTTCTGGCCGTGGCTTTGGGTGAGGCGACCAAGACCGTTCCCTACATCACCGACGCGCTGAAGGCCTACACCTTCACCGTCCGTTTGGGTCAGGCGACCAACACCGACGATGCCGAGGGCGAAGTGATCGCACAAAGCGACGCGCGCCCTTCGGATGACGATATCAAACAGGCGCTGGCCCCGTTTCTGGGTGATACCATGCAGGTCCCGCCCAAGTTCTCGGCCGTGAAAATCGACGGCCAGCGCGCCTATAAGCTGGCCCGCGATGGCGAAGATGTGGAATTGGCCGCGCGACCGCTATGGGTCGAGGAACTGATTTTGGTCGACCGCCCCGACGAAGACCACGTGACGTTGGAAATGACCTGCGGCAAGGGCGGCTATGTCCGCTCAATCGCCCGCGATCTGGGCGCAGCGCTGGGGTGCCACGGACACGTCCGGGAACTGCGCCGCGTCTGGTCCGGCCCGTTCGAGGTTGAAGACGGGTTGAGCATCGAACAGATCGATGAAATGGCCAAGACAACCGAACTGGACGACTACCTGCACCCGCTGGAAACCGGCCTCGCCGGTCTGCCTGAATTGAAATGCACACCCGAAGGCGCAACCCGCCTGCGCAACGGAAATCCGGGCATGGTTCTGGCCTCGGACGTGGAATACGGCGATGAAGCCTGGGCTTCGCTGGACGGCAAGGCCGTGGCGGTGGGGATCTACAAATCGGGCGAATTGCACCCCAGCCGGGTGTTCGTTACCTAAGCCACGTGCTAGGCGAAGGGCATGATTACCCGAACGCACACTAAGGGCGACGCGCCCTCAACCGCCATCTATTCCGATTGCGAGAAATATCGCTATAGCCTGACCCGTATCTGGGATCCTGCGGGGCGCAAAGCGCTGTTTGTGATGCTGAACCCGTCAACCGCGACCGAGGTTCAGAACGACCCGACGGTGGAACGTTGCGAACGCCGCGCGCGGGCGCTGGGGTTCGGAGCATTTCAGGTAACCAACATCTTTGCCTGGCGCGACACCGACCCGCGCAAGATGCGCGCTGCTGCCGACCCGGTAGGACCCGAGAACGACGCGGCCATATTGGATGGTGTTCAATGGGCCGATCAGGTCATCGCCGCATGGGGCACCCATGGTGCACATCTGGACCGCGGCCCGGCGGTTGAGACGCTGCTGCGCGGCACCGGTCAGCAACTGTTTCATTTGGGGCTGACCAAGGCCGGACACCCCAAGCACCCGCTTTACATCGCCTATACCCAACAGCCCGAACCGTGGTGACCGACGGTTAACCACAAGTTCAGCTTGGCTTTGACCAACTGACTGATCACATGGGATATTTCATCCTCGGAGCAGTGCGTTCTCGGAGGGTTGCCATGTTTCTGTTCGGATTGCTGAGCCTGGCCGCAATGGGCGGAGCAGCCTATGCGATGGGCGGTATTATGGAGGCTGACGACGACACCGAAGAAGACGAGATCATCGAAGATGAACCGCAAGAGGTCTCTGACGGCAGGTATCTTGAGATTGGTGAAAACATCGACGAAGTCGAAGAGGCCTCGACCGGGACCATAGTCTCGGAATTCGAAGGCGATCTGGTTGTGGCCGGGGACGACAACACAAACATTCTGACTGGACAGGATGGCGACGACCAGATCAACGGCTACGGTGACGACGACACTGTGCTGGGGGGCATGGGCGATGACACCCTGCATGGCGGCGATGGCGGTGATACAATCCAGGGCGGCGAAGGCGATGATGTTTTGCATGGCGAAGGCGACGATGACGTCCTGTCCGGAGATGATGGCGACGACGAGCTTTTTGGCCATTTCGGCGACGACAGGCTGGACGGCGGCGATGGGGATGACGATTTGTACGGCGGTCAGGACAACGACACGCTGACCGGAGGCGCGGGCGCCGATGCGCTGCATGGGGGCTATGGCGACGATGAGCTTGCTGGTGGCGCAGGTGAAGACGTCTTGTTTGGCGGCGACGGTGACGACGTGCTGACCGGTGAGGATGGCGAAAACGAAGACTCCGTGGATTTTCTGAATGGCGGTGCCGGCGACGACATTATTGCTGTCCATAGCGGTGATATCGTGACCGGAGGCGAAGGCGCCGACAGCATCCACCTGAACCCCGAGGATGACGACGATGCCGTCAAGGTCATGGATTTTGAACCCGGGCAGGACAAGCTGTTGATCTCGTGGGAAGGCGAGGAATATCCGGAGATCAACATTGAAACAGACACTGAAAACGAAAACCTGACCCGTATCATGGTCGACGGACAAGACGTCGCCCAACTGCTGGGTGCCAAGGGGTTGACCCTGGACGATATCCAACTGATCAACGGTCAGGAACTGTCGCAGCTCAATGCGCTGAGTTGAAGCAATAGAATCTCTTTGCCATTTGCCTGAAATCCGCTTATACGCGCCCATCCGCATCGGAATCGGTGCGGTTTTCTCCATGGGCCTGTGCTGGACGACATCCCGGCCTGCGCCATCAACTCTAACCTTTAAAGGAGACCCCGATGTCGATTACTGCCGCTGAAAAAGCACGCGTCATGAAAGAATTCGGCACCAAGGACGGCGACACCGGTTCGCCAGAAGTCCAGGTTGCCATCCTGACCTCGCGCATCACCACCCTGACCGAGCACTTCAAGACCCACAAGAAAGACAACCACGGTCGTCGCGGTCTGCTGAAAATGGTCGCCCAGCGCCGTAAGCTGCTGGACTACCTGAAGGGCAAAGAAGAAGCGCGCTATCAGGACCTGATCAAAAAGTTGGGCATCCGTCGTTAATTTCGGATCTTACCGCTTTTGGATTTCGGACGCCCGCCCTAATTGGCGGGCGTTTTTTGTTGGATCAGGGAACGCGCGCTCGGAGTAGCGGTATGGTGGGGCTCAATCCGGCTTGCAGTTCACAAACTCTGTCGGCACTATCCCGGGACCTGATCAACAGCTGCTCAATACCTCAGTCCCCCAAGCACACATCCAGTGTGTGACGACAAGTAAAATGGAACCAAATGAAGCTGGAATTTCATCATATTAACCTGGTGGCAGACGACGTTGACCGCCTACACGACTTTTATACAAACGTCTTGGGTTTGGGTGATATTCCGCAGCATAATTTCCCGCGCTCTGAAGCAACCGAAGACTCGGGTTATGACGGCCAAATCCGCTTTGCAACGGACGGCAGCATGCAGATGCACCTTGCGGAACGGGACTTTGACGTCGCTTTCAAAAATGATCAGGTCATCAATCCAGTGAGCCGCGGACACATTGCGTTCCGAACGGATGATCTTACCGCGGTCTTGAGGATACTTGATGAAAACGCGGTTCCTTATTCGGACTATGGCACAGCCTTTTCGAAAGAGTGGCACCAAGTGTTCTTTCGCGACCCCGAAGGCAATGTTGTCGAAGTTCATCAACAGGTAGCGACTTTGGGCTAAAACTTAGCCCGAAGTTCCCCGCACTGTTCAGCTTGTGACGGCGCGCTAAACCATATCGTACTCTACGCTTTTGGCTCCGATGTCGCCCATGTGGCCGGTGATGCGCTGCACCAATTTCTGCCTGGACATGTCTGCAAGCGCCTCCGGAAAACTCTGAAGCTCTTCCTTTCTGGCGACAACTGTCAAAGTGCGTGAAAGGCCCGAGACCGGAAGATCTTTCAACTGCAGACTCATATTCTCGACCAAACCATCAATCAGCAATGTCGGCGTCAAAAGGCTGAACCCCTGGCCTGCGGAAACACAGGACGTAACCATGCTGGATCGGTCCGCCTGGATGACCTTGTCGGGCTCAAACCGCAATCGGCGCAGATGCTGCGCAATCTGGCGGCCCGCGTTGGTTGTATCCCCGAACCGAACTAAAGGAAGCCGCGTTTGGATCGCCTCCAGGCTGTCCGTCGGGCCGTCATATGTTTCTGGCAGGACCAGAAGGTATCGTTCGGTCAGAACGTGATGACGCTCCAGACCATCCATATCCAGAAACGGGTTAGATGTGATCGCGAGGTCCGCTTGTTTCGTCCGCAGCAGGTGTTCATGGTTACCGCTTTGACCGGCGTGCAGGGTGATATCTTCAACGTTGAACTCACGCTGCGCAAAATCGACCAACGAGGGCGTCAACGTCGTGGCGATCGAGGCTTGAATGCCGACCCGCAGCAAGGACAGGGACTTCTGGCCAACATGGCGCAATTCCGTTTCCATGTCCGAAAGCGCATCCAGAATTTTCTGCGCTCTTCCATGCAAACGCGCACCCGCATAGGTCAGCCGTGCCGGTCGCGTACTGCGATCCAGAAGCACAGTACCAAAAGCCTTTTCCAACGCAGTGACGTGCTGGGAAGCCGCCGGCTGCGACAAATTCAGAAGTTTTGCGCCAGCCCGCATCTGACCCGTTTCCGCAACGGCGACGAAAACCTCAAGTGAACGCATCAGACTTGGTGAGAGTTTACGATGATCCAGCATTGCTCATCCTTAGTATAAATAACCTTTATACTGTTGGAATTTTCTTGGTTTACGTCAAGCACTCGGTCAACGCTTCGACCATGACACGTTCGCGCTCATCTCGACGCCGCAGGGCCGCTGGACCTCGCACTCTTCCCGAGGCGCGCGCGCCGTTTATTCTGCGCAAGCTTTCGACCTTCAATGTCCTCAGCGAGGCAGGGTTGGAACAGATCGAGGCCAATGCTGATACCATCCTTGCCGAAATCGGGATGGAGTTCCAGGACGACCCTGAGATTCTAGGCATTTTTGCCGATGCAGGCTGTGACGTAGACGGCTCGCGCGTGCGGTTCGCGCCGGGGTTCTGCCGCAAAACGATTATGGCAACCGCGCCAGCACAGTTCGTTCAACACGCCCGAAACCCAGCCAACAACGTTCAGCTGGGCGGCGACGCCAGCGTGTTATGCCCGGCTTGGGGTCCGCCCTTTGTGCACGATCTGGACCGCGGGCGGCGCTATGCCTCGCATCAGGATTTCGTCGACCTGATTAAGCTGCATCACAGCCTGCCCTGGCTGCACCATTCGGGCGGCGTGGTCTGCGAACCGGTGGATTTACCGGCCAACAAACGCCATCTCGACATGCTCTATGGTCATATTCGCCATTCTGACCGCGCCTTTATGGGGGCCTTTATCGGGGCCGAACGCGCGGGTCACGCGATAGACATGGCGCGGATTGTCTTCGGCGAAGACTTCGTGGCGGAAAACGCCGTCCTGTATTGTGTCTCGAATACAAACGCGCCGTTGGTGATGGACAGTCACATGTCGGGCGCGTTGAAAACCTACGCCCGCGCCGGGCAACCGGTCGCTTGCACCCCTTGGGTTCTGACCGGGGCCATGTCGCCGTCTACCGTTGCCGGGACGTTGGCTCAGGTGTTGGCCGAGACCATGGCAGCGATGACGCTGACCCAACTGGTGAACCCCGGGGCACCCTGCTTGATGGGCAGTTTCGCCTCAACCATGTCGATGAAATCCGGTGCGCCCACTTTTGGTACGCCCGAAGCCGGGTTGATGGTTTTGGCGGCCGGTCAGCTTGCCCGCAGACTGGGGGTGCCGCTGCACACGGTTGGCACGCTCAGCGCCTCAAAAGTTGCGGACGCCCAGAGCCAGCAAGAGGCTACATGGGGCCTGATGATGTCGATGTTCGCGGGTGCCAATCTGATCAACCATGCCACGGGATGGCTCGAAGGTGGGTTGGTGACCTCGTTCGAAAAAACGATCTTGGATCATGATCTGTGTGGCAAAGTCGGACGGTTCTTCTATGGAATCGACATGAGCGAGAACGCTCAGGCGATGGAGGCAATTGCCGCGACTGGACCGGGGCGGCACTTTCTGGGCTCTGAGCATACGCAGGCCAATTTCATGTCCGCATTGTTCCGGCCCTGGATCCCGGATGACAATTCATTCGAACAATGGCACGCGGCCGGAGAGTTGGATGCCGCAGCCCGCGCCAATGCAATCTGGAAAGAGCGGATTGACGCATACGAAGATCCCGGTATCGACCCTGATATTGACGCGCGGTTGCAGGATTACATCGCGATGCGTAAGGCCGAGAAGCCAGATCAGGATTACTTCTGATGAGCCGTGTCTTGATCATCGGAGGTGGCGCTATTGGTCTGAGCCTGGCCTACCACCTGGCCAAAGGCGGTTCGAATGACGTCACTGTTCTGGAGCGCAATCAGCTGACCTCGGGCACGTCCTGGCATGCGGCGGGGATTGTCGGCCCGCTGCGCGCAACGCCAAGCATGACCCGATTGGCAATGGCCGCACGTGAGGTTTTTCCGACCCTTGAGGCCGAGACTGGCATGTCCACTGGATATCGCCAAACCTCTGGCTATTGGCTGGCCCGCGACCCTGCCCGCCTGGACGAGCTGCGCCGGATTGCGAATCTGGGCCAGACGCTGGGATTGACCCCACGCATGATCGAAGCCTCGGACGTGCCCCTGTCACACCTTGATCTGAAGAACCATGTCGGTGCGCTGCATGTGCCGGAAGACGCCAATGTGAATCCGGTCGATTTGTGCATGGCATACGCCAAAGGTGCACGGGATCGTGGCGTTTCAATCCGCGAATATACCGGGGTTCAGTCCCTGCGGAGAAAGGGTCAGCGGATCACGGGTGTAACCCTGACCGATGGGACGGAACTGGACGCCGATCAGGTCGTTCTTGCCACCGGCGCTTGGTCACGTGAGCTGGCCGCCAATGTTGGCGTCGCGCTTCCGTTACAGGCGGTCGAGCACATGTATGTTGTCACCGAACCGATGCCCAACCTGCCCAACCCTTTCCCAGTGATCCGAGATCTGGACCGGGGCATCTACATCAAGGGCGATGCGGGCAAGCTTGTGATCGGCGGCTTTGAACCCAACGCCAAATGCTGGGACGCATACGGCCCCGAAGGCGACCGACCCTTTCTTGAACTGGCCGAGGATTGGGATCAGTTCGCCCCCTTCATGGAGGCCGCGCTAGAGCTGTGCCCCTGCCTTGAAACCATCGGTATCCAGCATTTCATGAATGGCCCCGAAAGCTTTACCGCGGACACAAAGCCGCTTGTTGGTGAAACCACGGTCGATGGTTTGTTTGTGGCTGCGGGTATGAACTCGGTCGGGGTCATGTCTTCGGCGGGGATTGGGCGGGCGCTGGCGGATTGGATGGTCGACGGCCACCCCCCGATGGACATGTGGGAAGTCGATGTCGCCCGGGTCGACCCGCACACAGCCAGCACCGAACATATGGCCGACCGCATGGAAGAGGCCGTCGCGGATCTTTTCGCTTTGCATTGGCCATATAAACAGCCCAAGGCGGGTCGAGGTCTGCGCACCACAGCACTGCACGATTTCTGGGCGGAGGCCGGGGCACATTTTGGCCTGACGGCCGGTTGGGAACGAGGGCTGTATTACGGACCGGCACAGCCCTATTCGACAACAGATCAGGGGTGGTGGCCGCTGGTTGAGGCCGAAGCGGCGGTCTTGGATCAGGGCACTGCGCTGATTGACCTAAGCCCGTTTACCAAACTGGACATCACCGGGCCGGATGCTCTGAAGGCATTGAACTTCCTGACGACCGCGCAGATGGACGTGCCCATTGGTCGGGCTGTCTATACACAGATACTTAACGCGCGCGGTGGGATCGAAATGGATGTGACTATCACGCGGTTGGGTAGGGATGCGTTTCATCTAACCTCGGGCGCCGCCACGCGGATGCGCGATCGGATGTTTCTGCGCAGGCATTTGAAGGGCGAGGTATCTGTCAGGGATGTGACCGAAGCATTCTGCACAATCGGTGTGATGGGAGGTGGCAGCCGAACGCTGCTACAGGGTCTTGGCAGCGTTCCAGAAATGGCATTTGGCTATGCCGCCACCGCCGAAATGGCAGGCATTGCTTGCCGCGCCACGCGCGTTAGTTTTGTCGGAGAATTGGGCTGGGAACTAACCATACCCAACGCTCAGGCCCCTCAGTTGTTCGACACCCTTCACAAGGCAGGCGCGCGCCCGCTGGGCCACTATGCGGTTGACGCCTGCCGGCTGGAAAAGGGCTTCAAACACTGGGGGCATGAACTTGGCCCCAAGATCACTCCGCTGGAAGCCGGTCTGGGGTTCACCATCGACTGGTCCAAGGAGTTTCAGGGCAAAGCGGCGCTGGAACAGCAAAAGTCCAACGGCTTGCAACAGCGCCTGATCCTTCTGCAGGTTCACGGCAATGCCCTGATGTTGCATGACGAACCGGTGTTCGAGAACGGCATCCATGTCGGGCTCACAACCTCGGGCGGGCGCGGGCCGCGTACGGGGCTGAACCTGTGTTTTGCCATGGTCGCGGTCCAATCGGGCGAGACGTTGACCCAGATATGCGATCGAAATTTCGCGGTTCGGGTTGCTGGGCAGGACTATCTGGCGCAGCCCTTGCGACGTCCGCCCTTTGATCCCTCAGGCGAAAGGATGCGCGCATGATCAAGGCGCAGGTTGTCATCATCGGTGGCGGCGCGATGGGCGTGTCGCTGATGTATCATCTGATCAAGGCGGACTGGTCCGATGTCCTGCTGGTCGAGAAAAACGACCTGACCCATGGTTCGACATGGCACGCGGCGGGACTGTGCACCCATTTCGCGCATAATCCCACCATTCAGGAATTGCGCGCCACCTCTGTTCGGCTTTACCGCGATATACTTCCGCGGGAAACCGGACGCGATTGCGGCTTTCACCGCTCTGGCGCGATGCGGATTACCCGCAACCCCGACCGAATGGATGAGTTCCGCCATGTGGCCGGTCTGTCCGAATTCACCGGCTACCCGCTGGAGGTCCTGACGCCCGACCGGATCGCCGAGCTCTTCCCTCTGGCCAAACTGGATGGGCTGATCGGCGGGATCTATGAACCTGATGACGGCCATGTAGACCCTACGCTGGCGACCCACGCAATGGCTGAGGTTGCCCGGCGTGGCGGAGCTCGGATCATACGCAATTGCGCAGTCACCGCGATTGAGCGTCAGCAGGATCATTGGCGGATTGAGACTGCGAAGGAGATCATAGAAACCACCCACGTGGTCAACGCCGCAGGCACCTGGGGCTGGGAAATCGGGCATATGATGGGACTCAACATCCCGTCTGTTCCGGTGCTGCACCAATACCTGGTGACGGACACGGTGGCGGCCGTATCGTCCCGGATCAAAGAGGGTCTGCCCGAACTGCCGATCATTCGCGACCCTGAAGAAAGCTGGTATGTGCGGCAGGAACGCGATGGGCTGATCCTGGGGCCTTATGAAAAGGACGCCAAGGTCTGGTCCGTTGATGGTGTGCCACCCGAGTTTGGCGCGGACCTGATGCCGCCGGATCTGGACAGTGTGGAACACATCATCATGGCCGCAATGGAACGAATACCGGCGCTGGAAACCGGTGGTGTAAAATCGGTGATCAACGGGCCGATTACCTTCACCCCGGATGCAAATCCATTGATCGGACCTGCACACGGGCTGGAAAACGCCTGGATTTTGACCGGCTCGTCCATGGGGGTGATGGAAGGTGGTGGCGCAGGTTGGTTCCTGGCCCATTGGATGACCCACGGCGCGCCGCCGATGGATGCGCTGGCGGTGGACTCGCGCCGCTTTGGGTCCTGGGCAGATCGCGATTACCGCGTGGCTAAGGCCGTCGAGTGTTTCGGCCTGCAATTCGGCGTGCACTATCCGCATGAGGAACGGCCCGCAGGGCGCGGCCTGCGGCTGTCCCCGCTGCACGACCTGATGGTCAAACGTGGCGCGGTGATGGGCGCGGTTTATGGGTGGGAGCGTCCAAATTGGTTCTCAAACACGCCCGGAGCAATCGCCGATGAAACTTTCCGCCGCGCCAATTGGTTCGAACCCGTGGCGCAAGAGGTCGAGGCCGCGCACAATCGCGTCGCCATGGCCGACTTGTCGGTGTTTTCGAAATTCGACGTCACCGGCCCCGATGTCGCGGCCTTCCTACAAGCATTGGGCGCGAACCGCGCGATCCCGCCGGGCCGGATCGGCCTGACCCATGCGCTGACCCCGGCAGGCGGCGTATTGTCGGAATTCACCGTCACCCGCTTGGCCGAGGATCACGCCTATCTGACCAGCGCCGCGGCGGCCGAGCAGATCGACCATGATCTTCTGACGCAGGTTGCCAAGGGCTTTGACGTCACCATCCGAAACGTCTCTGAGGATCTGGCAGTTATCGGCGTCATGGGGCCCAAATCCTCCGATGTGTTGCCCGAGTTGAAACATATGCCATGGCTCACCGCGCAAGAGATCCATGTAGCGGGGTTTCCCCTGCGCGCCTTGCGAGTATCCTATCTGGGCGAATGCGGTTGGGAACTGCACGTGGCTAAAGAACATGCCGTGCAACTTTTCATGACGCTTGAAGAGATCGCCAAACCTCATGGTCTGGGATTCTACGGGGCCTATGCCGCAAACTCAATGCGTCTTGAAAAAGGCTATCCTGGTTGGGGCAGTGATCTGACGACCGAACGCAGCCCATTTGAGGCAGGTCTGACCCCGTTTGTCCGCAAGGACCTACGCGACGAACTAGCAAGGGACAACGCATGGGAAATGGTGCTGCTTGAGGTCGACGCCGGTGAGATAGATCCGTTCTGCGCGCACACGGTCTGGAAAGATGGTCTGCCTGTCGGCATCGCCACCTCGGGTGCCTATGGCCACCGGACCGGTAAGGTTCTGGCTTTGGCCTATCTGCGCGACCCGACTGCGCGAGACGGGCTAACCATCTCAATACTGGGCCAGCATGGTGCGGCAACGATCCTGCCTGAGCCCCCCTTTGACCCCGATAACTCACGCCTGAAAACCGGAGGTTCCAAATGACCGACCACCCCCTTCACACCGACTGGAACTTCTCGAAAACAGCCGCGCGACGGGACCAGTATTATGCCGCCTCGCTGACGCGCTTTACCCCGTTTCGCGAACCGATCGTTTTCAAGAAAGGTCAGGGCCAATACCTTTGGGATACGGAGGGGCGGAAATACACTGATATGTTGGGCATGAATGTCTGTATCTCGGTCGGACATTCGCATCCGCGCGTGGTGGCAGCGGCGACCGCGCAAGCGCAAGAGCTGACCCATTGCACGACAATGTTTTATCACCCGACACCTGCGCATCTGGCCGAAGAATTGGCTGCGACGATGCCCAAAGGAAATGACTGGGTGGTGCATCTGACCAACTCCGGATCCGAAGCGGTTGATCTGGCGATGACCATGGCGCGCACTTACACAGGCAATCTGGATTTACTTGCGCTGCGTACCGCCTATCACGGACCAACGGCAGCAGCGCAGTCGATCACCGGCATCTCGGGCTGGCGTCACCCGGGCATGCCCGGCAACGTTGCCTTCGTGCCGGAACCCAATCAATACCGCGGCATCTTTGGGCCGGGCACGCAGCCCTATCTGGGTGAGATCGATCGCACAATCGCCACAGCCACATCCGGCAATGTGGCGGGCATCTTTGTCGAAAGCGTGCAGGGCTATGGTGGCATCATCGAAATGCCGCCCGGTTATTTGTCCGGCGCAGCCGAACGCGTGCGCGCGGCAGGAGGTCTTTATATCGCGGACGAGGTGCAGTCGGGCTTTGGCCGTACGGGCGAGAATTTCTGGGGGTTCGAAGCGGACGGCGTTGTTCCCGATATCATCGTCATGGCCAAGGGTCTGGGGAATGGCTTTCCGATTGGTGCAGTTGTGGCCAAGAAGCATATCGCCGAACCCATGGCAGAGAGGTTTATGTTCCACACCTATGGTGCCAACCCGACCTCGGCGGCGGCAGCCCGTGCGGTTCTTGCCGTTATGCGGGACGAAGGGTTGCAGGAAAACGCCCGCGTAGTGGGGGCCGCTTTGCTGGAAAGGCTGCACGGCTTGAAAGACAAGTATCAGGTCATCGGCGATGTTCGCGGGAAAGGCCTTATGCTTGCACTGGAGTTCGTCAAAGACCGGGACAGCAAGACGCCTGACAAGGACATGACAACTGAGGTTTTCGAAGCCTGCCGCTCACAAGGAATTATCCTGTCAAAGTCCGGTCCGTTTCAACAATGCTTGCGGATGGTGCCACCGTTGTGTTTGTCGTTGGACGACGTGGATCAGGTGGCGAACAGTCTTGATCAGGCGCTCGAAGCTGCCGTGAGTGTCGCCAAAGCATAAGTAGCGGGGCCATCGGCCCATGCTATTTGGCTTCGAATGATCCGGACGTTCATAGTTGTCCGGGGACGAAAATCGCCCGCCAAAAGGCGGGCGTCCAAAGCTTCTCGGATCAAGCCCCTACATCTTGGCTTTTTCTGATTTCAGCGCCAGCCACAAGCAATAGCACATGATCAGAACCACCAACGTGAACGGGATACCTGTCGAAACCGCAGCACCTTGCAGTGCAGAGAGGCCCCCGCCAAGCAGCAGCGCAATGGCGACCAGACCTTCCAAAGTGCACCAGAACACCCGCTGAACCACCGGTGCGTCCATCTTGCCACCCGCAGTAATCGTGTCGATAACCAGCGAGCCGGAATCCGACGAGGTGACAAAGAACACAACGATCAGAACCAGGGCGATTGGCGCAACAATACCGTAAAGCGGCAGTTCTTTGAGAAAACCGAACAGCGCACCTTCAGGGGCGTAGCTGTCGATCACTGTGGCACGCACACCTTCGGCTCCACCTGCGTTCAACATGTCGATGGCGGCACCGCCAAAGGTCGACATCCACAAGGCACAAACAGCCGTCGGTGCCAGCAGGGCGCAAAGGATGAACTCGCGCACTGTGCGACCTTTTGAGATGCGGGCGATGAACATGCCCACAAAAGGCGACCATGCGATCCACCAGGCCCAATAGAAGGTCGTCCAGCCGTGGAAGTAACTGGTGTCTTCGCGTCCGAACGGGTTCGACAGCGCCGGCAGGTGGTACACATAATCCACCATCACGTTGAAATACCGTGCGATGGCCGTGCCGACGCCAGTAACAACAATCACGAAGATAAACAGGCCCACGGCCATGATCATGTTGATTTCACTCAACCGTTTGACGCCAGCATCCATCCCCATCAGGACCGAACCCAACGCAATCAACGTGATACCGATAATCAGCAGAACTGTGACGGTTGGGCTGGGTTCGATACCGAACACCTCATTCAACCCTGCCGCAACCTGCTGCGCGCCAAGACCCAGCGAGGTGGTCAGGCCAAAGAGCGTCGCAAACACAGCCAAGGTATCAATGATATGGCCCCACCAACCCCAGACGCGTTCGCCCAGGATCGGGTAGAAGGCTGAACGCAAGGTCAGGGGCAGATCAAGGTTATAGGCAAATATGGCCAGGCTTAGACCAACAGCGGCATAGACCGCCCACCCTTCCAGCCCCCAGTGATGGATTGTACCGACAACTCCAGCATATTCATTGCCCGGAACAGCGATGTCGATGCCCAGTGGCACCGCGTTGCCATCTTCGGCAAAATTGTAATAGACGGGCTCCATCACTCCAAAGAACAACAGCCCGATGCCGATACCAGCCGCGAACATCATCGCAATCCATCCGGCATAGGAATAGTCGGGCTTTGCGTCCTTGCCACCGATCCGCACCTTGCCAACCGGCAACACGATCAGGACCAGGCAGAACAGCGTGATTGCGTCGACCGAAAGAACCAGAAACCAGTCAAACGTGCTGGTGAGCCATGGTCGTAGCCAGCCAAACAGTGTCGCGGTACCTTCTTGGTTGGCCAAAGCGATCAGAACGAACGCAAAGATCAGGATGCTCGAGATCAAAAAGACCGGGTTGTGGATGTCCAGACCGAATGGTCGGACGTTGTCTTGCCCAAGCTCGTATTCGGTCTCGAAGTCATAAATCCGGGGGTCCGGATCCAGCATTTTCTTGGTTTGTGCCATTCGTCTGCCCTTCTGTTCGCTAAGTGCAAACGCCAAGGTATTCGACCAGCGGACGGAAACGAGATTTTGTCCCTTGGCGTTTCTCCGTCAATTCGACCGCGGGCTTCGTGATAACAGCTTACACTGACGACATAATTTCACCAAACGCATTCCTGTTAGTGAATGCAATTGCGTTGCACTCACCCCTTGTAAACTAATCGCCTTCAGGTAGTTTTCGCGCCTTGATACTTTCGCTCTATTAACAGGCCCTGCCCTATGACGCTTATCTTCAACTCTCTTCTACTGTCGATGCGGGTGATGCTGCACATGATCGTCCCCGTTCTTGTGATTAGCCTCGCCTCAGTTGTTGTTTGGACGGTTCTGGGTATTTTCACCCTCGGGATGGCCAATTACATTAGCGGACCGGTCACAACCGCTTTTTTCACCCTTTTCGGAATACGCACAGCGCTTGCGCTGAAAGGGGATAAGCGACACACGGATTACAGGGCCATGGCCCTGTATTCGGTAATGTACGGGTTGTTTTTTGCTGCTGTACTATGGGTTCTGAAACTGATTGTGGCTGTATCGGGCATTGCATATGCCCTGTGGCAGATCGGGGAACCGATATCTTGGGCCGCTTTCCAGAACGTTCCCAAGCCGGCTCTGGGCGCTTTTGGCCTGCTTGCCGGAGGTAGCAGTCTGATCGTGATGTGCTTTGTATGGGCTGCGTTCTACGCGATCATGGCCGTACCGATAGCCAGCGCCGCACAATCCGCCGGGCGCCGTGCGCCGAGCCACGCCTTCTTCAATGGGCTGGGGCGTAGTTTCATACCGCTGTTCTGCGTCTTCTTCGTTTCGATCTTCCTGCAGCTCTATTTTGGCTTCTACACAGCTTTTTACGCCCTGCTTCCGATCCTTATGTCGGTAATCTCGATCCTGACGGCACAGAGTTTGCCAAATTTCGATCTTGAAATCATTCTTAGGGGAGCCGCCGCAGGTGGGGCTTTGCTATGGCTGAATTCGTGGCTCTGGTCGGTGTGTGCTCTGGCGTTTTTGAAATCCGAAGGGGATGACACAGTAGCCGTGGCTGCCCCGTCCCCGGATCTGGAAACAGCAACGGATTTGCGGGCATTGCGAAAGTCGCGCGAGCGTTCTTTCTGAATTCCGGCGGGAACCCTGCTGTAAGCGAGACCTCTTTCAATCCGCCCCAATCTCATGTATGCGCGCGGTATCTGAGACGTTGTGCCCTGATCCCGGCACTCAGACGAAAGCTAAAATGGGATCGGCGGCAATGGGGCCGCCATGCAAACGGGAGACCCGCAGGGGCGGGAGTGCTCCCATCTAGGATACGCATATGTTTGATGTAACGAAAAAATCTATGCAGTGGGGCGAAGAGACGCTCACACTGGAAACCGGCAAGGTTGCCCGTCAGGCTGACGGCAGCGTGATCGCGACACTGGGCGAAACCAGCGTAATGGCGAACGTGACCTTTGCGCGGGCGCAAAAACCGGGTCAGGACTTTTTCCCTCTGACCGTCCATTATCAGGAAAAATACTATGCCGCCGGCAAAGTTCCGGGTGGCTTCTTCAAGCGCGAGGCGCGCCCGACCGAAAAAGAGACGCTGACCGCGCGTCTGATCGACCGTCCGATCCGCCCGCTGTTCGTTGACGGCTTCAAAAACGAAGTTCTGGTGATGTGCACCGTGCTGTCCCACGATCTGGTCAACGACCCCGACATGGTTGCGATGATCGCTGCCTCGGCTGCGCTGACTATTTCCGGCGCGCCGTTCATGGGTCCGATCGCCGGTGCCCGCGTTGGTTTTGAGGACGGTGAATACGTTCTGAACCCGACTGTTGACGACATGCAGGACCTGCGCCTGAACCCTGAACAGCGTCTGGATCTGGTTGTTGCCGGCACCAAAGACGCCGTGATGATGGTTGAATCGGAAGCGTACGAGCTGTCCGAGGCCGAAATGCTGGGTGCGGTCAAATTCGCACATGAGCAGATTCAGCCGGTCATCGACCTGATCATCGCGCTAGCCGAAGACGCCGCGAAAGAGCCGTTCGACTTCCAGGCACCCGACTACTCGGAGCTGTCAGCCGCAGTCAAAGCTGCCGGTGAAGAGCAGATGCGCGCCGCTTTCGCGATCACCGACAAGCAAGAGCGCACCGCCGCTGTTGCCGCTGCGCGTGAAGCAATCAAAGCAGCGCTGACCGAAGAGCAGCTGGAAGACGGCAACCTCGGTTCCGCAATGAAGAAGCTGGAAGCTGGCATTCTGCGCGGCGACGTCGTCAAAGGCGGCAAGCGGATCGACGGTCGTTCGACCACCGATATCCGTGGAATCGTTGCAGAAACCTCGATGCTGCCCCGGACGCACGGTTCCGCCCTGTTCACCCGTGGCGAAACTCAGGCGCTGGCCGTAACCACGCTGGGCACCGGTGATGACGAACAGTTCATCGACGCGCTGCACGGCAACTTCAAATCGAATTTCCTGCTGCACTACAACTTCCCTCCCTACTCGGTTGGTGAAGTTGGCCGCGTGGGTGGCCCGGGCCGTCGTGAGATCGGCCACGGCAAGCTGGCATGGCGCGCGTTGCAGGCGGTTCTGCCTGCGGCGACCGACTTCCCCTACACGATCCGTATCGTGTCAGAGATCACTGAATCCAACGGCTCCAGCTCGATGGCGTCGGTCTGCGGCGGTTCGCTGTCGATGATGGATGCGGGCGTTCCGCTGAAAGCACCAGTTGCCGGTGTGGCCATGGGCCTGATCCTGGAAGATGACGGCGACTATGCCATTCTGTCCGACATTCTGGGTGACGAAGACCATCTGGGCGACATGGACTTCAAGGTTGCGGGTACCGAAAACGGCATCACCTCGCTGCAGATGGACATCAAGGTCGCAGGCATCACGCCTGAGATCATGGAGAAAGCCCTGGCACAAGCCAAGGACGGCCGGATGCATATCCTGAGCGAGATGGGCAAAGCCCTGTCCGAGACCAACGATTTCTCGGTCCACGCCCCGCGCATCGAGACGATGAACATCCCGACCGACAAGATCCGTGAAGTAATCGGTTCGGGCGGTAAAGTCATCCGCGAAATCGTCGAAGTGTCGGGCGCCAAGGTCGACATCAACGACGACGGCGTCATCAAGATCGCCTCGCCTGATGGTGAATCGATCAAGAAGGCGTATGAGATGATCCACTCGATCGTCGCTGAGCCGGAAGAAGGTCAGGTTTACACCGGTAAAGTCGTGAAGATCGTCGACTTCGGCGCCTTCGTGAACTTCTTTGGCAAGCGCGACGGTCTGGTCCACGTGTCCCAGATCGAAAACCGCCGCCTGAACCATCCGTCGGACGTTCTGAAAGAAGGTCAGGAAGTGAAAGTCAAGCTGCTGGGCTTTGACGATCGCGGCAAGGTCCGTCTGTCGATGAAAGTTGTCGATCAGGAAACTGGCGAAGAAATCGTTCCCGAGAAGAAAGAAAAGAAAGAGGAAAGCGCAGAGTAATCTGCCCCTCTTTGAATGCAGAAAGGCCCCGGTGATTGACCGGGGCCTTTTTTTGTCTTTGCGCCTTCTGGTTAGGTCAGATGCTCTGGACTTACTTAACCCGCCTCACTCTGCCATTGGTGCCATAGGTCCCGAAAAAAGAAATCAGCACCTTATATAATACACGCATTGCGTGTATTATAGTGGGGATGAAGATGAGTGTTTCAATTTCAGGGGCATCGTTAATCCATGAATTTTTTTACACTATATCAAGTAAGCGCCGATCCGCTTGGTAATCCGAATGTCACCGTCACGAACGCCTTTCAGGTGGCAATTACCGACAATGACAACCAACTTGAAAACCCGGACGCCGATGGCAGCCAGCAATTTGATGTGAGCGGCATCGCTGGGTTGAATACTTCCGAAGATTTCCAGGTTTTTGAGAATTACACCGCCAATGTCGGCGGATCGCCAGTTACTTTTACTTTGCTGCAATGGCAAGGAACTCAGTACATCGTTGTCACATCCGGTCAGGTTGCGGTCAACGATGTTCTGTCAGGCAACACACTGACGCAAAACCCTGCGTCGCCTTCGGTCTACGATACACTTCCAACTTTCGTTTGCTTTACTTCCGGGTCCCTGATCCTTACGCCGTCAGGTCGACGCCTAATTGAAACACTGGAACCCGGAGACGAAGTGATCACGGCAGATGGCAGTGCGCAGCCGGTGCGCTGGATTGGCCGACGCCAGCTATCTGCGCAAGAGTTGAAACGTGATCCGCACCTTTGCCCGGTTCGTATCCGCGCCGGCCGCTTTACCGAAGGTTGTCCTAGTCGAGATCTTCTAGTCTCTCCCCAGCATCGGATTGCTGTAACCTCTGCTGTTATGGAGCTGTACTACTTTGATACTGTAATGCTGGCCCCGGCCAAAGGTATGGTCGACGGTCAGGGCATCGAACAACTCCCTCCGGAACAAGGGGTCGAATACATCCATATATTGTTCGACAAACATGAGCTGGTGAATGTCGAAGGCGTCTGGTCCGAGTCCTTTTTCCCCGGCGACACCACAATGAGCGCAATGGCCACGGCCACCAAACGCGAGCTGTTTGAACTGTTCCCTGAACTTATGTGCAGCAAAACGGGTTATGGCGAGACCGCTCTGCCAGTCCTCAAACCCTACGAAGTCCGCCTACTTCGGTCAGACCTGTCGGTCCCAATGATTTTTCCGAAAAAAGGTGACACCACCTACGCAGCGGAACACTCTGCCTAAGTCCACTTTCGGGTTTTCTATGAGCCTATAGGTTCAGGTTTGGTTTAGGCATGCCCGATTGTCGTATTTGTCAATTCGCCACGCCAGACGGCCCGTGTTTCATCACATGCCACTGCCCATAACTGTCGTTCAAATCCAGTTGGATCGCCGCATCTGCCTTGGTTGAGGCGCTGCCTATCTCGGCCAGGGTAAATTCGATACCACCGGGAATGTCGATCCGTACGCGATGCGGACCACCGCCATGTGGGGCCTCGATAGGACGGCCGGTTGAGTTCAGCACCTCACCGATTGAGACTTTGGCAGTGCGCCCCTCCATGTCCATCTCAAAATCAATCGGCACATACAGGGTCTCGTGAACGGTGTCGCACATCGTGCGGAAGACATGCCAATGGGTTGCCATTTCCTCGGTCTCTTCCCCGTGAAAGACCTTTTCCAATGCGGCCCGTTGCGCGTCCGAGGCGCTTGGGTCGATGATCACCTGCATCTGACCGCCGCCCTCAAAGATCGGGCCGGGCCAGGCATAGATCAGCGCAGCCTTTGTACCGGCAAGGTTGGTGTCGCCAAAATGCCCTTTCGAAACTTCTAGCACCTCAAAGCCGCGACAATTTCCGTGGGTTGGTAGCTCCTCAAACTGGCAAGGGCAGGCATAGCCGCAATTGCAGTTCCCGAATGCATCGCCTTCAACGTACCAATCTGTGAATGCCATCGTCTTCTCCTGTTTTACACAGCCTGAACGCCCGACGTCTTGGTTACATGCCTGTAGAATTCCCCCCTCTAAACCTAACACAATTCGGGCAAATGCAGAACCAGGCGGCCTGAAACCGCATTTTACCGGGATAAACCTTGGTCCAATTCCTTGCCTTTCAACCAAAAGCCAATCGCAGCGCACGCGCCCTGTTCCCAGTTTCACAACATCGCCACAACGCAAAAAGGAGATGCAAAATGGAAACCTTGAAACTGCTGACACTGACCGGATTGATTGCAACAGCGCCGGTTCTTGCACTGGCCAATGTCGCGCTGGGCGACAAACTGGGCACCACCGAGTCCGATATCCGCACGGCCCTGGAGGCGCAGGGATACGAGATCGAAGAGATCGAATTCGAAGATGGCGAGATCGAGGTTGAACTCATCAAAGATGGCGTAGAAACTGAATTGGTCTTGTCCGAGACGGACGGCATGGTAACTGCCATCGAACTCGAAGAGGACGACGATTGATCGGATAAAATCACAGGAGCCTCATGAAGCTTTCACAAACGTCATTGCTTTGGCTCCTTCTGGTGGTGCAGGCCGTCTGCGCCGCCTTTTTCGTGACGGACGCGATGCTGGACTGGACCGGCGGGGAAAGCGCGGGCTTTCGCCACCTGCATAGTTTCGAACTGGTTCTGGCCCTGGCATTGATCGGCGGTCTTGCCGCGACGATTGCATTGATCCGGTCCCAGAACAGGCGTGTGCGCGACATGCAGCGACAGCTGAGTGTCGCGCAGGGCGCGTTTGCTCAACTCATTGCCTCTCAATTCACTGAGTGGAACCTGAGTGATGCTGAGCGCGACGTTGCCCTGTTGTCTATTAAGGGTCTTTCGATCGCAGACATCGCGACTTTGCGGCAAACCAAAGAAGGCACGGTCAAAGCGCAATGCGCCGCGGTGTATCGCAAGGCAGGAGTTACGGGACGCGTGCAATTGCTGAGCTACTTCATCGATGAGTTGCTTTCCGAACCTTTGCTTACAAACAGTTCTGAAAGGTCGAATTCGACCACATAGAACGTGAATCAAAGTGTCAGCTCGGTACTGATCTTATTCACTCACACACGCCCAATATCCTGTGAATTGAAGTGAAGGGCTGGCGCCTTTCATTCCTGCCTCTACTGCCCACATGGGCGCCATACCAATTGTGGAACAAAGGACATGGTCATGGTTACGCGTCTTCTTCTCGCCTCGACTGCTTTGACGATCAGCGCGTCCGCGCTGGCCGCACAGAGCCTGTCGGATGGTCTCTATATTCAGGGTTTTGCTGGGTACAGCCAGCTACAGGACAGCGACTTTAGCGGCACGATCAATGGATCGTCGCAGTCAGTAGATACCGATTTCGATGGTGGCTATGGGCTGGGTATCGCGGTCGGCAAAGAGATCCCGCAGTGGTCGAACGATCAGTTTGGCACCCGGATCGAGCTGGAGCTGTCCTACCGTGACAACGATGTGGATGGCGTCAATTTTTCGGGCAACGGGCCCGGCGCAGAAGGCAACATTTCGGGTGACGTGTCGCAGACATCGCTGTTCGCCAATGTGCTGGTTGATTTTAAACAGGCAGGGGCCTTCACGCCCTATGTCGGTCTGGGTCTTGGTGCCACCTATTCTGATCTGGACTTTGTCTACGGGCCGGGCGTCGAATTGAACGACACCGACACCACCTTTGCTGCGCAAATTATTGCCGGTGTAGCCTATGAGATCAGCCCAAATACCTCTCTGACCCTGGACACCCGATATGCCCGCGCATTCGACGTTTCCTCGGCACGCTTGGCACCAAACGGCGCGTCCACGGGGACGGTCGAGGATGACATCGACGCCTTCAGCGTCAATGTCGGCCTGCGATACGGTTTCTGATACTTCACGGGGAAGTGTTTCTTTCGGGTTTCTCTTCCCCCTCCCGCCCCTGTGTTCTATGCACTGTGGCATGAGGACTTTTGTCATCCATATGACTGCAAGCACAGCGCGGCGACCCAATGCCGAACGGCTGTGTGCCAGTCTGCCCAATGCGGAACTGTTCGAGGCCGTCAACGGGAAGGATCCCGCACAGATCGCGGATGTTCAGTTGTTTCCAGGCGACCTGTATCGCCCCAGATATCCATTTCCGCTGCGCCCGGCAGAGATCGGCGTTTTTGAAAGCCACCGCCGAATCTGGCGCAAGCTGGTCGATGAAAAGATCGACCGCGCCATCATTACAGAGGATGATCTGCGCATAGATCCATGCCGCATGGCCGATGCGTTGGAAATGCTGGAACCGCTTGCAACCCCGGATCATTATATCCGAATTCCGGTGAAGCAGCGTGAGGATGCGGCGCGAACGCTCGCAAAGCAAAACGGAATGCGTCTGATCCTGCCAAAGATCATTGGCCTGCAATGCGTCTGTCAAATGGTGGGGCGGCGTGCAGCTGAACGGTTGCTTGCCATAACCAACAAAATCGACCGGCCGGTGGACACGTTCCTGCAAATGCACTGGGTGACAGGACAACCGATCCTATCCTTGCAGGGCAGCGGCAATCAGGAAGTCGCGCAGGAAATCGGCGGTTCGACCATTCAGGCAAGCCCGCCGTTGGCCGACAAGCTGACGCGCGAATTCAAACGCGCGGCTTATCGTCGGAAACTGTATCTGCACCCTCAAAGATCCGCCGCTTAAGCGGCTTTTAAGGTGCTTTGGAACCGGGCGGAGCTTTGAGCCCCGCCCGAACTTGTTTTAGCTCGGCGCTTTCGTTTTACGCAGGTAAGGGAAGATCGTTTCGAACTCACCAAACTTTTCTTTTGCTTCGTCGTTCGACACGGCAGGCGGGATTATCACATCTTCACCTGGCACCCAGTTTGCGGGGGTGGCCACGCCCTTAGCGCTCATTTGCAGACCGTCCAGCGCGCGCAGGATTTCGGCAAAGTTCCGGCCCACGGTCATCGGGTAGGTCATCGACAGTTTCAACTGTTTGTCCGGGCCGATAATAAAGACCGAACGCACGGTTGCACTGTCGGCAGGGGTGCGGCCATCGGGCAGGTACGCCTCGGCGGGCAGCATGTCGAACGCCTTGGACACGGCCAGGCCGTCGTCGGCGATGATCGGAAAACCGGGGTTGGCGTTGCCATACGCCTCGATGTCCTTCTTCCACTTTTTGTGGTCCTCGACACCATCGACGGAGACGCCCATAACCTTGGTATTGCGGGCTGCCCATTCGTCGTTCAGCTGTGCAACGGCCGAAAACTCAGTGGTACAGACCGGTGTGAAATCCTTGGGGTGTGAGAACAGGATCGCCCAGCTGTCACCGATCCAGTCATGGAACTGAACAGTGCCCTGATCCGTCTCTGCAGTGAAATTCGGAACGGTGTCATTGATGCGCAAACCCATGGGGCATCTCCTTTTTTGTGAAACAAACCGAGTCGGTCGCTGGAAACCTAATAACTCTGCGCCATTGTTAAACCATTCGCTGCTTGAAAGGGTATTCATTTTTGAGGAAATTAATTTGATCAAATTGCGCCTTGCCACACAGATACGCCGGTGCCAGAGTGGCGCAAATTCCCGCCATCCGGGCCACGGGATCAGGAGGATACGTGATGATCGAGAAACGCAATTTCTACATTGACGGAACATGGGTCGCCCCATCTGCAGCGAATGATTTCGAGGTGATCAACCCCTCGACCGAGGAACCCTGCGCGGTGATCTCACTGGGCACGCAAGCTGATACCGACGCCGCAGTTGCTGCCGCAAAGGCCGCCCTGCCCGGCTGGATGGCCACACCGGTCGAAGATCGCATCGCGCTGGTCGAGAAACTGATCGAGATTTACCAATCCCGGTCCGAAGATTTGGCACAGGCGATGTCACTTGAGATGGGCGCGCCAATCGACATGGCGCGCACCCAGCAATCTGGCGCGGGCATGTATCACCTTGCGAACTTTGTGCGCGCAGCCAAAGCGTTCCAATTCGACCGCCCTCTGGGCGATCACGCGCCCAATGACAGGATCATCTATGAGGCCGTCGGTGTTGCCGCCCTAATAACGCCGTGGAACTGGCCGATGAACCAAGTCACGCTCAAGGTTGGCGCGGCGGCGATTGCAGGCTGCACCATGGTTCTGAAACCCTCCGAACAAAGCCCGCTGAACGCAATGATTTTTGCCGAGATGATGGATGAGGCCGGCTTCCCCGCCGGTGTATTCAATCTGGTGAACGGCGATGGCGTCGGCGTCGGCTCGCAACTGTCGGCGCATCCGGATGTGGATATGGTCAGCTTTACCGGCTCGACCCGCGCAGGAACAGAGATCTCAAAAAGTGCTGCAGACACCTTGAAGAAGGTACATCTGGAGCTGGGCGGTAAGGGCGCAAACGTGGTCTTTGCCGATGCCGATGAAAAGGCCGTCAAACGCGGCGTTCTGCATATGATGAACAACACCGGCCAAAGCTGTAATGCGCCCAGCCGCATGCTGGTGCAACGCCCGATCTACGATCAGGCCGTGGAAACCGCGGCCGAAGTGGCCAGCTTGGTTTCGGTGGGCAGCGCGCAGGAAGAAGGCCGCCATATTGGCCCTGTCGTGAACGAGGTGCAGTGGAACAAAATCCAGGACCTGATCCAGAAGGGCATCGACGAAGGCGCCCGACTGGTGACAGGCGGCACCGGTCGGCCCGAGGGGCTGAACAAGGGCTATTATGTACGTCCGACCGTCTTTGCCGACGCCAATAACCAGATGACCGTCGCGCGCGAAGAGATCTTTGGCCCGGTCCTGACCATGATCCCCTTCGACACCGAAGAAGAGGCGGTCGAGATTGCCAACGACACGCCATACGGCCTGACCAATTACGTTCAGACACAAGACGGCGCGCGGGCAAACCGAATGGCGCGGGTATTGCGTTCCGGCATGGTCGAAATGAATGGCCAGTCGCGCAGTGCAGGATCACCGTTTGGCGGCATGAAACAGTCCGGAAACGGGCGCGAAGGCGGCTTGTGGGGGTTGGAGGATTTCCTTGAGGTCAAAGCCGTCGGTGGCTGGGCGGCAGAGTGACGCCAGACCAGAACTTAACAAAAGGGCGCGGCGGTGGTTACCCGCCGCGCCCTTTTCTTTACGTGGGTCGCACGATCAGTTGCGGTTGGCCGTCCGAGGTATGCCGCGTGGATCGACCATCCCAGCCAATCTCACCGGTTACGCGCTGACGATAGGCCGAGAAGCTGTTGAACTGAACGACATCCACGGGGGTGTCAAAATGTAACGTAACGCGCCGATGCGACCCGTCACCCAATAGGGTCATACCACGGATTTCCGCCCTGAAGGGCTGCCCTAAATAGAACCCTTCAACCCGGTCACCAACACGCAAATGCATGCGATTTCCGGCCATGGCGTGCAACGTATTCCAATCGCGCACCCCATGTTGATGCGCCAACAATTCCAGCGATTCACTATGCGAGAGCGTGACCCCCGCACCGCGCAGCCTATCGCGCAGTCGTTTTGCCTGAGCTTTTAGCTCCTCAAGTGGAGCAATACTGTTTGAACGTGTCATTTCTTGCCTCGTTTCCTTAAACGGGCGCCAAGTCAGGACGGGGTTCGCATTGCCATCCGCGCGCCAGGAAAGGGCAACAGATGTTCATCAACCGGGTTTCACCAATGCCAAATGGCTGCGAACGGCAGGGGACCCGAACCTGAGGGCGACATTTCGCACTGGCGGATGTGTCTGTCAATCAGGCTCTGGTACTTTTTAACTCGCTGTCCGGTTCCAGATGGATGACAAAAACTGACCCCGGAAACTTCCTGTTCAGGGCCGCCTCGATATCGTCGCAGATGTCATGCGCGGCCGCGACCGACATGGCACCGTCAACGACAAGGTGAAACTCAACGAAAATCATGTTGGCTGACCTGCGACCGCGCAGATCATGATACTCCAACGCCGGGCCCAAATTGGCTTCGATTGTTTCGCGGACAGAAGTCAATTCCCCATCGACCAGCGAAGCATCCATCAATCCGTCGACCGAGCTGCGGATGACCTTCCACCCCTCCCACAGAATGTTCAACGCCACCAGAATCGCGATGATCGGATCAAGGACCAACCAACCTGTCGCCATCGCAATCAGCAACCCGACAACAACACCGACCGAGGTCATAATGTCGGTTAATATGTGCTTTCCGCTCGCCTCCAACGCCGGTGAGGATTCTCGTCGCCCAACCCGCAACAGCAGAAACGCCCAGATGCCATTCAGGCAGGTGGCGCCCACATTAATGGCAATACCCAGTAACGGTTCCCCGGCCAGATGCGGATTAGGCAGGGCATAGACGGCTTCACGAATGATCAGCAGCGCGGCCAGAACAATCAATGTTCCCTCAATAACCGCCGACAAGTACTCGGCTTTCTTATGCCCGAACGGGTGTTTCTTGTCTGGCGGCATGCCAGATATCCGCACCGCAAAAAATGCAAGCAGAGCGGCCGCCACATTCACCACGGATTCCAAGGCGTCCGAGAGCAGGGCGACCGAGCCCGTCACCCACCAGGCCAGCAGTTTCAGCAGCAAAACCGCCACTGAAACCGGAATGGCCCACGCCGCGAACGTCTGTGTGATCTGCCTGCTGTCCTGCTTCATAGAATCTCACTATCACAGGATGCAGCAGCGCAAAGTTTGTTTTTGACGTGACTATGCGTCGGCCTGAGCGGCCTCGAATGCCAGCATTGCGCGTTTGACCGGCAAGCCCCAGTGATAGCCACCCAGCCCACCGGATTTGCGGAGCGCCCGGTGGCAAGGGATCAGCCAGCTGACCGGGTTGCGGCCAACCGCAGTACCCACGGCGCGCACTGCTTGTGGCGATCCCACACGTTGCGCAATCTCAGAATAGGTGGTGACCTGACCCGACGGGATGTGCATCAGCGCCTCCCAAACCTTGATTTGCAGGGGCGAGCCAATGAGGTACAGCGGCGTAGGTTCCAACCGGTCGCTTGCCGCGCCAAAAGCACTTAGAACCCAAGGGCGCAGACGCATCGGATCTTCTATGAACTCGGCCTTGGGCCAGCGTGAGATCATATCCTCCATCGCGGCCTCTTCGCCAGTTTCGGCCCCGAAGGCAATGCCGCAGATACCCTTATCGGTTCCCATGACCAGTGCCGGGCCAAAGGGGCATTCGAACCAGCCCCAATAGATCGTCAGCCCCACGCCTCTGCGCGCGTATTCGCCGGGGCTCATGGATTCCCATTTCAGGAACAAATCGTGCAGACGGCCACTGCCGGACAGGCCGACGTTGTGTGCGGTTTCCAACGTGGTGAACCGTTCCCGCAACAATGCCTTGGCGTGGCCCAAGGTCAGATATTGCTGGTAGCGTTTCGGCGACACCCCCGTCCAACGCGAGAACAGGCGCTGGAAATGCGCCGGGCTCATATCCATCTGGCGGGCTAGCTCTTCCAGGCTCAGGCCTTCTCCGCCTCGATCAATCAGGTCGATCGCGCGGCGCATGACGTTGTAGTGGTATCCGCTTTCCGGTGTCTGGACGTTCATGGCTATTACCTCATATTCTTGACCAAACCATAGCGCGCAGGTTACGCCCTCGCGACCCGGAACTTGCGCATTGGCTTTGGACTTGTATCGACGCGCCCCGAACGGCATTAAGACGCGGATGGCAAAACAACTCGGATATCACCGGATCCGCGAGATCTTTACGCGCTTTCAGGAAGCCGACCCCGAACCCAAGGGCGAGCTTGAGCATGTCAACGTCTATACTCTGGTCGTTGCGGTGGCGCTGTCTGCGCAAGCCACCGATGTAGGCGTGAACAAGGCCACCCGTGCGTTGTTCAAGATCGCCGACACACCGCAAAAGATGCTGGATCTGGGCGAAGAAGGTCTGATTGAACACATCAAGACCATTGGCCTGTTTCGGCAAAAGGCGAAAAACGTCATTAAGCTTAGCCGTATTCTGGTCGACGAGTATGGCGGCGAGGTGCCCAATTCCCGCGCCGCGCTGCAATCGCTGCCGGGTGTGGGCCGCAAGACGGCCAATGTGGTGTTGAACATGTGGTGGCGGTATCCGGCGCAGGCGGTGGACACGCATATCTTCCGTGTAGGCAACCGCTCGGGCATCTGCCCAGGTAAAAACGTTGACGCCGTCGAGCGCGCCATCGAGGACAATATCCCCACAGACTTTCAGCTGCACGCGCATCACTGGCTGATCCTGCATGGCCGCTATCATTGCAAGGCGCGCAAACCCATGTGCGGCACCTGCATCATCCGCGATCTCTGCGAATTTGAGGACAAGAACCTATGAAAACCTACCAACTGACCGGCATCGGAAACGCAGTTGTGGACGTGATTTCCCAAGCCGACGACAGTTTCCTGGAGTTGATGGGCATTGAAAAAGGCATCATGCAGCTGATCGAGCAGGAGCGTGGCGAGGTCCTCTATGCCTCGATGGAAGGCCGCGTACAGACGCCGGGTGGCTCGGTCGCCAACACCATCGCCGGCGCAGGTGCGCTGGGGCTGGATTCAGCGTTTATCGGGCGGGTTCATGATGACGCTCTGGGCCGGTTTTACGCGGATGCGATGAACGAGGACGGCGTTGATTTCGTGAACCCTCCGGTTCCGGGTGGCGAACTGCCGACCTCGCGCTCGATGATTTTTGTCTCGCCCGATGGGGAACGGTCAATGAATACCTATCTGGGGATTTCCTCGGAACTGTCGTCGCAGGACGTATCGGATGACGTCGCAGGCAACAGCCAGATCATGTTCCTTGAGGGGTATCTGTTCGACAAGGAAAAGGGCAAAGCTGCGTTTCTAGAGGCCGCGCGCGCGTGCCACAAAGGTGGCGGCAAGGCGGGTATCGCCATTTCCGACCCCTTCTGTGTGGAACGCCACCGTGTCGATTTCCTGCTGCTGATCGAAAACGAACTTGATTTCGTCATCGGCAACGAGGCCGAAATCAAATCCCTGTTCGAAACCGGCGATCTGGAAGAGGCGCTGGCCAAAACCGCCGCGATCTGCCCGCTTGTCGTATGCACCCGCTCCGGCGACGGCGTGACTGTCCTAAGCGACGGGCAACGCGTCGACGTACCGGTCGAGAAAGTCGTGCCCGTGGACGCAACCGGTGCGGGCGATCAGTTTGCCGCCGGCTTCCTGTTTGGCATGGCCACAGGCCGCGATCACGAAGCCTGCGCCAAGATCGGCAATATCTGCGCCCGCGAGGTCATCAGCCACATCGGCCCGCGCCCCGAGGCGAACATGCAGGACCTGCTGCGCGCCGAAGGGTTGCTGTAATCCGCTGATTAAGATCCAGCCGCCGCGTCGTTCAAAGCCCAGTTATACTGATACGCTTTGACACGCGGCGTCTGCTGAAGACGGGCGCGCAGCTCGGGTTCTGCTGCTGTCGCGATATAGGCCAGCACGGATTTTTCATTCGGTCCGAAATCCTCGCGGAACCAGATATAGATCTTTGACAGGATCAATCCGCCGCGTTGGTCGAACTGCACGCCACGCGGATCGTTGATATAGGCGTGCTCGGCAGCAGCGAAATCGCGCTCCAATGTCTCGGCCTGCCAGGCGCGATCCATCAGGTTAGGGCAGCCCACAGCGGCGCAGTTCAGCGCATAGTGGATGCGCGGTTCGCCGAATGTGGGCCGAATAATGCGGTGTTCGATGTCATTGAGGGTCAACTCCTGCCCGGCCACCCGCGCCAAAGGTTGATTCCACGGCCCAATCGATAATGGCCCATCCTTGATGTCGCGGATCGAAGCAACGGGATAGTTTTCAAGAACCACATCCACCGTCAGCGCATTGTACAAGTTTATCCAATAGGCCAGTTGCTGGTCACGTGTCAGCCGCGCAGGGTCAACGGCTTGCAGATCGACCAGATATTCGTCCAGGCGCGCGCGGTCTGCCTGTGTCACCTGCCCGTAAGCTACCCGGTTCACGCCCTTCCCGTCGGCTACGACATAACGGTGCAGAAAGGCGGTCCAGTCGCGGTGATCGACCTTTTCGCCCGGCGGGGACGCAAATCTGGTCAGGGTCTGCCCCGACAAAGCCTCGGGGGCGGGCAAGGCCAGACGCTCGACACTTGCGCAAGCGGTCAAAACCGGAAGCAGAAGCAGGATCAGAAGTTTTCTCATGAGACGTCCTTTTGGTTCCGGCGCGTGGCGCGCATCTGCCCCTTGAGCCGCTTGAGCGGGGCCAGACCCGGATCGCTCAGGTCCGGCAGATCGGGTCCAGCGGACAGGTGGGGGACGGCGGCATTCCACCAGCTTGGGCCTGAAGGCCCGTCCACCCGATCCGGTGCGACCAGATGCATGTCACGCTGCGCGTTGTGAACGCACATGGACAACGGCCCGTTTGCGGTTGCGACCATAAAGACGCAAGAGGCACAGCGATCATCCTCCAACGCGTCGGCGGCCATGAAGTTATGAATGAAGACCGATTGCCGGCGGACAGGTCCCCGCAACAAGCCGCGGCCCAAACGCAGCACGCATTTCAGCAGATGCAACCCGGCCTGCAGCGCTAAAAACGGGTTGCGCCGCGCCATACGCCGGACGCTGTCACGGGTGTCGATATGGCCGTCGGTTGATTGGTCGGCCCGGCTTAGCGCGGCGATCACCTTCTGCGTCAGGCGTTTGGCGGACAGAATCGAAACCGCACGCCCGCCGGCAGTCACAACACTTGCGTAGCGATTGCATTTTGCATGGCCCACGGCGGCCGTGTCAAAATGCAGGGGCGTTTCATATCCGACCTCGACGGCACGCATGACACTGTCCTGCGTGATCGCGTCGGGACGTCCGCGCAAGACCCCGCGCCCGGTATCCGCTTGCATCTGAAAGGACACAAAAGCCACCTCGGGGCGGTCTCGCATGAATCGTGCCAGCGCAGACAGTTCAGCAATATTGCCGCCGAAGACCGTCGTGTTGAACAATACCCGCAGGCCCAGTCCGCGCGTGTGGCGGATATAGGCGCGGCGCACCACATTTAACTCAGTCTCGCTGTTGAACCCCTTGCGCTCCTGCGTCATGTCGACGTGAAAGGCCACGTCATCCAACCCCGCCGCCGCAAGCCGCGTCAGAAACGCCCGGCTGGCGCGAATGCCGTTGGTCATCAGGCACGACCGCATGCCCAGGCGGCGAATTTCACGGCACAGTGCCTCTAGGTCTTCCACCTTGCGCAGGGTCGGATCACCCCCCGTCAGCTGGACCGAGACACCGGGGCCATAATGGCTGTGAATTGTGGCAAGACGCGCAAACAGAACCGACAGCGGTGGGTCATAGGTCATCTCGGCTCGGTCCGAGAGGTAACACAGTGTGCAATCCAGATTACAGCGTTGGGTGACCTCAAGCGCGACGCAGGCGATGGGGTAGAACCGGCCTGCCGTCTGCCCTGCGCCATATTCCCCGCACCCTTGCAGACCGCCGCGCAAAGGCGCGCGACGGTCGGTGCCGGTAAACTTGCGTCCGGCGGGTTTTACAGAAGAGAGAGTTGGGGCCGTGTCCTTCATACCCGTCAAGCTAGACAGGTCGATCAGATGCGGCCACGCCCCCTCACGCCAACGTGCGGCTTAGTGAGTGAATCACCCACAGCACCCGCCGGATTGTTTCACCTGAGCGGTTGCAGGCGCTTCGTTCAGGTTCGCACCCCGCCCCAACCACGTCCGGTCTGCGAGATAGAAATCGGTGAACCGGGGTACAAAATCCTCGGAAACGGTTTTCTGCGGGATGCCGGTCGCCATCAAAGCCTGTTGCCACGCTTTCACCTTAGGATAGTCAGCCAACATATCGTGCCCGCTGTGATCGGCCACGATTGCAGCCCGGTGAAGCAACGGCAACCAAGCCATATCGACATTGCCCAGCGCCTCACCCGCAAAGAATGGGCCACAGCTAAGCTGCTTTTCGGCTTTCGCGAACGAGGCGTTCAACTTGGTCGTCCGATCCGCAAAGATCACCAGATCCGCGCTTTGCATTGCGCTGCACTGAACAAGGTAGTGCTTGCTGGCCTGATAGCTCCACGCGCGGTTCAGAGCGCGCTGTTCGGGTGTCAGATCGGGTTGCAGCGGGGCGGCCACCTCATCGAGGTATTCGGCAATCGCGTCCGACTCAAACAGCGCTATACCGCTTTCGGTCACCAGAACCGGAACCTGACCTGTCGGCGACAGCTCTAGAAACCAATCCGGCTTGTCGCTGAGGCTTATGTAGTCGATCTGATAGGGTACCTGCTTGGCTTCCAACAGCGCAGTGACGCGCTGAACGAAGGGGCAGATTTTGAAACTGATGATACGGATCATTTGTCTTTCCTTTTGCTGGTTTCATCTGTCAGACGAAGCCCGCATCAAAAAGACGACGATCAGATCAACATTTTTTGCAGGATTTCGGTTTTTTCTGCACGTCCGCGATATTGCCTCGCACATCCATTGAGATATTGCAGCAATCCACGAACGCTTTTCGCAGCTCTGCCCGGCCCTTTTGAACCCGGGATTTAAGCGTTGAATACGCCAGCCCCTGCGCCTGTGCATAATCCTGTTGGGACATGCCATTGATGTCGATCTCCATCAGCATGTCTGCGGTTTCCTGCGGCAACCCGCGAATGAAAGGTTCGACGCATCCCTCAAGGTCCTGACGCGTTTCCGGATCATCCCGGTGATACCAAAGATCATCCGGATGCGCCTCGACACGGCCGGATTTTCGGTAATGGTCGATGATCGTGCGGTCGGCCGTTTGAAACAACCACGGTTGCAGTTTGGCAGGGTCTTTCAGGTTGGACAGACCGGTGAAGACCTTGACCGAGATCTCTTGCAACAGGTCTTCCACATCCGCGGTGTTGGACACACGCGAATGCAGAAACGCCTTCAGGCGCGCGCGGTACTTGGGCCAGATGTCTTCAATCTGCATGCCGCTTTATGACAGGTGATCGGCAAAGGCGGCAACCACCTGCTCGTACTCCGCACGTTTGTAGGAACCGATTTTGCAGGTCTGCCGGCGCGATTTTTGGCAAGGCGAGGTTGCCAGCTACAACGCCAAAAATTTGCCTCAGTGTCGATGAATCTCATCGCCAATTAGATTAATTCCGGATTTTTTATGACACTTCGCGTAGCTGTTTTGGTGGACGGCGACAATATCAGCGCCACTTACAAAAAATACGTTGGCCGGATCGCTCAGAAATATGGGCGTATCGACGTCGCACGGGTTTATATGAATGCTCAGGTTTCTTCGGCGTGGCATGAGGCCAGCGAATATCACCTGATCCATAGCGGCACGGGCAAGAACGCCTCAGATATTCTATTGTGTATCGACGCAATCGAGTTCGCCTTGAACCGGGGCATCGATGCCATGGTGATCGTCAGCTCGGACGGCGACTTTACGCACCTGCATCGGCGGCTACGCGAATTCGGCGTCAGGACAGTCGGCGTTGGCGAAGCCAAAGCACCACAGCACGTTCGGGATAATTGCACTGTGTTTGTTGAGCTTCAGCAAAGCCGAGCCTCCGAGGCGTCCGACCTCGACAGAAAAATCCAGACTGTAATTTCTCAGGGCAGCCAGAATGGGCAAGGCATACCCATCGCCGATCTAAACGTGCGTATGCGTCGGTTACACGATATCAAGATCAGTACGTATCCCGAAAAGAACTGGCGCGGATACCTGACCGCGCGCGACGATTTGTTCGAACTGGACCCCAAAGGACCTGCCGCACGCGTTCGCTTCAAGCCCCAAGGCTTTGGTTAGCGCCCAAAGCCCAAGTAATCGGCAAAGGCGGCAACCACCTGTCGGTAAACCTCACGTTTGAACGGCACGATCTCGTCAATCAGCTGACCGGGCTCCTGCCATTTCCACTTGATGAATTCCGGGTGCTCGGTCTGGATGTCGATCTGATCGTCGCGGCCGGTGAACCGCAGAAAGAACCATTTCTGTTCCTGCCCGCGATAACGGCCTTTCCAGATTTTCGGCACGATGTCGTGTGGCAGATCATAAGGCAGCCAGCCGTCTGTTTCGGCGACGATCTCGACCAAGTCCGAGGTTACGCCGGTTTCTTCCCACAGCTCGCGCAGGGCTGCATCCCGTGGATCTTCGCCCTTGTCGACGCCGCCCTGAGGCATTTGCCATGCATCCTTGTGGCGATCATTGCGCTGACCGACGAAAATCCTGCCCTCGGTATTCATCAGCATAAGCCCCACGCAGGGGCGATAGGGCAGTTTGGCGATCTCTTCGGGGGTCATGTGCAGCCTCGTGAATGTGCTTTGAGACGTCTGTATCAAGCCCCAAGGCGCCAGCAAAGGGTGTGACGTTAGGTTTCGCGTGACAACGTTGACGCGAAGGTCAATCTAGCGTCGACAAATCGGGAGGGAGAGTTCGCCATGACTGCGTACCCAAATATGCTGGCCCCGCTGGATCTGGGCTTTACGACTTTGAAGAACCGCGTCCTGATGGGGTCGATGCACACAGGGCTTGAGGAAACCGGCGACTGGAACCGTGTGGCCGAGTTCTATGCCGACCGCGCCCGTGGCGGTGTCGCATTGATGGTGACAGGCGGGATTGGCCCGAACCTTGAAGGATCGGTGCTGCCCGGCGCGTCGATGATGACCAATGACAAAGAAGTCGCGAACCATTCCATCGTCACACAGCGGGTGCACGACGCGGGGGGCAAGATCGCGATGCAGATCCTACATGCGGGTCGCTATGCCTATGGTCCGAAATGTGTGGCCCCCAGCCCGGTGAAATCCCCGATCTCGCCCTTCCCGCCGAATGAGCTGGACGAGGAAGGTATCGAGAAACAGATCAGCGACATCGTGAACGCTGCCGTTCTGGCCCGGAAAGCGGGTTATGACGGGGTCGAGATCATGGGGTCCGAGGGATATTTCCTCAACCAGTTCATTGTGAAACACACCAACAAGCGTACCGACCATTGGGGCGGGTCCTATGAGAACCGTATGCGCCTGCCGATCGAAGTCGTTCGCCGCACGCGTGAAGCCGTAGGCACTGATTTTATCATCATCTATCGCCTGTCGATGATCGACCTGATCCCCAATGGCTCGACCCATGAAGAGGTCGTTGAACTGGCCCAGCGTATCGAAGAGGCCGGTGCCACGATCATCAACACCGGCATCGGCTGGCACGAAGCACGCATTCCGACCATCGCCACCAGCGTTCCGCGCGCGGCCTTCGCCTGGGTAACGAAAAAGCTGATGGGTAAGGTTTCTATCCCCGTCATCACCTCGAACCGGATCAACACGCCAGAGGTAGCCGAAGAGGTCCTGTCGACGGGTTGCGCCGACATGGTGTCTCTGGCCCGTCCGATGCTCGCCGATGCAGATTTCGTCAACAAGGCAATTGCAGGTGAAGCGGCACAGATTGCGCCGTGCATTGCCTGCAACCAGGCGTGTCTGGACCACACCTTTAGCGGCAAGTTGACCTCGTGCCTTGTGAACCCGCGCGCTTGCCATGAGACCGAATTGGAAATCACCACAACTGAAGCGCCAAAGACGATTGCCATTGTCGGCGCCGGCCCCGCGGGATTGTCCACCGCGATGACCGCAGCACAGCGCGGACACGACGTGACCCTGTTCGATCGCGCCTCGGAGATTGGCGGCCAATTGAACATGGCCAAGCAGGTTCCGGGCAAAGAAGAGTTCTGGGGACTGGTCGATTGGTACCGCACCATGATGACCGATCTGGGTGTGAAGGTAGAGCTGAACCGCGAAGTCAGCGCTGACGACCTGACCGGCTTTGACGAGGTGGTTATCGCTACTGGTGTCATTCCGCGCGATCCGCAAATCCCGGGTCAGGATCGGGACAACGTCATCAATTATATCGACGTGCTGCGCGAAAAGGCGGATGTCGGTAAGTCAGTCGCCGTGATCGGTGCCGGCGGCATCGGGTTTGATGTGTCCGAATTCCTGCTGGAAGACGGCCACAGCGTTACCACCGACCTGCCCGCATGGATGAAGGAATGGGGCGTCACAGACCCGGCCGAACACCGCTCGGGCCTGGCACCTGAGGGTCCGCAACCTGCGGCACCTGCGCGTGAGGTCACTCTGTTACAGCGCAAGAAACAGGCGCATGGGAAAGGTCTGGGTAAAACAACCGGCTGGATTCACCGCGCTACGCTAAAGATGAAGGACGTCAATTTTGTGGGCGGCGTGAATTACGAGCACATCGACGAAGACGGCCTGCATGTCAGCTTTGGCGAAGAACGTGCTGATCCGACCGTGATCGCGGCGGACACAATCGTTATGTGTTCCGGTCAGGTATCCGAGCGCAGCCTGGCGGATGCGTTGATCGACCAGGGTATCACTCCGCACGTGATCGGCGGTGCGGATGTGGCGGCAGAGTTGGATGCTAAACGGGCGATCAATCAGGGGACGCGGCTGGCGGCTACGTTCTAAAGCAACACCTCAATTGAACTGCAGGAAGTCGTCTCGAAAGAGGCGGCTTTTTTTGTGCCGCTTGACTCTATTGGTATTAATATACATATGTACGCCATGAGTCAGAAAACAGAACGCACCCAAACGGGAATTCGTATCGAAAAACGCCTGCTGAAAGTCCTCAAGGGGCTGGCAGAGTCGCTGGACATGACCCTTGGCGATCTGATCGAGGGGATTGCTCTGCATAGCTTTGAGAACAAGCCAGCGTTTTCCGAGGAAACGCTGGAGAAGATCAAACAGCTCAAAAGTGTCTACGACCTCGACTGGACAGCCGAGGACAGCCACCGTTTCAAGGAGGACGGAGAATGAGCACCGACATCACCAGCGCGTTTGAGGCACACGCCATCGATAACACAACGTTCGGACATGCCGAACATGTACAGGTCGCATATGACCTGCTGCGAAAGTACGATTTCATCGATGCTGCAGCGATCTACGCCAAAGGGATCCGAACACTTGCGGCCAAAGCCGGCGCCCCGGATAAGTTCAACCTGACGATCACTTACGCATTCATGAGCCTGATCGCAGAGCGTCTTGCCAGTTCACAATCCAGTACTTTCGAGGCATTCATTGCGGAAAACCCCGATTTGATGGCCAAGACCGCCCTCAGCCAATGGTATCCACAAGAACGGCTGAATTCGGCGCTGGCGCGCCGTATTTTCCTATTGCCCGACGTGGCATAGTTGCCTGCGCCGCGAAGGCACGTCGGCTACTCGACCGTTATCGTGATCACCTGGGACACAATAGGAGGGGAGTGTGGCACATGCCCGGCATCGCCCAGCACCAGTTGCAGCGTGTGTGCACCAGGGGCCAATTCCGTTGTCACCTCGGTCTGTCCCCCGCCGAAATGCAGATGGTTGTCGTCCGCAGGCAGACCATAGGCCAGCTCGTCCACACCGTCCTCGCCCTCACCCAATGGCGGGCGGTCGATCAGCAAATGGTGGTGCCCGGTATTTTCCACCTCGGTTCCGGCGGGGGCCACGCCCATCCCGCTTAGCCCAAAGACCACGGTCACCGGCGATGAAACCGTGTCGCCATCCGACAGGTTTACAAAATAGACCCGTGCGTCTGGGTTCGACGGCGTCTCGCCACCAGCCCATACAAGGGTTGCGGACAGACATATGGCTGCGATGGTATAAATGGCTTTCATGATCTCCTCCGTGGTCACAAATTTGCCATTGTCACCCTAGCATATCTGGCCGAAATCACCCAAAACCCTTGGCTTACAGGCTTTGTGGCCATCTAGGAAACCATCGTTTCCGCGTTTCCCATATGCAAACGATCCGAATTGAAACCCTGATATTATCCCATGTCCGCCCTGTTTCCGCCTAGATTGGACGTCAGGTTGGAAAAAAGGACTAAGACCTGGGGAATGAGAATGGACCGACTGACCGAAATGGAAGCCTTTGCCAATGTGGTGGACCAAGGTGGCTTCACCGATGCGGCCAAGAAAATGGGCATCTCCAAATCGGCCGTGTCAAAGCATGTTTCCAGCCTCGAGGCCCGTCTGGGCGCACGGCTGCTGAACCGCACGACCCGGCGCGTGTCGCCGACGGAAATTGGCCTGGCATATTACGATCGCGCACGGCGCGTTCTAAATGATGCGGGCGAAGCTGATGCGCTTGTGACTTCGATGCAATCCGCTCCCTCGGGTCTGCTTCGGATCAGCGTTGCAACGGATTTCGGCGTCAATCATCTGTCTCCAGTTCTGTCGGATTTTCTGGCGGCCTTTCCTGATATCACCGTGAATATGGTGCTGAACAACCGCTACGTCGAGTTGATTTCAGAAGGGTTCGATGTGGCCGTCCGGATTGGTGAGCTGGAAGACAGCACCCTGCGCGCCCGTAAACTGACAGAAACTGTCAAGCGGATGGTCGCAGCGCCCAGCTATGTCGAGAAATTCGGCCGACCGCAGAAAATTGACGATCTGAACGAACACAAGCTGCTGCATTACTCCAGCCAGTCTTCTGGCAACGTGTGGAGGCTGACCGCGCCGTCGGGTGAAAAAAGACAGGTTCGCACCGCAGGGTGGCTGAGCGTGAACGATGGGCAATCCCTGTTGAACGCCGCCATCTCTGGTCTGGGGATCGCATATCTACCCAGCTATCTGTACGCAGAAGCGCTGAAATCCGGTGCCGTTGTGGATGCGATGCCATCGCTTCCGGACGAGGTGCAGGGCGTCTACGCCGTTTACCCGCCCGGACGCTTTACACAGCCCAAGGTGCGGGCATTCATAGATTTTCTCGTCGATGCCTTTCACGAAAAAGGCCCGATGGAC
Organism: Ruegeria sp. CDSC002; assembly: GCF_059610905.1. Taxonomy (NCBI): domain Bacteria; kingdom Pseudomonadati; phylum Pseudomonadota; class Alphaproteobacteria; order Rhodobacterales; family Roseobacteraceae; genus Ruegeria; species Ruegeria sp. CDSC002. The sequence goes on from NZ_JBXWOM010000002.1 coordinate 104,750, forward strand.
TGGTGAATTAACCTCGGTAAACTGTACGGCCCGCGCCAATTGCGTGGGCCCTTTTTTTTGCAGATCATGATTTGGTCTGCACCGCAGGCTTTAGTTGATCAGCAAGACCGCCTCGACCCGGCGATTCAAGTCGCGGCCTTCCGGCGTGGCATTCGAGGTGAGCGGGGCCAGATAGCCGATCCCGCGCGCTTCGACTCGGTCTGCCGCGATCCCATGCGCCTCGATCAACCGGGCACGCACGGCCTGCGCACGGCCGGTACTGACCGAGATATTGGCATCCAGCGCACCCGTGTCATCGGTGTGACCCACAAGTGCCAGCCGGATGTTTGGGTTTTTGTCCAGAAACTCCGCAACCAATTTCAGCGACGCAAAAGGCCCTTCGCCCAACGTCATCTCTCCGGTACGGAAATGAAGATCTTCCAATATTGCATGGCCGTTTTGCTCCAATTCGGCCAACAGGTCGCTGGACGACGTGACTGGCTCGTCGATCACAAGCGGCGGCGGAGCCTCTGCACCCACCGGTGTGACGCGGATCATCTGCACATACCCGTCAGGCGGATTGCGGCTGACCAGCAGGCTGACTACATTGCCCCCCCGAATGGCGGACAAAAAGCGAAAGTCCTGAATGGCCACATACATGTCCGGTGTGGGCACGACTTCGGTGCCAAATCGAAAATCGAACCCGCCACACGTTTTGGCCTGACACTCAAGCAGGATCTCGTACCCCTGCGCGGCGATCTGATCCCGCAGCGGCGCCAGCAATTGCAGCGTGGTGCTAGAGCCCGATTGCAACCGCCACGTTAACCGCTCGACCTTTCCTTCAACCTCTCTTGCGGGCACCGCACCGTCAACGAAAGGGCCGATTGGCAGCTCATAGCTGTCCAATTCACTCGTCCGGTCGCTGACCAGCCGTGCGCCAGAGGGCAACGTCAGGTTCTGTGCAAGACCCTGACTGGCCATCATCATCAGAAAAAGGACTGCGGTTCGTATCATCGGGCCTGCGTATGGTATTCGTTGTTCGGGGCCATCGCTGTTGCGCTGGCCACCCGGTTCGACATGTTGAAAAAGCCGGTCACATTGGCAATGTCCCAAATGTCCCGGTCGCTGAAACCAACATCGCGCAGATGTTGGCGATCAGGTTCTTCGATCTCAGTACTGGCGGTCGTCATCTTGGCAGCAAAATCCAGCATGGCGCGCTGACGATCGACCAGAGGGGCCACGCGGTAGTTCATAACCAGCATCTCGCCCAATTGCGGATTGCCCGACAATTGCCGAACAGCTGCACCATGGGCCACCAGACAGTAAAAGCATTTGTTGATCGCGGACACGACCACCGCAATCATTTCGCGTTCCAGTTTTGACAACCCGCTGTCACCCAACATCAGGTCGTTATAATTCGCCGTAAACGCGTTCAGCTTCTCGATGTCGAACGCATAAGCCTTTAAAACATTGGGCACAAAGCCCAGTTTTTCGACACAGATATCAAAGTATTTCTGCGTCTCAGGCGGCAGCGGATTCACCATCGGCAGGTCCAGCGCGGTGGGCAGGGTTTGGTCGGTCACGGTGGTCACTCTCCTTGGACAAGCTGACGGTAATGGTATTCTCCGGTGATCTCCATCCCGAGCGCATGGTAAAGACCATTTGCCCCGTCATTGGCCTTGGTGCAGATCACGCTCAGCGTTTTTGCGCCGTTCTTCTGCGCCCAGATTGCAGCCGCGCGCATAGCCCATTTTCCCAAGCCCTGACGCCGGTGGGCTGGCAGGATTTCCAGCGCATGGATCATGGCGACGTCGTCGTGAATGGCGACAAAACCGGTCCCCGCCGGGTGATCGGAATGACGCAGGAATATCCCCGTTTTCGGTCCCTCGGCCCGGTCCATGATAGCCAGCCGCTCTGGCCCGATACCGCCTTGCGCCCAGATCTCGTTCATGATCGCCAGTGGACTCCAGATGGTAAAGGCGGTGACCCGAGGGATGGGCGTATCGGTCAGGTGGTCGACCGGGCATTGGTAGATGTTGACAGGGTCAAGAATGTCATAGCCACGATCCGCAAGCTGCTGATCCAACCCTTCGTCGCCCGGTCGCAGGCAGAATATGAGTCGCTGCCCCATCGCGCGCATCGCCTCTTCTGCAGCTGTGATGTCAGCGCCGGTTGCTAGTGCCACAGCGCTGGCCGCAGACACCCGCGAACCGCCACCCAACCCTTGTCGCAATCGAAATGGACCTAATGTTTCGAACCGAGCCGCCGGCCATGTGCCGTCGACAACGTCGGTCCAGTTCGGGCTCAAAGCTCCAGCTCTTTTGCCAACCGGGTCGTGGCCGCATCGACCTGTGACCCGTTCGTGCCCCGAACAACCACGTTAGAGCCGAATACACCATTTACCTGAAACGGATAGCTGCCGATGGCGAGATCAGGGTAATCCTCAGCCAAAGCCGACAGGGTCGAGGCGATATCACCTTCACCCCGGTTGACCCGCAGCGTTTGCGACAACAGGGGATCGCCGCCGGTCAGCTTAGGCAAAACACTGGCGACCATGGCCTGAAAGATTGTGGGGATACCCGCCATCACATGCACATTCCCAAGCGTGAACCCTGGTGCGGTCGAAACGGGATTATCGATCAATGTCGCCCCATCCGGAATACGCGCCATACGCAGGCGCGCGGCGTTCAGTTCCAACCCCGAATTCTCATAGTGCCGCTCCAACAGCGCTCGGGCGTCGGCGCGCACGTCAATCGATGCACCAAAGGCGCGGGCAATGCAGTCGGCTGTGATATCGTCATGGGTCGGGCCTATTCCGCCGCTGGTGAACACATGATCAAAGCGGTCCGACAGGGCGCGCACGGCCTGTTCGATGGCAGTTACGTCATCGCTGACCATACGAACCTCCTTAAGATCGATGCCTTGTTTGGTCAGTTCCTGCGCAAGGTAATGCATGTTCGCATCCCGGGTGCGTCCCGACAGGATTTCATCCCCGATCACAAGCATTGCTGCGGTTGGGTTCGGCATGACCTGTCCTTTCCTGATATGGCACAGGCCGCAAGATATCGTTCCTGCTGAACCTCGCAAGGCCCGTTTGTCATTCTCGCAGCGTTTGGGCAGGCAAATCGGCAGTGACGCGTTGGAACAGGTCCATATCGTTCATCGACCGCGCCAGAATCATCGCCCCTTCCAGGCGGGCAATCGTTTCCCCTGCTCGGGCTTCGGGATTCGCGGCCCCTGCGGCCCGGAAAACCGTTTCCAGCCATACGAGATTGCGTTCGAAAAACTCACGCGTTCTTCTGGCGACCGGGTCCGGCAACCTTGCGATTTCAGCACCGAACATACCGCACAGGCACATAAGGTCCTGTTCGATCAATGCTTGTCGATATGCCGCCACATATTGTTCAAGAGATTCCAAAGGCGTGGCTTCGTCCAACCGTCCCAACGCCCCCAGGAACCGATCAGTGTACCGGGTAACCAGCGCCTCACCCAAAGCTTCCTTGGTGGGAAAATGGTAGTGAATGCTGGCCGATTTGATGCCGATTTCTGCTGCGATGTCGCGAAAACTGAAAGCATAATATCCGCCTTGTCGCGCCATACGTTCGGCCACATCCAAAATACGGCTGGCAGTTTCTGACAAGGGTTTTTCTGTTTTGGGCATCTGCACATCAATCTAAAAATTACCTACCACTAGATAGGGGGTTGTATTTCAGTTTCCAAGCTCAATATATCTACCTATCAGTAGATAGGGAATCTGATCATGACACAGACAACAACACTTATCGTCGGCGGATCCAGCGGAATGGGTCTCGCCACAGCGCGCCAAATCATAGCAAGCGGCGGGCACGTGACCCTTGTCGGGTCATCCGCTGGCAAGCTGGACGCGGCGAAAGCGGAACTTGGCGGCGCCGCGGACATACACCGCGCGAACCTGCGTGATGCGGCAGACGTCGAAAGGCTGATCAACCAGATCAAATCGGACACGCGTCACATTCAGGGATTGGTGAATGCAGCCGGGACATTCGCGCCAAAACCATTCATGGAACACACGGCCGAGGATTACGACAGCTATCTGGACCTGAACCGCGCGACCTTTTTCATCACGCAGGCCGTGGTCGAAAACATGATAGCCAACGGAGGCGGAAATATCGTCAACATAGGCTCTATGTGGGCAAAACAGGCAGTTCGCGCCACACCGTCCTCGGCCTATTCGATGGCCAAAGCCGGGCTTCATTCCCTGACGCAGCATCTGGCAATGGAACTGGCGGAACATAAGATCCGAGTGAACGCCGTTTCTCCGGCAGTGGTGGTGACCCCCATCTATGGTGCCTTTATCGCGCCGGACCAGATCGAGGCGACCTTGACCGATGCTTTCGACGCTTTCCACCCGATCGGCCGCGTCGGTCGGCCCGAGGATGTGGCGCATACGGTCACCCATCTTCTGTCCGATGATGCGGGTTGGGTCACTGGGGCAGTCTGGGATGTTGATGGTGGCGTAATGGCGGGCCTCGTCTGACACTTCCCATACGGGCGGGCGCGCGTTAAGCCGGGTGGCATGAAGTTTGCCACCCCATTGATCCCCGCCCGCCTGATCCGCCGCTACAAACGCTTCCTGGCCGATTGCCAGTTGGAGGACGGGCGTGAAGTAACCGCCCATTGCGCCAATCCGGGGTCAATGATGGGTTTGGCGGAACCCGGCGAGAAGATCTGGTTGGAACCCAACGATGACCCGAAGAAAAAACTGAAATATGGCTGGCGTCTGGTCGATCATGAGAACGGGCATTTTACCGGTGTTGACACCTCGGTGCCCAACAAAGCCCTGCGCGCGTCCCTTGAAGCCGGTGAAATACCTGAGCTTGCAGCCTATGAAACCGTCCGTCCCGAGGTGAAGTACGGCGAAAACAGCCGTATTGATTTTCTGCTGACGCAACCTGGCCTGCCCGACGCCTATGTCGAGGTCAAAAGCGTGACCCTGTCCCGTGAACCATGTTTGGCAGAGTTCCCCGACAGCGTCACCGCACGCGGTACCAAACATCTAGGAGAGCTGACGGCCATGGTGACACAAGGACATCGCGCGATCATGTTGTATCTGGTGCAACGCACCGATTGCGATCGGTTTGGTTTGGCGGCGGATATAGACGCGGCCTATGCGGCAGCATTTGAGACAGCACAGGCGAAGGGTGTCGAGCGATTGGTGTATGGTACGCAAATTTCGCCCGACGGTGTTTGGGTGGATACCACACGGTTCGGGGACTTTAACCTGCCCGGATAATGTCACCCGCCCACCGTCAGGTCCGGTTCACCCCTTGTTTCGGCATTCGAACTGGGTTGCTGACAGGGGCATCACCATATCACTGGCCACAAATCTGGACCGCAGCGCCGACAGCATTTCGGCCACAACCGCATCCGGATCGACGCCTCCGCGCGCTCTGATTTCGTCAATCAACGGATTTCCATACACCAGAGCTGTCGCAAATTTCTCAAGGTCGGCGATTGGTTTGTTCAGCCTGATGGTTTCGTGCGTAACGGTTCCCCAACCTGCGGCCTCAAGGTCCGCGTGTACGATGTCGGGGTCGCCATAGTGGAACGGGACCTTGTAGAATCCCGGTGGGTTTTCGGGAAAGAACGTCATCGCCGCTTTGTGAGCTGTTTCGGAAAACGGGTTTTCGGACATTTCGCTCCAGACGTTGAAAACGTACCGGCCACCTGGCTTCAGAACACGGGCAGCTTCGCGATATGACGCAGTTTTGTCTGGAAAGAACATCACGCCAAACTGGCAAACGATCAGGTCAAAACTGTTGTCTTCGAAGGGCAGTTCCATTGCGTTCGCTTGGACAAACTCGACATTCTCACTGCCGGAGAACTTTGCTTTTGCAATCTCCAACATGGGCGGATTAAGGTCCGAAACCGTCAGCGAAACAGACGGGTTTAACGCGTTGCGCAGCTTACGGCTGACAATTCCCGTTCCTGCGGCAAGCTCCAGAACGCGACCCGTTTCAAGGCCACCACACAGCCCGGTTAACCTGTCGGCATAGTCTACGAAAATGTTCGGTCCCAGACCCTGATCGTAATGGTGTGGAATTTCACCGATAAAACTGGCAGAATTGCTGGACATTTTGACCCTCCAAAACGATCTCACTGGGAAAGAACAACATTCTATCTGAAATTATGATTTTGAGCGAATTTGACAGGCTTTGCAGCCTTGATCCGGGGGCGTTCCGCGCCATCTAACACCCGCAAACGCGCACCCTCTGGAACTTTCTGCACAAGCAGCGTAAAAGGCAGGCTGCGCGCAACATTTGGAGCTTAGCGTCGATGAAAGAACATCGTGGCCGCCTGACCAAGGACGGCATCCGCATTTACGAACAGGGTGACTTTGCCGGCATGCATGTGGCAGGGGCTTTGGCCGCGCGGATACTCGACGATATTGCAGAACATGTCTTTCCGGGCCAGACCACTGGCGCGATTGATGGCATGATCACGCAGATGGTCGAGGATGCAGGCGCGACATCGGCAACAATTGGCTACAAGGGCTATCAGCATGCCAGCTGTATCAGCGTGAATCACGTGGTCTGCCATGGCATTCCCGGTGACAAGAAGCTGAAGGATGGCGACATTCTGAACATCGACGTTACGGTCATCGTAGACGGCTGGTTCGGCGATACTTCGCGCATGTATGTTGCGGGCAAACTGCCCCGCAAGGCTGAGCGTCTGGTCCAAGTGACACATGATGCCCTGTTCAAAGGCATCGAGGCGGTCAAGCCGGGCAACACCTTCGGTGATATCGGCCACGCCATTCAGGCCTATGTCGAGGCGCATCGGATGAGCGTTGTCCGGGATTTCTGTGGCCACGGTCTGGGCAGGGTATTCCACGCGCCGCCAAACGTGCTGCACTATGGCCGTCCGGGCACTGGCGCAGTTCTGGAAGAGGGCATGTTCTTTACCATCGAACCGATGGTGAACCTTGGCCGTCCTGAGACGAAAACACTGGCCGATGACTGGACCGCTGTGACCCGCGACAAGTCACTGTCAGCGCAGTTCGAACACTCGGTGGGTGTGACGGCTGATGGTGTTGATATCTTTACCCTGTCACCGGGCGATAAGTTCCACCCGACCTATTCGTCCTGATCTGACGCCTGTTCGCGCAGGAGTTTCAGCAGCAATGTTTCCCTGCCCCACGGCGTAATCGCGTCGTGGATGAACACAGGCGCGCGCATTGGCTTAGGCTCGGGGCCGGTGCGGGCTTCGGCGTCCTTAGAAGGTGTCCAGAGAGGTGAGGTCAAAGCGCGGTCCATGGGCCGAGCTTACCATGGTCAGGTCAGATTCCCAAAAGCGTCGGAACCCCGGCCATGTCGGTGAAAACCTCTGCTCCGAGGTCCGCCAGAAATGCACCTTTTCCGTCAGGCACATAGCCCAGACAACGCATATTGGCACGGATTGCTGCGGTGACGCCGCTGGCAGTGTCTTCAATTACAACTGGCGCGGTGGCCTCAAATTGACGGGCTGCTGTAAAGAACATGGTGGGGTCGGGCTTACCGACGCCCAAAGTGTAGGCTGAAAACATCACATCCTTGAAGCGATCCCAAAGGCCATTCTGCCCCAGCGTGACTCGCATTTTGTCAGGCCCGCCATTGGACGCCACGCAGAAAGGAATTCCGCGCGCATCCAAGAGCGTCAGCAATTCCGCTACACCCGGAACCAAAGGAACACCCTGACGCAGTCGGGCGTCGGTTTCGGCATCGAATTCCATAATCCAGTTCTCGGGCAGGTTGGCCCCCAAATCGCGCGCGATATCCTGCACTTCCGGCATGGTCCTGCCGGTGAAAACCCTGTGGCACTCCTCCGCCGTCAAGGACAGTCCATGTCAGGCAAAGTTCGCAACCATCACCTGATTGGACAGGGGCTCACTGTCGACCAAAACACCATCGCAGTCGAAGATGACCAGGTCGTGCATGTCAGACCTCTGCCCGCCACATCAGCGAAATATGCGTGTCGCCGTATTTACGCGTATTGTGCAGGTCAAACCCTTCTGGCGCTTCCATGGGGGCGTTTTCTTCCCAGACGATCAAGGCGTCTTTTGCCAGCCACCCCCCTTGAGTGACCGTCGCAAGCGCCTTTTGTCCCAGGCTTTTGCCGTAAGGCGGATCAAGAAAAATCAGATCACAAGGCGTGCCCGTATTGTCACCCAACCGTGTCGCGTCGCGACGGATTAGATCGGTACGATCCTTGCTGTGGGTCAGATCAATGTTCTTACGGATCAGTCCCTGCGCGACACGCCCGTCATCCACGAACGTCACATGCGCCGCGCCGCGCGACAGCGCCTCAAGCCCCAATGCTCCGGTGCCGGCGAAAAGGTCCAGAACACGCAGCCCATCAAAGTCGATCTGATGGCTCAGCACATTGAACAGGCTTTCACGCACGCGGTCAGTGGTGGGACGCAGATGCGCCCCGGCATCGCCTTTGCCGACCGAGGCCAAGGCGCGGCCCCGGAATTCTCCGGCGATGATCCTCACGCTTTGAGCAGCGGTTTCAGGTCCGCATCTGGGTCCGCCACGACGGCCGGGTCGGCAGTTTTGCCTGCATCAATCAGGCGTTTGCCCACCATATAGGCACGTGGGTCATTCATCGCGTCGACCGCGATCAACTGATCGCCTTTGTAATACCAGAAGGACACCGTCTGCCCGTCGCCCTTGCGGGTAACCACGCGGTCATAGCCGGTGTTCAGACCTGCGATCTGTAGTTTGACGTCATATTGGTCCGACCAGAACCACGGCGTCGCCACATAATCCCTGGCGGCACCCAGCATGTTCTGAGCAACGATCTCGGCCTGATCGATGGCATTCGGTACGCTTTCCAGCCGGATACGGCCACCATCATGCGGGAACGACGCGCAATCGCCCGCCGCCCAGATAGCCGGATCAGATGTGCGACCATGGGCATCCGTTTTGATGCCGTTGTCCAATTCCAACCCGGCCATCTCGGCCAATTGGGTCGAGGGTGCGATGCCCACGCCAACCACGACGAAATCAACCTCAAGCTTGGTGCCATCAGTCAGAATGGCCCCGGTGACCTTGCCGCCTTCGCCGACCAGACGATCCAGCCCGACGCCTTCACGGATGTCGGCACCGTATTCGGAATGCAGAGCACGGAAATAGTCGCTGGTTTCCGGTGCCGCGACGCGTTGCAAAATCCGTTCCGCCATCTCGACCAGAGTAACCTTGACCCCGCGCTTGGCACAGACGGCGGCCGCTTCAAGCCCGATATAACCACCACCAACGATCAGGGCGCGGGCGCCGTCTTTCACGCGGGGCTCCATCTCGTCGATATGGGTCAAGTCGCGCACGACATGGACGCCTTTGAGATCACCGCCAATGGCAGCAGGCAGGTAACGCGGGTCGGAACCAGTGGTCAGGGCCAGTTCGTCATATGAAATCACCTCGTCACCTAGGGTCACGGTCTTGGCCTTGGGGTCGATCGCGGTCACGCGCTGACCCAGACGCAGGGTGATATTGTTTTCGGCGTAGAAACTTTCGGGGCGTAGGAACAGGCGTTCAAGCTCCATCTCTCCCAGCAGATAAGCTTTGGACAGTGGGGGGCGCTGATAGGGCAGATGCTGCTCGGCACCGATCAGCGTGATATCGCCTTCAAACCCGTCCTTGCGCAGCCTTGCAACAAGAGATGATCCCGCCTGCCCGGCTCCGATCACAACAATATGGCTCATGTTCGTCCTGCCCTGTCAAATTCCCGTGGTTTCATTCTCTGGCTCACCTATATTGCGGCTGAGGCCGACTCTGCAAATCCAATCGACAGGAGGAACAAGATGATTTCAACCGGTGATACGCTTCCCGACGCAACGTTGATTCAAATGGGCGCCGAGGGTCCAGAAGAAGTTCGTGTCTCAACAAAGACCAAGGGCCGCAAAGTCGTGATCTTTGCCGTTCCCGGCGCATTTACCGGTACGTGCACGACGGCCCATGTGCCAAGCTTTATCCGCACCAAAGATCAGTTCGACGCCAAAGGTGTGGATGAAATCATCTGCATTTCGGTCAACGATCCGTTCGTCATGGGAGCATGGGGCGACTCCACAGGTGCGACGGATGCGGGCCTGACCATGCTGGCCGACGCCGCATCCGAATTCACCAAGGCCATCGGAATGGATTTCGACGCCCCGCCCGTCGGCCTGCTTGCACGCTCAAAGCGCTATGCGATGTTGGTCGAAGATGGCAAAGTCGTTGCGCTGAACCTCGAGGAAAACCCCGGTGCGTGCGAGATTTCCGCGGGCGAAGGTCTGCTTGAGGCCATCTAGGTCACTCGGGCCCCGGTACAGCCGGGGCCACGTTAACCCTATTTCACTTGATGCGACTTCCTGATGGGTCGATACTTGCCCCATTCATTCAGGGAGTTTTTTTGATGAAGCTCAAAGTCATCACAGTCATTCTGGGTGCTGCAGGCTCGCTGGCAGCGTGTGGCCCGGCCCCGACACCTCAGCAGCAGCAAGCACGACAGCATGAGATCGCCTGCCTCGGCGGCACACTAGGCGGCGCACTGATCGGCGGGGCGATTGGCAATCAATTCGGTGGTGGCACCGGCAAGGACATCCTGACCGCAGCAGGGGCCGTCACGGGCGGTGTCTCGGGCCAGCGTTACGCGTGCTGAGGAGAGAATGATGATGAAAACAGCTATTCTAACGACAACGATCATTCTGGTGGCCAGTGCAACCTTGGCGGAAACAGTGTCTGAACTGCACGAAAAGGAACTGAACGCCATTGATTCCAACAACGATGGCTTCCTGTCCAAGGACGAGTTCAACGCCTTTTCGGACTATGCTTTTCAGGCCATGGACGAAGACAAGAACGGAACACTGGGTCTGGAAGAAGCCAAGCCGTTTCTGGACATAAAGCGGTTTCAAAACGTTGACCGCAACAACGACAGCTTTATTTCACGATCAGAGTATGACCAGCAGATGGGCGATGATTTTCTGGCCGCCGATCGGGACGGAAACGGCCAGTTGGATTGATCGCACGACCGGGTTGAACGATAGGAGCGTGGTATGAAAAAGTGGATAGCCCTCGGCATTCTGGGGTTTCTTGCCGCCTGTGATGCGCCGCAGGCCCCCGTGGTGACCGGACCGAACGGACAACCCCAGATCCAGATCAGTACTTCGGGCCTGACGTGCTATGATACGCGTTGTTTGGACATCAATCCGGCGGCGCGCAGCGTTCGTTCGGTTGGGAATCGGACAACCGGTATTCCACGAGACATCGACGTCAGCAACGGCACGGTCACACCCGCCGATTTCCGTCGTCTGGGTGAAATAGCTTCTCTGGCCGGCGGCATGGGATCCAGAGGAGACCGTTAAACGAGGCTGTCCATTTTACGCGCCAACTTGGCATCCAGCGCTGACAAACCGCCCACATCATGGGTGGATAGGACGACCTCGACCGTGCGGTACACGTTTGACCATTCGGGATGGTGGTTCCATTTCTCGGCAAAGATCGCCACCTGGGTCATCCAGCCAAAGGCATGAACAAAATCCTCGAATATGAAGGTCTTGGTAATTGCGTCCCGGTCGGTGACCATGGTCCAGCCGTTGTCGAACAGCGGATCAAGAAGAGGGCCGCGAGTTTCGGTCGACAATAGTTCCGTCATTGCTGTTCCTCCGGATTCGATTTTCTGAACGGACCGTAATCTGTCAGAATCTCGATCTCTTCTCCCACTGCGTGGGCCTCGGCGTCCAGATATTTCTTGATCGCATCGGCAAAGCCCGGGTCATTGACCCAATGCAAGCTATGCGTGCGCGTGGGCAAGTAACCGCGCGCCAGCTTATGTTCACCCTGCGCGCCTGCTTCTACCCGCGCCAGACCTTCCGCAATGGCAAAATCGATCGCCCTATAATAGCACAGTTCGAAATGCAGGCAGGCGTGGTGCTCAGTGCAACCCCAATACCGGCCAAAAAGCGTTTCGCGGCCGATGAAATTCAAAGCCCCGGCGATGGGGTATCCGTCCCTTTCAGCCAGCACCAAGGCCATGTCGTCCGCCATGGTTTCATGTGCAATATCAAAGAATTGGCGGGTCAGATAGGGCACGCCCCATTTACGGGATCCGGTGTCCTGATAGAACTGCCAGAAGGCATCCCAGTGTTCGGGACGCAGGTCATCCCCTGTCAGCGTGCGGATTTCGCCGCCAAAATCGATGGCCTGCGCCCGTTCTTTGCGGATATTCTTGCGCTTGCGCGATGACAACGCCGCAAGAAATTCGTCGAAATCTTGATATTCGTCATTCAGCCAGTGAAACTGCTGCGACTGACGCAGCATAAGGCCCATCTGTTCGCCCGCCAACGCCTCCGCTTCGGTGCAGAAGGTTGCGTGGACCGAAGACACCTGATTATCCGCAGCCAATTGCACCGCCCCCTGCACCAGCGCAGACATGCCAACCGAGTCATAGCCGGGGCGCACCAGAAAACGCCGACCTGTTGCGGGTGTGAACGGCACGGCGATCTGCAGCTTGGGATAATAACGACCCCCGGCGCCTTCATAGGCATGCGCCCAGTTGTGGTCGAAGATATATTCGCCTTGACTGTGGGATTTGGCATACATCGGCGCCGCCGCGATCAGCATCCCGTCCAGATAGGCCGTCAGGTATTGCGGTTGCCAGCCAGTTCCGCGCCCGACCGAGCCGCTGTGTTCAAGCGCAAGCAGGAACCGGTGGGTGGTGAACGGATCAAGCGGACGGCCGCCATCGGCAACCTCGGGACAGGCGCAGCTGTCCCATTCCGCCGCAGATATCTGCGACAACGAGCCCAGCACCCGAACCTCGATCTGTGCCTGATCCATTTGCCCTCCGCCTCTGATCTTTATCTGTGACGTTGCAGGGCTGGTTCAACCCGGTTGTACAGCCAGATACCCTTCGAAGGTCACATTGTCCGCAATTTCGCGGGCCTCTGCCTCTTGTTCAGGCGACCGCACGGTCCAGCACAGGATCGGTACACCGCGTGCCTTCAGTTCAACCACACGGGGGCGGTCAAGGTCTTCGACCTCATGGCTGATGAAACTGGCCCCGACACGGTCGAAATCCGGAATGTCGCGCAGGTGGTCACAAACACTCTGAGGTAAAAGCTCGACCTTGGGCTGGTACGATCCCGTCACGATGCCACGCGGCAGATGCGGTGCCAGCCGCGCCAGTTCAGCGACCGAGTTGGGGTTGAACGACATCAACGCCACCGGCCCATCGTAACCTGACAATGCACGCACGGCGTCTTGTTCCAGAGGGCCCACTGATGTGCCCATCGCGCCGTCCTGATCCTTGAATTCGATCAGCAGCGGTACTTTGCCTGACACGATGTGCAGCACCTCATCCAGCGTCGGGATGCCATCGTCCGCGTGCAACAGCGTGGTGCCTGATGCCTGAACCGACGTGATCAGCTGGATCGGGCCGGGCTGTCCGGTCAGGCGGGTCATGTCATAGTCATGAAACACCATGGCTCGGTTGTCCGAGGTTCGTTGCAGATCAATCTCAATCCCATACCCGGCGTCCACGGCGGCGCGAATGGCCGCCCGGCTGTTTTCCGGGCGGTTGTCCTGTTTATCGTGCAGCGCGCGATGCGCCAGCGGGACTTGAAGGAATACGTCAGGCAGCGCGGGCGTCATTGAACTTCGAAGATACCTTCGATCTCAACCGCGACGCCCAAGGGCAGTGCCGCCGCACTGACGGCCGAACGCGAATGGCGACCTGCATCGCCCAGCGCTTCGACCAGAAAGTCCGACGCACCGTTGATGACTTGCGGCTGCGAAGTAAAATCTGCCGTCGAGTTCACAAACCCGGTAAGCTTGATGACGCGCACCAGCTTTTCGATATCACCACCGCAGGCCGCTTTGACCTGCGCCAGAAGGTTGATCGCACATACCTTTGCTGCAGCAGCACCTGCTTCAACTTCCATGTCGTCGCCCAGCTTTCCAGTGATCAGATCATCCGCCTTCGAGATCTGCCCCGAGACATAGACGATATTGCCCACGCGCACGAAGGGCACGTAGTTGGCCGCCGGCGCAGGCGCGTCCGGTAGGTTGACACCCAGGCTTTCCAGTTTCGCCGCGATGCTCATGAGGTCTCCTCCCAAATTTGAGTCGGGGCGAAGCTAACCGGGAAGGCAAGGATCGAAAAGTGCGAAAACGGCGATGTGACCTGCACCGGTTGTGGGCGTAACTTTTCTTATTCTGAACTGTTGAACCTGTGTCACTTTACGTTGACCTATTCGGCAGGTTAAACGCTATCTGTTTCATATTGGTAGCGAAACGCCTATGTGACTTTGGGTAGGCCGGGCACAACGGCCGAAGCGAGTATTGATTAAGTGTTCGGGCACGGACTGTCCGAACGTTTTGGAGTGGCAAAGACCGTGTTGAGCAGAATCAGCCTAAAACCCCTGATCGTTGTGTCCGTATTGGCAGTTCTCAGCGCCTGCACCACACGCCCTCCGGAGGGTGTTCAGCAGGGTGAAGCATTTGATCCGTACGAACGCAACAACCGGGGCATCCACAAGTTCAACCTTGGTGTCGACCGATTTCTGTTTCGCCCGGCCTCGAAAGGGTACGTAAAGATCGTGCCCGACCCGATGGTGACCAGCTTTAACCATTTTGCCGAAAACCTGACGATGCCGGGCCAAGCCGTGGATTACCTGCTGCAAGGCAACCTTAAGCAGTCGGGCAACGCATTGCTGCAGTTTGTGATCAACACGACCGTTGGTGGTCTGGGGTTGTCAGCCCCTGCCGACGAACTGAACCTTCCGCCTGTGGATACCGATTTCGGTGAAACGCTGCACGTCTGGGGTTTTGGCGAGGGCGCTTATGTCGAGCTGCCGCTCTATGGTCCGTCAACGCAGCGGGACTCGATTGGCGTTATCGTCAACCTGTTCTCGAACCCGATCAACTTCTCTCCGGTCCGTCCGGTCGACAATATCGGTGTCTATGCCGAGGTCGTGCGCCGGATGGGGGATCGGGGACGTTTTTCGGACACGGTCGACTCGATCCTGTATGAAAGCGCAGACAGTTATGCGCAGGCGCGGACCATTTACCTACAAAATCGCCGCTTCGAACTGGCGAGAGACGACGAAGAAACCTATCTGGGTCTTTACGACGACCCTTATGCAGACAATGGGACCGACCCTGTCAGAGATCCCTATCTAGACCCATACGAGGACCCCTATGAGGACCCCTATGCCGAGTAACCATATGAACCGACGCGGTTTTGTCGCCACTGGCCTTGCCGGTCTGGCACTGACCGCCCTGCCTTTTTCCGCCTTTGCCCAGACTGAAGCCAGCGCCAAGGCTCTGGTCGTCAGTGTCGTGGATGACATCAACCGCATTATCGCCTCGGGCAAATCCGAAAAGGCGATGATCCGCGATTTCGAAAAGGTCTTTGTGCAATATGCCGATGTGCCGATCATGGCACGTTATGTGCTGGGGGCGGATGCCCGTTCGGCCAGCCCGTCGCAGCTGAAGCAGTTCACCAAAGCGTTTCAGGGCTATATCTCGAACAAGTATGGCCGACGTTTCCGCGAATTCATTGGTGGGCAAGTCACCGTCCGGAAGGCCCGGAAAATCAAGGCCGGTTACGAGGTACGCACTTCGGTTAAGCTGCAGGGCTCGTCCCCGTTCGAGGTGACATTCCTAGTTTCGGACAAATCAGGCCGCGACAAGTTCTTCAACATGTTCATCGAAGGGGTGAATATGCTGCTGACCGAACGAACCGAGGTTGGCGCGATGCTGGACGCCCGTGGCGGCGACTTGAACCGCCTGATCAAGGACTTGAGCTAGAACAAGGTCAGCTGACCCAGTTCAAACGCAAAGAAACGCCGCGCGAATTCAATCGCGCGGCGTTTTTTTCTTTTAATTCAGGCGCTCGCCGGTTTCTTTGGCGAAGTACGATACTTTGCTCATATCGAAGGCCAAGTTCAGCATCTTGCCCGCCTGCGCGCTGGTTTCGGCATGTAACCTTGCGGTCACCTGCTTGCCGCCCAGTTCTGATACGACATAGGTGTCGGCCCCTGCAGGTTCGACCATATCGACCATGCACGCCGCTTCCTGCACGCCATCACCCGCACGGAAACCCGCCTCGGCGATATCCTCGGGGCGCAGGCCCAGGATTACATCCTCGGGCAACGCCAGATCGCGCGCATCGTTCAGAACCAGCGTTTCGCCGGCATCGCGCGAGATGACGATTTGTGTACCCGACCCGTTTTTGGTGACCTGCGCAGGGATCAGATTCATCGCCGGCGAGCCCATGAAATCAGCGACAAACAGATTGGCCGGGTTGTTATAAATTTCGGCCGGGCTGCCGATCTGCTGCACGATACCGCCCTTCAAGACCACGATCTTGGTGGCCAGCGTCATCGCCTCAATCTGATCGTGGGTCACGTAGACGATGGAAGCGTCCAATGTCTGGTGCAGCTTCTTGATCTCGGTCCGCATCTCAACCCGAAGCTTGGCATCGAGGTTCGACAGCGGTTCATCAAACAGGAACAGCTTGGGATCGCGCACCAGCGCCCGGCCCATCGCCACACGCTGACGCTGACCACCGGATAGCTGGCTGGGACGACGGTTCAGCAGTGGCTCGATTTGCAACAGCGAGACCACATCGTTCAGCTTGGCCTCCTGCGTTGCCTGATCAACCCCGCGCACCTTCATGCCGAAAGTGATGTTCTTGGCCACGCTCATCGTCGGATACAGCGCGTAGGATTGGAACACCATCGCGATGTCGCGGTCCTTGGGGCTGACATGGGTCATGTCTTTGCCGCCAATCGCCAGTGTCCCGTCGGTGATTTCCTCCAATCCCGCAATGCAGTTCAGCAGCGTGGATTTACCGCAGCCCGAGGGGCCGACCAGCACCAGGAAATCACCCGGTTCGATCGAGATGTTGATGTCCTTCAGAATTTCGGTTGCGCCGTAATTCTTGTAGAGTTTGTTGATATCAAGGATGGGAGCCATGGGTTATCCCTTCACAGAGCCAGCGGTCAGGCCGCGGATGAAATACTTACCGGCAACGACATAGACGAGCAGCGTCGGCAGCCCCGCGATGATCGCGGCGGCCATGTCGACGTTGTACTCTTTGACGCCGGTGGTGGAGTTTACGATGTTGTTGAGCGCCACAGTCACGGGCTGCGTGCCCGCCTGGCTGAACGACACGCCGAACAGGAAGTCATTCCAGATCTGCGTGAACTGCCAGATCACTGTCACCACGATGATGGGCAGCGACAGCGGCAGGAAGATCGACCAGAAAATCCGCAGAAAGCCTGCCCCATCGACCCGAGCGGCTTTGGTCAGCTCGGCCGGAATGGTGACATAGTAGTTGCGGAAGAACAGCGTAGTGAAGCCAAGGCCATAGATCACGTGGACAAAGATCAGGCCCGGAATGGTTCCGGCGATCCCCATCATGCCCAGCAGCCGCGCCATTGGCAGCAGAACAACCTGAAACGGAATAAAGCAGCCAAACAGCATCAGCGAGAAGATGATGTTCGCGCCTTTGAACCGCCACTGCGCCACGACATAGCCGTTCAGCGCACCAATCAGGGTGGACAAAAACACCGCAGGCACCGCGATCAGGACAGAGTTCCAGAAGTAAGGCCGCAGACCTTCACACTGGATACCGGTACAAGCGCCGGACCACGCGGTTTTCCAGGCATCGAAGCTGACTTCGCGCGGCAGTGAGATCAAGGACCCAGTGCGAATTTCCTCAAGGCTTTTCAACGATGTGGTTAACATCACGAACAGCGGCATCAGGTAGTACAGCGCGAACAGGCCCAGCAGGACGTAAAGCAGCCAACGAAGGGCAATCTTGCCAGTGGCGCTCTGCGAGCGGGTTTGGGTTTGGGGCATCGACAGATCAGTCATTTTTCGCCCTCAGCTCTGAATAAAGATATGGAACCACGATGGCAAAGACGACCAGCATCATGATCATCGCGGAAGAGGCCGCCTGACCGATATCGCCGCGCGAAAACGCCATGGCATACATGTATGTGGCTGGCAGATCAGTCGCGTATCCCGGACCGCCACCTGTCAGCGCGATGACAAGGTCAAAGCTCTTGATCGCTAGGTGGGCCAGCACGATGAAGGCAGAAAGGAAAATCGGTGCCATCGACGGTATGATGATCGCCGTATAGATGCGCCATGTGGGGATACCATCGACTTGAGCGGCTTTGATGATTTCACCATCCACCGAACGAAGCCCGGCCAGAAACAGCGCCATAACAAAGCCCGAGCTTTGCCAGATCGCGGCAATCACAATGGTGTAGATAGCGTAATCGGGGTTCACCAGCCAATCGAATTCGAAATTCGGAAAGCCCCAGCCCTGCACCATGGATTCAATGCCCAGACCTGGGTTCAGGATCCACTTCCATGCGGTGCCGGTCACGATCATCGACAGTGCCATCGGGTACAGGTAGATGGTGCGAATAACCCCTTCGACGCGGATCTTCTGATCCAGCAGGATGGCCAGCAACAGCCCCAGCACCATCGCGATCACGATGAACAGCGCGCCAAAGATATACAGGTTGTTGATTGCCGTATCCCAGCGAGGGGAATCGAACAGGCGTTCATACTGAATGAAGCCATGGATCTCGTATTTCGGCAGTAGTTTCGATCGGGTCAGCGACACCCATGCGGTCCATCCGATAAATCCGTAGACAAAAATCAATACGGCGATGAACGACGGTGCCAGCACCACCTTGGGCAGGTGGTTTTCCAGCCATTCGGACATTTTTTCCTCCGGGGAAAAGTGCTCTGCCCCGCGGTATAGGGGGCAGAGCGTTTTGGATCAGTAGCTGTTGGCCACTGCGTCCGCCAGTTGCTGAACCGCGTCAGCCGAGGACATATCCGAGTTGAAATGTGCGGTCACAACATCCGTGATCGCACCAGACTGCGACCCGCGCAGCGCCATGCCATGGGCGTAAGACGGCAGCAGCGAACCACCT
Source organism: Ruegeria sp. CDSC002 (assembly GCF_059610905.1). NCBI lineage: Bacteria > Pseudomonadati > Pseudomonadota > Alphaproteobacteria > Rhodobacterales > Roseobacteraceae > Ruegeria > Ruegeria sp. CDSC002. Next base: position 123,687 of record NZ_JBXWOM010000002.1, read on the forward strand.
GCCGAGGTCGTACCCATGTCTTCTGCCGAGATTTTCGCACAGATATCAAAGGCATCCAGCGCTACGTCGGTCCGTGCAGGGATCGAACCCTTGTTCAGGTTGAACACTTCCTGGAAGTTCGGTGCGACGATCAGTTTGGCCAGCAGTTCCTGACCGGCGCGGTTGTCGTCACCTTCGACTTCGAACATGGCAAAGCTGTCGACGTTGTACAGATAACCGTCACCGGGGGTCGAGGCACACAGGAAATCTTCGCCGGGCTTCTTGCCAGCGGCCAGGAATTCACCTTTGGCCCAGTCACCCATGATCTGGAAAGCGGCCTCGCCATTCATCACCATGGCGGTGGCCAGGTTCCAGTCGCGACCCGAGAAGTTCTCGTCGACATATCCACGCATGGTACGCATCTGGTCAAAGACCTGTACCATTGTGTCGGACGTCAACGCTTCGGGGTCGAGATCGACCAGGGCTTTCTGGTAGAATTCTGGCCCACCAATACCCATGACAACCGCCTCAAACACGGTCGCGTCCTGCCAGGCCTGACCACCGTGGGCCAGCGGGATCACACCAGCGGCCTGCAGTTTTTCGGCTGCTGCGTTGAACTCATCCCATGTGGTGGGCATTTCGATGTCGTTTGCCGCCAGAACATCAGCATTCGCCCAGATCCAGTCGATGCGGTGCACGTTCACGGGTGCAGCGCACCAAGTGCCTTCGCACATCATATGGCCCGCGATCGACGCAGGCAGGACATCCGCCCAGCCTTCGGCCTCGGCAACGTTCGAAATGTCGGCCAGAACGCCTTCTTCGTACCATTCCTGAATGGCAGGGCCTTTCAGCTGAACGGCGGTCGGCGCATTACCGGAGAGAACCCGGGCACGCAGCGCGGTCATTGCCGCATCACCACCGCCACCCGCGACGGGCATGTCGGTCCAGGTGCCGCCGTTCGAGGCGAATTCTTCCTGCAGAACGGCAACCGACTTGGCCTCGCCACCCGAGGTCCACCAGTGCAATACTTCCGCCTGCGGCTCGGCCACAACGGACGATCCGGCCACAACGGCCAAAGTCGAAACGGTGGCAAATGCAAAACGCTTCATTTTTTGTCTCCTCCCTGAGAACTCAGTGACTGCCAAAGCAGCGATGGCGCTATTACTGTGGTCAGATCGCCGTCTGGCAAAGCGGAATTCATAGTAAAGTACGGAAACGGCCCAAATTTTCACCACTTCTGTTACAGCGTGTTACGTTGGCATTGAATCTGTTTCCATTCGTTACAATGGACGACGACAGAGGGAAAAGATCGGGAGGGAAGACAGAGTGAGCATTCCGCGGCTTCTGGTGGTGGATGACGACCCTGAGATGCGGTCGATGATGACGCAGCTATTGCAGCAAAACAGCTTCATCGCCCTACCCGCCAGTTCCGAGCGGGAAATCCGGGCGCACCTATCCAATGGCCGGATCGATCTGATTTTGTTGGACGTCATGCTGGGGGACGAGAACGGGATTGATATCTGCGCCCGGTTACGGCGCGAACAGGACGTCCCGATCATTCTGGTCTCTGCCCTGTCCGCCGACCATCAGCGCATGGCAGGGTACGAAGTTGGGGCAGACGACTACATTGCCAAACCGTTCAACCCCCAATTGATGCTGGCCCGTGTCAGGGCAGTGATGCAGCGCGCTCGGCGGTCGTCTTCGCTGGCGTATCGCCGAAGAACCCGCACCTTCCGTTTTGACGGCTGGGTCTTTGACGGAAAGCGTGATGATTTGCATTCGCCAGAAGGCTATTTGGTCGCGTTGTCACAGCGGGAAACCGCCCTGCTCAAGGTCTTGCTGGCCAATCCACATATTCCGCTTACGCGCGATGAAATCGTCACGGCACTGGATGTCACGGGGGACAGTGACAAGTCCGAAGCGCAGGGCCGCGCCATCGACATGCTCGTCGGTCGCCTGCGATCCAAGATCGAGACCAACCCGAAAGATCCGCAAATGCTGCGCACGGAACGTGGGGTCGGGTATATCTTTGCCGCCGACATTTCGGTCGAAGAATGACACTGCGCCTGCGCAATCTGGGGTGGCTTTGGACCCTTTCAGCCTTTGCTGCCGGTTTGCTGTCTGCAGGGTTATGGTTCGCTTCGGCGCGCGCCTGGAATGACTACCTGCTGCAATCTTTTGTAGCAGGGTTCACCGTCTACGAAGAATTGCGAACAGGCATGGCCCCCTCCGAAGGGTTGTCGATTACGCCCTTGCCGCCCCAGGATACGGCCCTTGCCGATAATGGTGAATTTCAGCGGTTGCCCGGGTTTTCAAACCGCCGCTTCGTCACCAACCTTTCGATCCTGACCGACAGTTCCTCGCCGCTCAGCGGGCGTGAATTAACCGTGGCGATCCTGTCCGACCGGTTGGTTTATCCGGTGTCGGACATTGTGTCAGGCAGTGATCAAACCGGGCCTGAAAAGATGGGAAACCTGACCCGGTTGCTGGCAACATATTGCAGTGAGCCGATCCTGATTGCGAAATTTGGACGCGAGGCCTGGCATCAGGTCGACGGGACACAGATATGGGGCTGTCAGGCGGCCCCAACGGATTTACGTCTGCCCGCAATACTTATGGGGATCGTCGCAATGGCGGTCATCTTATCCGCAGTCAGTAACGTCTCAGATACCTTCACCCGGTTTGCCCGCGCGTTGCGCGAACGGCAGCGCCTTGGGGGGCCGGAAAGCTACGAGGCGGATGGCCCGGATGAACTGCGCGATATCGTCTCGGCGGTGAACGCCCATCTTGAGGCCGAGCGCGCGCAGCTTGAAAAGCGGGCAACGGTTTTGTCCGGCGTCAGCCACGATCTGGGTACCCCTGCGACACGCGTGCGCCTGCGTGCCGCTCTGATCCCCGACGATGAACTACGCGAAAAGCTCGAGGCGGATGTGGATCAGATGACGGGCATGATCGAAAGTGTCCTGACCTATACGCGATCCGAACTGGATGTTGAGGAACCGCGCCAGATTTCTCTGACCTCTTTGGTGGAGGCTCTGGTCGCCGATTATCAGGATATGGACCTGCCCGTGACACTAAAAAAGACCGACCCCGTCGCGGTCGATGGGGTTACATCGGTTTTCATGTCCCGGCGCGGACACGGACAGCTGACCGAAACACGCCGCGTTCTGGTCATGGCGCGGCCCATATCGCTTAGGCGTGCGCTGACCAATTTGATCGACAACGCGTTGAAATATGGTCGACACGCCGAAGTGCAGTTGGCGACCGATGCGACCACCGCGACGATCACGGTCGAAGATAAGGGCACCGATCTGTCGGTGGAGGACATCGAAAACCTGATGGCCCCATTTCGTCGTGGGTCCAACACCGGATCTTCTGACGGCTATGGTTTGGGCCTGACAATTGCCGCCACCGTGGCCGAACAGCATGGCGGAGAAATGCGCTTTGAGGCCGGCGATTGCGGCCTGCGCGCCTGTCTGCAAATCGCCCGGCAGTAAAAAACTAGGTCGCATAACTGCGCACAAGCGCGCTGGCGATCAGGGACCACCCGTCGGCGATGACAAAAAACGCCAGTTTAAACGGCAAGGAAACTGTGGCTGGCGGCACCATCATCATCCCCATCGACATCAGCACCGCCGCAACCACAAGGTCGATGATCAGAAATGGCAGAAAGACCAGAAAACCGATCTGAAAAGCGCGCGCAATTTCAGACAGCATGAAAGACGGCATCAGGATGGACAGCGGCGCGTCGGGCGACAGCGTTGTGGCATCACCACCGGGGCGCAGGGCGGCCATGGCGTGAAACGTATCGGGGTCCAATCGCGCAGCCATGAAACCGCGAAACGGCTGTAATGCACGCTCTAATGCAGGCTCGACCTCCATAGTTTCATCGACCAACGGCTGAATTCCTGTTGTCCAGGCTTCGGAAAAGACCGGCTCCATGATGAAATAAGTCAGAAACAGCGCCAGACTGACAATCAGCATATTGGGAGGAGATTGCTGCAACCCGATACCCTGGCGCAGGATCGCCAAAACAGTGATCAAAAACGGAAAACAGGTGATCATGATCGCCAATCCCGGAGCCAGGCTGAGCACGGTGATCAACAGGATCAACTGAATCGTTCGCGCAGATATCGAACCGCCCTCGCCCAGCGAGACAGACAACTCCTGCGCCGTGGTCAAAGACGGGGTCAAAACCGCAAGCGCGACCGCCAGAATTAGAAATCGGCGCATCAGCCGATCCCGTTTTGCAGGTCCGCGATTTCGGTCAGACGCACAGCCAGCTGACCGGTCTGCTCGCCCTCCATCTCCTCTAGCAAACCGCGCGCGACAAGTTGGTCGCCGACATAAAGGTCAACCGGATCCTCGATGCGTTTGTCCAGCATCAGCACGGCGTTTTCCCCCATGTTCAGCAGATCACGGATCAAAGGGCGCGCCCGGCCAACCGATACGGTGACTTCAATCGGAACGGCCTCGAACGGGTTGGGCTTCTCGGATTTCGGGGTTTGCGGATCACTCATTGGTCACTGCCTCTTTTACCTGAAAAACATATGCCTGAAAGGCTTGATCGACCGCAGCAAGCAAGCCGCTGCAATCCACCTCGCGCTGGGAAACCCCGACCTTGAGCCGCGACTGCCCTACCTCAAGCGTCGGGTCTTCGATCACCTGCACAGGCGATGAAAGCTCGGCGGGGATCAGGTCCTCCACCTCGTTCACACGACCTGAGGGTACGAAGATTTGCATGGGCTGTCCGATCTGCCCGCGCGCCATATCGGTGAGCTGCTCGACAAGTCGAACGGCAAACCCTCGGTCCAGCATTTCAGGCAAAACCAGCTGTGTCAGGCTCTGAAACATCGGTTCCAGCGACAGGGCCATCCGGTTAACCGCTTCATGGTAGGTAAAAGACATATCTTCGAGCGATTTGGCCAATTCGGCCGAAACCTGCCCCCGGCTCTGCTCTTGCGCCTGGACCGCGTCTTCCCAGCCGGCGCTATAGCCTTGCTCGAACGAGGCCAGCCTTTGTTCCTCTAACGCGTCCTCATCCAGTACGTGCAGCTGTCCGCCGCCGACCTGTAAAGTGAAATCCTCAAGAAGATGGGCAATCGACATCACACACGCTCCTCACCTTCTTCCAGCCAGCTGCGCAGGATTTCGACCGTTTCTTCCTGCTTGTCGCCGATCATCGCCCTGAGCCGATCCACCGGGTCCGCCCCGGCATCGGTCGCAAGCGCCGGAACGTTCCCGGTGGGCCCCTGCCCCGGCAAGGTGGTGAATTGCCCGCCTTCTTCCGTCGCAATTTCGCCGGTCAGGTATGCGTCAGGTTCCTGGGCTGTACCTGCGGGCAGCAGTGCCGGAGCGGTTGCGGGTTGGGTCAGAATAGGGCGGATGACAAACACCCCAAGTACCAGGGAAACCAGTGCCAACACGGCCATCTGAATCAGCGACATCGCGTCGAAATGCACCTTCTGCCACAGCGAGGCGGTTGCCAGACTGCCCTGCGGCTCGACCGCCGGCAGATCCAGCGATTTCAGTGTTATAACGTCGCCCCGCTCGGCATCGTAGCCCACTGCCGAGGCCACAAGCTCCTGCAGTGCATCCATCTCGGCCTGCGGCATCGGCGTGAATGTTTCACTGCCGTTTGCGTCCACGGATCGCGTTCCGTTTACCAAAACAGCAACCGTCAGTCGCTTGATGGCGCCGGGGCCGTTGTGAACCTCAAGCTCGGTCTCGGAAACCTCGTAGTTGACCCGTTCTCGGGTCTGGGTTGCGTTAGAATTGGATTCGTCCCCGCCCGCGCCATCGCCATCGGGCAGGTTTGACGCAACCGTCACATCCCCGGATTGGTTGCGGGCACTGTCCGAACGCTCTTCGACATCGGTGCTGATGGCCACACGGCCATTGGGATCGAAACGCCGTTCGCGGATTGATTCTGTCTTGGTAACCGTATCGACACTCACCTCGACCACCGCATTTCCAGCTCCGACCCGGGCTTCGATCAGACGCAGAACCCGTTCGCGCAGCTGGCGCGATTTATCGTCAGCGGTATCTGCGGACACCGGGTTGTCCTGTGCTCCGATCACTGCGCCATTCGAATCGATGACGGTGACGTTCTCGGGCGCCAGTCCGCTGACTGCGGACGACACAAGAAACCGGATCGCCTTTGCCTGATCCGACGTGATGTCCGTGCCCGACGCGACCAGGTAGATCGATGCGGTTGGTGCAAAACTGCGTTGGAACGGATTGGCTGAACCGTTGGCAATATGCACACGTGCCTGGCTGATATGGGGGCTGCCGACAATAGTTCTGGCCAACTCTCCTTCTTTGGCGCGCCAATAGGCGGCGTCGAACATCTGCGACGTTGTGCCAAACCCGCTGAGCGAATCCAGCAGCTCGTAGCCCCGGTTTCCGGTTGCCGGCAGACCTTCGCTGGCCAGCGTCAAGCGCAGCTCATCCCGTTGTGATCCCGGCACATAAATGGAGCCGCCGCGAATCTCATACTGCACACCGCGCTGATCCAATGAACGGACAATATCCCCTGCAGCGCCGCTTTCTAAACCGGCGTAAAGCAGGGTCATCGACGGTGTTGTCACCAGACGCGACATCGCCAGGATCCCCAGAAACATCAGCACGACTGCACCCGCGACAATGATTTGTTTACGCCTGTCCAAACTTGCCCAGACAGTTCCGATCTGCTGCACGATCACCTCCGACTCGCCGACATTCTGTGCGACGCATCCCTTGTTTGGATGATTGCCCTTAACAATCGGTTAGTCCCTGTCGGGTTATGACGATTGCAGATTGAAGAAATGAGGACGTCATGACCGACGCGACTGCAGAACAGGCAGAAGTTCCGGAAAAATCTGGGAAAAAGGGAATGATAGTAGGCGCGGTTCTGGCGATAGCCGGTGCTGCGGGCGGGTATTTCCTGACCACCACCGGCCTGTTGCCGATAGGCGGAAAACCCGTCGTGCAGAACACCGAAGAAACAGAGAAAAGCAGGCCTGCCAAGGCTCTGCCAAAGGTTGGATTCGTTGACCTAACTCCGGTCGTCGTTTCGGTAAACACCAGCGACTCGCGACATCTGAAGTTTCATGCCCAGCTCGAGGTGAACGCGCCGTACATGGCGGATGTGGAAAAGATGAAACCGCGAATCATGGACGTGCTGAACGGATATCTATGCGCGATTGAGGTTTCTGATCTTGAGGATTCGCTCGCGCTCATGCGCATCCGAGGACACCTGTTGCGGCGTATCGAAATCGTCGTCGGCGAAGGCCGCGTTCGCGATGTTCTCGTCATGGAATTCGTACTGAACTAGGAGGCGAAGTTGGAGCTGATTGCAGATATTTTGCTGGTCGCAGGTGCCATGGGTGCGGGTCTTTATTGTTTCGTCCTGTCCAAGCGGTTGAAACGCTTTACCGACCTTGAAAAAGGCGTCGGTGGTGCGGTGGCCGTGCTGTCTTCGCAAGCGGAAGAGTTGAAAAAGTCACTGGAGGCCGCGCGGGAAGCCTCGGATCAGTCTGGCGTCGTTCTTAAGGAACTGACCGAGCGCGCCGAAACAGTGGCGCAGCGGCTTGAGTTGATGATGGCCTCGATGCATGACGTCGTGCCGGACGATGAAGAGGCGACCGAGATCCCTACACCAGAGCCTGAGCCGGTTGTTTCTGAAGAACAGTCCCAAGCCAACTCAGTGCCCGTCATTGAAGAAGACGCGCCAGCCGAGACTCAGGTCAAACGTCCGGGTGGGTTGATGTTCCTGCGTCACAGCCGCAGCGAGGCCACGACATGAGGCGGAAGCGGGCAGAAAACCGTCCCAAAGGCGGCGTTCTTGCGGTGATCGCGATGCTTATGATCGGTTCCGCCGCGATCAGAATAGGATTCGAGGCCGGGCCCGCGCTGGCTAAAGGATCCGATCCCGCCCCATCGCTGGCGAGGAGCAGCCAAGCCGAACAGCCCGGTGCGCAAGAATTGTTGACTGAATTGCTACGCCGCGAAGACGCGCTCAAGAAACGAGAGGCCGCGTTACAAGACAAAGAAAAGGCGCTGGATATCGCGGATCAGGCGATTGAAACGCGCCTGGCTGCCTTGCAGAAGGCAGAAGAATCGCTGCGACAGACACTGGCCTTCGCCGAAAAAGCCGCCGAGACCGATCTGACGCGCCTGACGGATGTGTATCAGAGCATGAAACCCAAGGACGCAGCCGCCCTGTTCGAAACCATGGACCCCGGCTTTGCGGCTGGCTTTCTGTCGCGGATGCCGCCTGATTCCGCCGCAGGTGTTCTGGCCGGTCTCAACCCCGAAGCCGCCTATACGATCAGCGTGATCATGGCCGGTCGCAATGCTGCGGCTCCGCAGGAGTAGCGCACATGTTTTTTACCCCCGCATCTGACTTTGCAGGAGACCACCCATGATCGGAATCATCGGAATCGTCGTCATTTTCGCCATGGTGTTTGGTGGCTATCTTGCCGCCGGTGGCAAGATGACGATCATTTTGAAATCGCTCCCGTTCGAGATGATGATGATCGGCGGCGCCGCCGTTGGGGCGTTCATGATCAGCAACGACTTGAGCGCTGTCAAACATACGATCAAGGACATGGGTAAAGTGTTCAAGGGCCCCAAATGGAAACCCGAAGATTACCGCGATCTGCTTTGCCTTTTGTTTTCTCTGATCCGCATTGCCAAGGCCAACCCGGTCGAGGTGGAACAGCATATCGAAGACCCCGAGAATTCGACCCTATTCTCAGCCTATCCGAAGATTCAGAAGGACAAGGAAGCTGTCGATCTGATCTGCGACACGATGCGATCCGCGTCGATGAATTACGACGATCCACATCAAGTTGAAGAAGTGCTGGAAAAACGGATGGAGACCAATTTTCACCACGCCATGCATTCCAGCCACGCGCTGCAAACCGTCGCCGATGGTTTGCCCGCACTTGGTATCGTGGCCGCCGTTTTAGGCGTAATCAAAACGATGGGGTCCATCGACCAGCCGCCCGAAGTACTGGGCAAACTGATCGGAGGCGCTTTGGTCGGGACGTTCCTGGGCGTGTTTCTCGCCTATGGCCTGGTTGGCCCGTTCGCTGGCAAGCTGAAAGCAGTTGTCGAGGAGGACAACCATTTCTACCAGTTGATCAAAGAGGTTCTGGTCGCTAATCTGCACAACCACAATGCAGCCATGTGCATTGAAGTTGGCCGCCAGAACACGCCGACGCATAACCGCCCAGCATTTTCTGAGCTGGAAGATGCGTTGAAGGAACTCAAACAGGCGGCGGCATGATCCGAACAGTTTTTCTTGCTTTGGCGCTAACCTCCGCGGCAACGCAAGTTCAAGCACAAGATGTGCAGGTACGCTCGGGCGAACATGAAGGGTATACACGGCTGGTCGCACAGGTTCCGCCGGGCACTAAATGGGCCCTGTCGCACAAGAAAAATGGTGCGCGTCTGACTGTCCAACTGGAAAAGGTTAACTTCGACACAGCAGCCGTGTTCCGGCGTTTGACGCAAAACCGCTTGGCCGCGATCTCTCAGTCCGAACCGGGCGCGGCACTTGATATGCAATTTGGCTGCGACTGTGTTGCCAATGCCTTTCTGTTCAAGGGCACGATGATCGTGGTGGATATTGCACCAGGCTCGGCGCTGCCCCCAATCAGCGCTGATATACCGTCGCCTGTTTTGCCCAAAGCGCCCAAAGAGAAAGACCCGTTGGTTGGGCAAAATTTACAGAGTCTCGAATTGCCACTGCTAAACCTGAACGCACAGCGCTTTGAAGAACAGCTCTCTACGCTGCTGCTGCGCGGCTCTGACCGGGAAGTCGTTGATTTGAGGATTGCTCCGGTTGGACCAAGGCTGTCGGTCCCCAAGAACGATCCCTTTAGCCCCTCAGACCTTAATGCCAATATTCATGTGACATCTGTTCTGGACGGCTTGAATGAACTTTTAGGGCCATCCCTGCCACAGCTTGAACAACGCCCACCCTGCATCTCAAGCGCTGAGCTTGGGTTTGACAGTTGGTCTGGGGCAACTCCCTTTCCAGAACAGGTGGCTTCGTTGCGCGCCGCCCTGTTCAAAGAATTCGATCATCTCGACGAAGAAAAGGCGCTGAAGCTGGCGCAGCTATACGCCTATTCCGGGTTCGGCGCAGAGGCTATTCGGACGCTTGAATTGCTTGGGCAGCATGCGCCAGACACAGATCGGGTTGCCTCGATAGCCCGGTATCTTGATGGCGCACAGCCGTCCCATCCGAACCCGTTTACCAATCTTCAGCGGTGTGAAAGCGACGCCGCGCTTTGGGCTCTTTTGATCGAAGGAGAGATGCAAGAAGAGGCCCAGTTGCAGTCGATCGAACAGTCATTTGCGCGCTTGCCCAACCATCTTCGCCGTCAAGTTGGGCCAACATTGGCGGAAATTCTGACCGATGCTGGGAAACTTGAACCAGCAAGGCGCGTGTTGCGCGCGGTCGATCGCGTTGCGACTGAGGACAGCGCCGATACGTCCCAAGCCAAGGCTAAAGTCGCGGCTGCCGAAGGCGACGGCCCGAAGTCAGAAGCATTGTTGAACGAGGTCATCGCTGCGTCGGGTGCAGAGTTGGAGGCACCGCTTGCACTTGCGCGACTGGTCGACAAGCGGTGGTCGGAACGTGGAGCAATATCCCCACAAGAGCTTGATCTTGCGGCCTCTTACGTCGTGGAGTTTCGACGGTCTGAAATCGGGCCGCGCATGCTGCAAACACAGATCGTCGCTTTGAGCCTTAGCCATGAGTTCGATAAGGCGATGGATCTGCTGGGCGCCCAAAATGCGCAGGACAATGCCGCCGAAACGTTGAACCGCGTCGCCCAGATCCTGACCGAACGCGCCGACGACGCGACATTTCTAAGGCGTGTCGTAACCCTGACACCAGAGCAGAAACTGGCTCTATTCACAGACACAAGCGTGGGATTGGCCGAGCGCTTGGTCACCCTAGGTTTTGCGGACGCGGCGCTGGAACTGGCCAGTCGGTCACAGGACAAGGCCCGGCGCGCAGAAAGGGCACGGTTACGTGCGCGCGCTGCCTTACTGCAACACCGACCACATCAAGCGATGTTGGAACTGGTCGACGATCCATCCGACGCGGCCCAGCTTTTGCGAGGGCAAGCATTGCAGATGACGGATGATTACGTGGCAGCTGGTCAGCTTTTGCGTGCTATTGGTGAGGATGAAGAAGCCGATCGGTTCTTTTGGTTGGCCGACCGTCCGGAAGCGGTCGAACCCGAACGCGATACAAAGTTCTTCGCAGTTCAGCAAACAACGCGGCTCCTGTCCGTGCCGCCAATACGAATGCAGGACAAACCCTTAGCTGACGCGAAGGGCTTGTTGGATGACAGCGCAAAAACACGCCAGCACATTCTGGATTTGCTTACGAAAGTGGACCAATAGCGGATCAGGTCGGCGCCACCTGCATTCACGATTTGTCTTTCATTAGGTGCCCACTGAGCGTCGGCCCGCAGCCCGCACCGGCCGCTTTTACGGATCAAAGACCAACGACATCAGGTCCGACAATCTGGATGTAGGTTCGACCCAACCCAATATGGCCGCGCGGATCGCGTCCGCGCGGTCCGAACCGACGACTGGCGCGGCAAACTCGGTGTACTTGGCGATCACATCTCCCCTGCTGAGCGGAGCCTCCGGCCCTCCGCGCGCGTGAGTGTCGCCGGATTCGAACACACGCCCATCGGTCGATTTCAAGATGACATCGGCCCACCGCCCCTGCGGGAAGCGTGCACTGTGGCGCGCATCTTCCAGAACGTGAATACGCGACACCAACTCTGCCACCGCCGGATCAGACAAACCCGAACCCGAGATATGTTCGACCCCGATCCGACCATGGATCGCCTGAACCGCCACAGCAAAAGGCAGAGAATACTGGGCCTGAGACGTGGTGTCAGGCATCCCTGCGTACAGGCAGGCCGCTTCATGAAAACTGTTGATATGGATGGATCGGATTTGGTCGTGGGCTAGGTCATTCTCCATCATCACAGCCCGAACGCCATCAATTGCCGCATGAGCCCAGCGACATATCGGATAAGGTTTTACGTATTGGTGTTCGACCTGCCAGAACTGACCTAAATCATCCCAAAACGACGCAACATCAGCATCTTCGATTGTGATGGCCGGGGCGCCCGTGAAACCACGTTCGGCCAGAATCGCAGATGATATGCCAACCATCGCGCCCCAACCCGATCCGTCGTGCAGCATCGTCGGATTCGCAATCTCGCGCATCATCTGGCTTCGGGGGCCGTGGTATTCTGCTATTCCCAACGCTTGTCGAAATTGCTCTGGCGTGTACCCGCGCATGCGCGCGGCCATGGCGACCACGCCAAGGGCATTCCAGGCGCCGGACGTGTGGTAATCGCTGACCGATGCGTGCAGCGACAGCCCGGCACGTCCTGCGATTTCATATCCCGTGACGACGGCAGCCAGGGCTTCGGGGCCGGACAAATCAGGGCAATGCGCACCAAGTGAAACTAACGCAGGCAGGACGACGACACCAATATGCCCCTTAGTCGGATTGTAGCCGTCATGCCCGTCCAAATTGTCGATTTGTGTGGCTGCTGCGTAGGCAGCGCCCGCCGTGCTGACGAGGCGGCCATCAAACATCATCGGAACGCTGAATGCCGCATCAGTGCTTGCATAGAGCAGCGCGGCAGTATCGCGGGCGATCACGCCGACCTCCATCGGGCCGGAGGCGATCAGGATGCCCATTGTGTCGAGCATCGTCAGGGCAGCGGCCTCTTTCGCGCTGTCAGGCATCTCGTGCGCTGAAAGGTTCAGGGCAAAATCCGTGACCCGATCCAGCGTGCCGGTCATTTGGCTGCCTCCATCACCTTGGGTTGGACATCGCGCAGCCGGAGACCCGATGGATCAAAGGGCGGTTCGGCCAAAACTCTGGCTTTATGCGGTTTGCCGAGGATGAAGATTTCCACCATATCCCCCGGCTTTACGACTGCCGGATTTGAATAGCCGATGGCCAGGGATTTGCCGACTGAATAGCCATAGGCCCCTGAGGTCACACGTCCGACCGGTGCGCCATCTGGTGTAAAGATAGGTTCGCCACCGGACGCGTCAGCATTCGTCACCTCGACCTCAAAAATCGACAGAACCTCGCGCGCGGCGTTGTCCTTGATCTGCACATAGGCGTCTTTGTGCAGGAAGTCCTTGTCCAGCTTGATCAGACCCGCCAGCCCGACTTCCTGCGGCCAGTATTCCTGAGAATACTCGCGGCCCCAAGAGCCATAGCCCTTCTCGATACGCAGTGATCCCAACGCGCGGCCGCCCACCGGACCACCGTCGCACTCCTTCGCAGCCTCAAGAAGCGCCGAATAGAGCCTGATCTGATCTTCTTCCGCGCAGTGCAGCTCCCACCCCAGATCGCCGGTAAAGCTGACGCGGATGGCAAGGCAGGTGACGCCTGCCACCTCGATCGTTTGTGAGCGCATAAAAGGGAACGCTTCGTTCGACAGGTCGGCATTTGTCAGTCGTTGCAACAGGTCACGCGACTTGGGACCCGCTACATTGAAACCCGCAATGCGATCCGTGGCCACTTCGAATGTTGTGCCTTCGGGCAGGTCGACCATGTTGAAGAACCGCTGATGATAACGCTCGGCCATGCCCGAGCCGATCATCATGTATTCGTCCTCCGCCACCTTGGTGATGGTGAAATCCCCGGCAACACCGCCCCGGACTGAGATCAGCGGTGTCAGGCACGACCGCCCAATCTCGGTCGGCACCCTATTCGCGACCAAACGGTCCAGCCAGTCATAAGCACCCGGGCCCTTAATGACGTAGTTGGCGAAGTTCGAGATGTCGATCACACCGACATTCTCGCGCAGCATCTTGACCTCTTGGCCAACCGGTTCCCACCAGTTCTGGCGGGTGAAACCGTTTGTATCAGTGGTGCCGGGCCGATCCGCAAACCAAAGCGGGTGTTCCCAGCCGCAGTTCAGACCAAAGACGCAGCCCATGTCTTTTTGCATCTCATACGCCGGGCGCACACGGGCCGGGCGGCCAGCGCTGCGTTCCTCGTTCGGGAAATGGATGGCAAAACGGTGAGTATACTGATCCTCAACCCGCGCCTTGGTGAATTTCTTGTCCGCCCAATCGCCAAACCGGGCCAGATCCCATGCGAACATGTCGTATTGCGGCTCACCCTCGATCATCCACTGCGCCGCCAGCAACCCCAGCCCGCCCGATTGCGAGAAGCCAGGGATCAAGCCCCCACATAGGAAGTAGTTCTTTAATTCCGGCACCGGGCCCCAAAGGGCGGAACTGTCCGGGGACCAGATCATAGGCCCGTTGATCACCCGTTTCACGCCAGCCGTCGCCGCGGCGGGCACGCGTTCGGTTGCGCGGATCACGTTCTCCATGATCCGGTCCAGATCGTCGGGGAACAGATCATGGGCGAAGTCCAGCGGCGTCCCGTCTTCGGCCCAGAACTTCATATCCTTCTCATAGGCCCCGATCAGCAGGCCGTTGCCTTCCTGTCGGAAGTAGTACTCACCGTCTCGATCGGCGATCGAAGGTAAACGGCGACCCAGGCTGGCAACCTCATCAATGGAATCGGTTACGAAATACTGGTGTTCAGTTGGTTGCAACGGCAGGTTCAGACCAGCCAGCGCCGCAACTTCGCGGCCCCAAAGGCCTGCGGCATTCACAACCCATTGCGTATGGACGTCGCCCTTTTCGGTACGCACGATCCACGACCCATCTGCCTGTTGCTCAGTGCCTAACACGGGGCAAAAGCGCTCGATCGTTGCACCCATGGCGCGCGCGCCTGCGGCATAGGCGTGCGGCACACCTGAGGGATCCACGTTGCCTCCTTCGGGTTCAAACATAATGCAGCGGATATCGTCGAACCGCGCCAGCGGATGAAGTTCCATCGCTTGTTCGCGGCTGACCTCGTAGAAATTCAGGCCATAGAACCGAGCCTTGGCCTCTTGCAGACGCAACTGGTGCTCGCGCTCTTCTGTCTGCGCCAGATACAGCGAACCGGGTTGGAACACGCCACAGCTTTGGCCCGTCTCCTGCTCCAGCTCCTTATACAGGTTCATCGTATAGTGCTGGATTCGGGTGATATTGTTATTGTCGTGCAGCCCGTGAATGTTGGCCGCCGCGTGCCAGGTTGATCCGCTGGTCAGTTCATCCCGTTCAAGCAGGACAACGTCCCGCCAACCAAGCTTGGCCAAATGGTACAGGATTGAACAGCCAGCCAATCCTCCGCCGATGACTACGGCCTGTGCATGCGTTTTCATGAACTTGATCTCCCACCGACGGAACCGAAAACGGCACCCTTTAGAGGAAGTCAGCCACATGTCTTATGTGGCTTATGCTCTGTTCCCGACGCAAAATGTCGGGAACAGATCTTGATTGGCCGGTTTTGATTAGTAAGGCGCTTCGACGTCGTTCATCGAAACATAGACTGTCTTCATCTCGCTGAAGTGATTGATCGCCAGTTTCGAGTTTTCGCGCCCGACACCTGACATTTTAGATCCACCAAAAGGGGCCTCGACCGGAGCCAGGTTATAGGTGTTGATATAGCAGGTGCCGGCCTCGAACCCGGCAACGATGCGATGCGCACGTGTCAGGTCGTTGGTGAAGACACCGGCGGCCAATCCAAACTCGGTGTCGTTGGCGCGGGCCATCACTTCTTCTTCGGTATCGAAATCCAGTACGGACATGACAGGGCCAAAGATTTCTTCGCGCGCGATGGCCATATCGTCCGTCACATCCGCAAACACTGTGGGCTGCATGTAAAAGCCGTCACCGTCGATCCGCTCTCCGCCATAGACCAGACGTGCACCTTCGGCTTTGCCTTTTTCGACATAGCTCAGCGCGATGTTCAGTTGGTTTTCGCTGACCATAGGGCCAAAGTTGACGTCCTCATCCAGCGGATCACCGATTTTCGCAGTGGCCAGACGTTCTGAGAGGCGTTTCAAGAAAGCCTCTTTGATGTCTTTCTGGACAAAGACACGGGTGCCGTTTGAACAGACCTGACCCGAGGAATAGAAGTTGCCCAGGATCGCACCCGAAACAGCGTTTTCGATATCGGCGTCGTCGAACACGATCATCGGGGACTTGCCGCCCAATTCCATCGTCACGTGTTTCATGCCGTCGGCGGCCGCGGCATAAACCTTGCGGCCGGTCGGAACGGACCCGGTCAGCGAAACCTTGGCCACGCGCGGATCGGTCACAAGCGATGCGCCAACATCGCCGTAACCCTGAACCACGTTATAGACGCCCTTGGGCGCGCCCGCCTCGATCAGGATCTCGGCCACCTGCAACGCTGATAAAGGCGTGGTCTCGGACGGTTTGAAGACCATCGTATTGCCGCAGGCCAGTGCAGGGGCCCCTTTCCAGCAGGCGATCTGAGTTGGGTAATTCCATGCGCCGATACCAACACAAACACCCAGCGCCTCGCGGATGGTGTAGACAAAGTCTCCGCCGCCCAGCGGGATATGCTCACCCGTCAATGACGCAGCCAGCCCCCCAAAGTACTCCAGCGCATCCGCACCCGATGTGGCGTCGGCCACCAGGGTTTCCTGCAAGGGTTTACCGGTGTCGTGGGTTTCGAGGATCGAAAGCGCGCGATTGCGGTCACGCATAATGTCAGATGCCCGTCTCAAGATACGACCACGCTCGGTCCCGGACATTGCCACCCACTCTGCCTGAGCGTTTTTGGCACTTGTTAGAGCCTGATTTACAATATCCGACGTGGCAGAGTGCAGCCGGGCGATGATTTCACCGGTGGCCGGGTAGATCACGTCGATAGGGGCGCCGTTGGTATCTTCAACATATGCGCCGTTGATGAAATGGCTCGCTTTGGGCTGAAACTTCATGCCGATTTCCTTCTCAGAAGTCCTTTCTTTCGCATTTATATTTTATTGATTGACCAGTCAATAAAAGCAATTCACGGCGGACTCCCGCTGATGTGAATCGGCTCCCTCTTGAATAAAAAGCTTAATGTTCCATTTATGTTCTACATAGTCAGAGGAACAATCCGATGTCTTACCACGCCCGCAACCCGGCCATGGATGGCCCATCGAACGACTATCACCTGTTGCCCGTCACAGACCGGCAAATGCGATACGCTCGTGCAATTGCCCAGCAGTCTGCCTTGGAAATCCCGGTCGAGGCACAACGGGATCGCAAGTTGATGTCTGCCTGGATTTCGGCGCACAAGCCAGCCGACCCTTCGCCCTTTGCGGACTATCCATCCGGCAAGCAGGTTGCCTTTGCCGAACGCATTTCCCGTAGCAGGCGCAGACCTATCCCATCCGAGTGTTTCCGCGACAAACAGATGATGTCCCGCTGGATTGATCAGAACAAATAGTGGCCGTCTAATGTTTATGGTGGCGGGTATAGAGCGCAACTGTAGCAGCAACAAACATACCCAAGAGGATGTAGCCGGTAACAGCCTCAGCGACGGCCAGCCCGCGACATAAACCTGTTGGGATCATGTCGCCATATCCCACAGTGGTGAAGGTGACGTATGAAAAATACAGAAAATCGGCTGGGGCATCTGCACCGACCACGCAATTGTCGGCGTAACCGAATGCGCCATACGCCGCCGCGAACAAGAACGGCACGACCTGAATGAATGACACACCCATCAGAAACAAGCGTCGATGCGGCAGCTTCACCTGTGTCATGTAGTACCAGGATTGCGATGCGACCCAAACCACCAGGCAGACCGACACAATAGTACCAATGGTTTCCCCTGCGGCCGCCTCACTCAGACGCGACAGACCATACCACGCGAAAAAACTGGCAATAACCAGTCCGACCGCTGCGATAAGCGTCGATTTCCACTCTTCCAGGGTTGTAGGTTCGCGGTGCATAAAACCTCCGATGGCCTAGGTTTTTCCGGGATCATCAGGATTCCAGCCTGTACCCGCAACCTTAATCATTCACCCATCATTCAATGCCTAGGTGTTCCTGCCCGCGCTGACGTGACAACAGGATCTGTTTCTGGCGTTCGCGGAACCGCGTTTTGTCCGCGTCTGATGTCTCGTTTATGCACCGATGGCAGGACACGCCGTGCTCGTATTCCGGGCGTTTCATATCCTCGGGCAGGATCGGGCGGCGGCAGCCATGGCACAGGTTGTGCGGCCCTTCGACCAGCCCATGTCCGACCGAGACACGATTGTCGAACACAAAACACTCACCCTGCCAGCTGCTGTCCTCAGCGGGCATCTCTTCGAGATACCGCAGAATGCCGCCTTTCAGGTGATACACATCCTCAACCCCTTGCCCCAGCAGGTAGTTGGTAGATTTCTCGCAACGGATGCCGCCGGTGCAGAACATGGCAACCCGCTTGTTGTGAAAGCGGTCTTTGTTTTCTTCCCACCAGACCGGGAAATCACGGAAACTGGCTGTTTCAGGGTCTACTGCGCCCTCAAACGTACCAATCGCCACTTCGTAGTCGTTGCGCGTGTCGATCACGACCACATCGTCAGACCGGATCAGATCGTTCCAGTCTTCGGGTTCGACATAGTTGCCGACGCGGGCGCGCGGATCGACGTCCGGCTGACCCATGGTCACGATCTCTTTCTTCAGGCGCACCTTCATTTTGCCAAAGGGCGGGTGATCGGATGTGGCCTCTTTCCACTCAAGATCCGCGCATCCGGGCAGAGCCTTGATGTGGGCCAGCACCGCATCGATCCCACTACGCGGGCCGGCGAAGGTTCCGTTGATCCCCTCGGCGGCCAGCAACAAGGTGCCTTTGACTGATTGCGCGCGGCATAGGTCCAGCAGCGGGTCGCGCAAGGACACGTGATCCGAAAAACGGGTAAAGTGATAGAGAGCAGCGATCGTATACATGCGCGCGGTCTAAACCTGCTGGACAAGAGTCGCAAGAGACCGGATTGACGCCCCCCGCCCTGCCCCCTACCGATAGAACAATGCGAGGAGATACCCGATGGCCCATGCCCTGATTGTAATCGACGTTCAGAACGATTTCTGCCCCGGTGGCGCGCTGGCGGTGCCCGGAGGTCACGAGATCGTGGACCCTATCAACGCGATGATGGCAGAGTTCGACGCCGTGATCCTGACGCAGGATTGGCACCCGGCGGGACATTCGTCCTTTGCCAGTGAACATGATGGCAAAGCCCCCTTGGACATGACCGACATGCATTATGGGCCGCAGGTCTTGTGGCCGGATCACTGTGTGCAGGGCACCGATGGTGCGGAATTCCACCCGGACCTGAATACCCATGCTGACCTTGTCATTCGCAAAGGCTTTCGGCGCGGCATCGATAGCTATTCCGCCTTTTTCGAGAACGACCAAAAGACACCGACCGGGTTGGAAGGTTACTTAAAATCACGTGGTATCACCAAACTGACCCTGGTTGGGCTGGCCACAGATTTCTGTGTTCATTATTCGGCCGTCGACGCAGCCCGGCTGGGTTTTGATGTCGCAGTGCGCATGGACGCATGTCGGGCGATTGATATGGGTGGATCATTGGCAGCCGCCGTGGCCGCGATGCGTGAAGCTGGCGTTGCGTTGGCCTAAGGCGTAGCGCCTTTTTCGGCAAGATACCTAAGCACTGCAAACAAGATCACCGCCAGTCCCAATGCGACGCCAATTCGTCCCGGCAATGTACGGCGCTCAGGCGTTGCGGGTGATTTGTAGCGTGGATTTGGCGTCCAATTCTCGACTTTTGGGCGTTGGTCGTTGCGTGGTTTGGCCGTTTTGACGTTGTCCAAAAAGCGATGGAAATCGAATTCACCGCAATATTCGCCCTCAATTCCCATTTCGCGAATATTGGCAAAAAGCGCGTGCAGAATGCGTTTGCGTTGGTCTACGTCCCGTGACGAATAGTACCCTTGCGACAGCTTGCTGTCGGTTGAATCCAGATCAAAGCCGGCTTCCTGGAAAATTTGTCGAATCTTCGGTGACGTCGCCCGAAGCGCGTCAGCCGTTTTCACATGACGGAATCGGGCACGCGCGACGGAAATGTCCAATCGCTCTGAACCGGCGTCATCTTCCAATTCTTCGTTAACAACGATGTCAAAATCGTACTCGAGAACCATTCACCAAATTAACCTCGTTCAACCATCCCTCTCTTTTCACTAAACTGTGAAAAGATCACACAATATGCTCGCAATGTGACCTGACCTTGTCATTGTTATCATTCTAGCGACTCTTGCCATTCCACGCACCGATTGATCTAACAACGGAAATCGCAGGAGTTCCCCATGGTCGATATTGCGACACGCGTGTACAATCATAAATGGAAGATTGACCCGATTGTACGGTCTTTAATCGACACGGATTTCTACAAACTGCTGATGTGCCAGTCAGTGTTTCGAAATAAGCCTCAAACGGATGTGGCTTTTTCCCTGATCAACCGGTCGAATCACATCCCTTTGGCCAAACTTATCGATGAAGGCGAGCTGCGCGAGCAATTGGATCATATCCGATCGCTTGGCCTGAGCCGGGGAGAAAGCACGTGGCTGCGGGGCAATACGTTCTATGGCAAGCGCCAGATGTTCCGTTCGGATTTCATGGAATGGTTCGAAAACATGCGCCTGCCGCCCTATCACCTGGAACGGAAGGGCGATCAGTACGAGCTGACCTTTGAAGGCAAATGGCACGAGGTCATGCTGTGGGAAATCCCAGCGCTTGCGGTTCTGATGGAGCTGCGCTCGCGCGCGGTGCTGAACAACATGCGGCGGTTCGAGCTGCAGGTGCTATATGCCCAGGCCATGACCCGCGTTTGGAAGAAGATCGAAAAGCTGCGGGATATTGACGGGCTTGGAATCGCTGACTTCGGAACCCGGCGTCGACACAGCTTTCTTTGGCAGGACTGGTGCGTGCAGGCCATGATCGAGGGTCTAGGACCGTCGTTCACTGGCACATCGAACTGTCTGATCGCCATGCGGCGCGAAGTTGAGGCCATTGGTACCAATGCGCACGAACTGCCGATGGTCTACAGTGCCCTTGCCAAAGACGATGCCGAACTGGCGCAAGCGCCTTATGACGTGCTGAGCGACTGGCACGAGGAACATGACGGCAATCTGCGCATCATTCTGCCGGACACCTATGGCACGCAAGGCTTTTTGGATCGCGCCCCTGATTGGCTGGCCGGATGGACCGGCATTCGCATCGACAGCGGTGATCCCGCAACAGGCGCAGAAACCGCGATCAAGTGGTGGCAATCCCGTGGGGAAGACCCCCTGGAAAAGCGCGTGATTTTCTCGGATGGTCTGGATGTCGACAAAATTCGGGAACTGCACACTCAGTTTTCGGACAGGACCAAAATCTCGTTTGGTTGGGGCACATTGCTGACCAACGACTTCCGCGGGCTCGTGCCAAACGACGCATTGGCGCCGTTCTCGCTGGTCTGCAAGGCTGTGTCCGCCAATGGCCAGCCGACCGTGAAACTGTCGGACAACCCGGAAAAGGCGATGGGACCGAAGGATCAGATCGAACGCTACAAACGAGTGTTCGGCGTAGGAGCACAAGAGGCGATCGAGGTGATTGTTTAGGCTCTAACCATGGTACGCCGCGACCGTTTTCAACTGTGAAAAGCCAAATAGGGCCTCGAACCCTTTCTCGCGGCCGTGTCCGGATTTTCCGACACCACCAAAGGGTAGCTCTACGCCACCACCCGCGCCGTAGTTGTTGATGAACACCTGGCCCGAGCGCAGTTGCTTTGCCAGCCGCATCTGCCGTGCGCCGTCGCGGGTCCAGATGCTGGCGACCAACCCGTAATCGGTGCCGTTGGCAATCTTCACCGCGTCTTCTTCGGAATCGAATGGGATCAGCATCTGCACGGGACCGAAGATCTCATCCTTGGCCAGACAGTGATCCGGCGGAACGTCCGCAAAAAGGGTCGGCACAACATAGGCCCCCTCGGACGGTGCACCGTCTACGATCTGTCCTTGCCCTGCGACGGTCAGGTCTGCGCCCTTGGCCAGAAAGCCCGAAACGATGTCCTTTTGACGGGCCGATATCAGCGGGCCGACGCGCAGATCGTCTTGCGCAGGGCCAACGGTCAAATCTGCATAGGCCGCTGCCATACGATGCTTGACCTGATCATAAACCCTGCGCTGCACCAAAATGCGTGACGAGGCCGAGCAGGTTTGTCCGGCATTCTGAATGCCCGCATTCACCAGAAAGGGCAGGGCCGCGTCCAGATCGGCATCGTCAAACACCAGTTGAGGTGACTTCCCCCCAAGCTCCAGCGTCACGGGCACCACATTTTGCCCCGCTGCCTGCTGCACCAGCGCCCCAGTAGCGACTGATCCGGTAAACGAGACATGGTGCACGCCCGTATGGCCCGACAAAGCCGCCCCCGCCTCGGCCCCCAACCCGGGTATGACATTCAGGGCACCGGCGGGCAAACCGGCCTCTTGCGCGAGGTGCGCAAAGGCCAGCGCGGTCAGGCAAGCTTCTTCCGCAGGTTTCAGAACGCAGGCATTGCCCATCGCCAGCGCAGCCCCAACCGACCGCCCGATGATCTGCATCGGATAGTTCCACGGCACGATATGCCCCGTCACGCCGTGCGGTTCCCGTAAAGTATAGACGGTGTAGCCATCCAGATACGGGATGGTCTCGCCCATGACCTTGTCCGCGGCCCCACCATAGAATTCGCAATACCGTGCCAACGCAACCGCATCTGCGCGTGCCTGCGTCAGGGGCTTGCCGACATCCATGGCCTCTAGCGTGGCCAGGCCCTCGACACGCTCCAAAACCATCCTTCCCATACGCGTAAGGATACGGCCCCGCTCCAGCGCAGTCTTTCGTCCCCAATCCCCGTCAATCGCAGTCTGAGCAGCCTTGACCGCAGCATCAACATCATGCGCGCCACCCCTTGCGATCTGGCAGATATCTGAGCCGTCAGAAGGATTGATCAAAGGCAATGTTTGTTCTGAGGCTGGCGGCACCCAATTGCCGCCGATCAGACACAGGCTTGGATCAAACCAAAGGGGGTTGGACATGAGATACTCCTATATTCGGCTCTAATATGTGGTTCACGCCACATCCCGACCAATGTCTGGCAGCACTGGCGCGGCATTAATCAGGTCTTTTGTGTATTGGTGTTGTGGGTCAGAGAAGACACTTTCGGTATCGCCTTCTTCGACGATCTTTCCGGCTCGCATCACCATAACGCGGTCAGTGATGGTGCGCACGACGCTCAGATCATGGCTGATGAACAGATAAGTCAGATCATAGGCCTCACATAGTTCGGCCAGCAGGTCGAGGATCTGGGCCCGGACCGACACATCAAGGGCCGAAACAGCCTCGTCAAACAAGATCAGCTCGGGCCGGATGATTAAGGCACGGGCGATGGCGATGCGCTGTCTCTGACCGCCAGAGAATTCATGAATATACTTACCAGCGTCATCCGGGCTGAGACCCACCGCAGTCAACATTTCAGCGATCCGGTCCTGCCTCTCGGACCCCATTACAGGAGCATCGAGCAGATGGAACGGTTCAGTGATCAGCCGGGCCACGCGGTGACGTGGATTGAAGCTGCCATAGGGGTCCTGAAAGACCACCTGCATCTTGCGCCGCACGGCGAGGTTGGGTTTGTGACCCGAAAAGACAGGCTGGCCATCCAGACGAATGTCACCACCCTGAACTTCTTCCAGACCCAAAATGGCCTTTGTTAGGGTCGATTTTCCACAACCCGACTCCCCAACCAGACCCAGACGTTCTCCGCTATTTAGCGTAAAGCTGACATGGTCAACTGCCCTGTGTTGCCCCGGTGTATCAAACAGCCCCTTGCGGGGCAGACGATAGTCGCGAATGACTTTTTCTACCTCAAGCAAGGGACGGGAATGCGTGGTTTCGGGCAGGGATACCTGATGCCCCGAAGCCTTGAACAGCATTCGGGTATATGGATGTTGCATGTGGTGTAGCAGGTAGTCAGTGGCCCCGGATTCGACGACTTCGCCATGGCGCATGACAACAATTTGGTCGGCCATATCTGCGACTACCGCAAGATCATGGGTGATCATCAACAGCCCCATGTCATATTCCGACACCAGCCCTTTTAGAAGCTTGAGGATTTGCGCCTGCGTTGTCACATCTAGCGCTGTAGTCGGCTCATCCGCGATCAACAGCTTGGGACGCAACGCGATCGCCATCGCAATCACGACACGCTGACGCTGCCCGCCGGACAGTTCGTGCGGAAAGCGGGACAGCGGGAAACGATCCGGCGGCAGGCCAACACGGGTCAGAACTTCCTCCGCCCGGTCTCGCGCCTGTCTGGGCGGCATGGCCTTGTGGATCAGGATAGTCTCCATCACCTGATCGCCAATGGTTTTGACCGGGTTCAGTGCGGTCATAGGTTCTTGGAACACCATACCGATCGCGGCACCGCGCAAGGCACACAAATCGTTTTCATCGCGGTCTAACATATCTGAGCCGTTCAGCCGGATGGCTCCGGTTGTCTTTGCTCCGTCCGGCAAAAGCTGCATCACCGCGAGCGCGGTCATCGATTTGCCCGATCCGCTTTCCCCGGTCACGGCCACGATCTGACCGGGCGCAATGGACAGATTGACCTGTTTCAGGATGTTCGTGCCGTGAATGGACAGCGTCAGGTTTTCGATCTCAAGCAAACTCATGCGCGCGCCACCCTGATCCGGGGATCCAGCCAATCGCGCAACCCATCTCCCAGCAGGTTCAACCCAAGCACCGTGACAATGATCGCCAGACCCGGAATCAGAGCCAAATGTGGGGCAAAACTGACCATTGTCTGCGCATCTGCCAGCATCCGGCCCCAACTTGGCGTGGGCGGTTGCGCGCCCAGACCGACATAGGACAGACCAGCCTCAGCCAGAATGCCCAGAGAGAACTGGATGGTGCCCTGAACGATCAGAAGGTTGGCGACGTTAGGCAGGATATGCTCAGCCGATATCCGTGCCGCACCTTTGCCCGAAACGCGCGCGGCCAGGATGAACTCCCGTTCCCATAGAGATAGCGCTGCGCCGCGAGTGATGCGTGCAAAAACCGGGATATTGAAAATGCCAATGGCGATGATCGCATTTATCGCGCCAGCACCGAACACGGCAGTGATCAGGATGGCGATGACCAGAGACGGGAAAGCAAATACCAGATCGTTGCCGCGCATGATCAGCTCGTCCAGCCACGACCCTTTGCGCGCAGCCGCTGTCAGGCCCAAAGGCACGCCCAGCGCCATGCCAATCCCCACCGCCACCAAAGCCACGGCAATCGAGGTACGGGCACCGACCATGATCATCGAGAACATGTCGCGTCCAAAATGATCCGTACCAAACCAATGCAACGCGTTGGGAGGCTGCAGTTTGTCGGGGATGTTCAGCGCAGCGTAATCATAGGGCGTCCAGACAAATGAAATCGCCGCCGCCAACAGCACCAGCGAGGACAGACAAGCCCCAAGGATCAGGCTCCGGCTCATGTCCGGCTCCTTAACCTTGGATCAACGGCTGCATAGGCCAGATCGACCAGAAAGTTCACGGTGATGACCGCAAAGACCAGCAGCATTACCACGGATTCCACCACAATCAGATCGCGGGCCGAGATTGCCTGAAACACCAATCGCCCAAGACCGGGCAGATAAAAGACTTGTTCGATAATAATAGATCCCGCCAGCAGGAAGGAAAACTGCAACCCGATGATTGTCAGAACCGGGATCAGCGCGTTGCGCACCCCGTGCCGCCACAGGACCTGACGACGCGAAAGCCCTTTGGCACGTGCGGTGCGCATGAAGTCTTCGCCCAATATGTCCAACAAAGACGACCGCATGACCCGCGCCAGAATGGCCGCCTGCGGTAGGGCCAGCGCGACAGCCGGCAGTGTCAGGGAATGTAGCCCTGCCCAAAGCCCCTTGTCCCAGCCTGCGAACCCTCCGGCATTGAACCAACGCAGGTTGATGGCGAAGACCAGAACCAGCATCATGGCGAACCAGAAATTCGGCACTGCAATGCCCAGCTGTGTTGCCCCCATTACCGTCAGATCGCCCGGTCTTCCCCGGCGCGCGGCAGCATAGATGCCTACCGGAAACGCAATCGCGGTGGACAGGGTAAGCGCATACAGCGCCAAGGGCAGCGAGACCCACAGCCGATCCGCGATCATCTGCGACACGGGCGTGCGATAGGTGTAAGAGGTTCCGAAATCCCCCACCATCATCCCGCCAACCCAATTGAAATACCGCTGCACCTTGGATACATCCAAACCCAACTCGGCCCGCAGAGCGGCAAGCGTATCCTCTTGCGCATTGACGCCCAACATGAATGACGCCGGATCACCGGGCGCCACCTCAATCACGGCAAATATAACGACCGAGGCGACGGCGAGGCTGATCACCAGCGATATCAGTCGTTTGAGGGCATAGCGAAGCATCGAGGCCACGTTAGGGGTGCGCGCCTTCCCGGTCCAGCACCTATGGAACCAGAAGATAGGCAAAAACTGCATAGCCAACGATTGCAGCGTAACCCAGCGGGTAAATCCACTTGATGGCGTAGTTATCCAACTTGCGCGCCCCGGATTCGCGACCCGAGACTTTGAGCCTGCGCAGGGCGACATTGAACACAATCAAAGCCCCGGTCATCAGGAACATGCACTGCAGAACGAAATCCAGAAATGTCAGGTATCCAAGCTTTGGCAGATCAGCAGAAATCGCCCAGTTGAAAGCTACGAATACCAGCAAGTTTCCTCCGGCAATTTCGATCCTTTTGCGGTATTCATCAAGAAAGAACAGTGCCCAGCCGACCGAGATCAGCACCAGCATCGGCAGAAACACCCGAATGACATAGTAGGTCAGATGCCGGTGGCCTTCGAAGATCAGCGCAACCTGATCGCTGTCCTGACCGGAAAGGCCCGTGACCTGAGAGGTTTCAAGCCGCGCATTGTCCAGAATCCACTCTTCTTCGCCCAGCAGGTCACCAAGGCCCGAGAACTCGTTCATCGGATGATAGGACACATATTGGGATGGAAAGATCGAAACGACCTCGAAATGAAACTCCTGTGTGTCGAAAGGGTATTTCCGAAAATCGAAATGTGGGGCCTGTAATGTCAGCGAGGATTTCTCGACATACAACACCCGCCCGTCATATCGCAGAGAGGCAGCGGCTTCGTGAATCCACTTGTTGGATTGTTGGTTGTGAATGACGAATGCTGGTACCACCGTCCCGATCTCAGCGGCATGATCGGCCAGCGCCGGGGGGTTGAAAACCCGGAAATCGCGCCCCAGCTCTTGCCGGTCAAAAGCCAACGCAGGGTCGGTCCACTCAACACGCAGCACAACCACGGCACCGTAGTTTTCGGCCTTCTGGTCAACGCTGGTGATCTGATCTATTCGAATACCGATACCAACATCCAGCGGGTTCTCTGGCGTCCCGATGGGCGTGTCCAACCGACTGTCCAGAATGTTCTGCGCCACAACCGGTTCCACAGTCGTTGCCGCCAGGGCAACGGTCACAAAACCCAGAAACAGGACACGAAACAAAATCATCCTTGGCTCACTCGACAACATTAAATGCAAGGGCCGTGAACCAGCGGCCCCTGCCTTGAGTCACTCGGACCAGCTGATCTGCGTCAGATCGATTGCGGCCGTGGGCGCGTTTTCCCACAGGCCCTGAACTCCAGCCTTGGCCACGCCCAGCTTGGCCAGTTGAAACAGGTACCCGTTGACGTAGTCGTCTGCGATCAGGCGCTGTGCCTCACCCAGCAGACGGGTGCGTTCTTCTGGGTCTGTCGTTGAATTCAGCGTGTCCATCAGCGCCTGGAAATCGGTGCTGTCATACTGGAAGTAATAGTCAGGGCGCGCATAGATCCCGATATCCATAGGCTCAGTGTGACTGACGATGGTCAGGCCGAAATCCTTGCCTTTGAACACCGATTCCAGCCACTGAGCCCATTCAACGTTGATGATATTGGCCGTGATCCCGACCTCGGCCAGTTGGGCGGCCACAATCTCACCCCCGCGGCGGGCATAGGATGGGGGCGGCAAATGCAGCGTCGTTTCAAACCCTTCCGCATATCCAGCATCGGCCAACATCTTAGCGGCCTTCTTGGGGTCGTAGGCCGAGTTCCCGGTCAGATCAACATAAGCCGGATTGTGCGGCGCGAAATGGGTGCCGATGGGCGTGCCGTAGCCAAACATCGCTCCGTCGATAATCGCCTGACGGTCAATCGCATGGGCCAATGCCTGACGCACTTGGATATCATCGAAGGGTGGCATCTTGTTGTTGGTGGACAGAATGGTTTCCCCTTCAGTCGAGCCGACGAGCACCTGAAAGCGCGGATCAGCCTCAAATTGCGGCAGGTTCTCTGGCGCGGGGAAATTGTCGAACACGTCGATATCCTCGGCCATCATGGCCGCAAAAGCCGCCGTCGGGTCCGAGATAAATTTGAATGTAGCAGTCTCTAACGCTGGCTGATCGCCCCAATAGTCCGGGTTGCGGTTCAGGGTGATACTGTCGCCCTGCACCCATTCACCAAAGGTAAATGCGCCGGTTCCGACGGGGTTGGTCTTGATGCCCTCGATACTATCGGGCGCGACAATAACCGCATCACCCCAGGCCAGGTTGAACAGGAAGTTCCCGTTTGGCTCAGACAGGGTCACCTTGACGGCCAGCGGGTCGACCACCTCGATGTTTTCAATCCCGGCAAACAGGGCTTTTTGCGCATTTGCGCTATCCTCGGATCGGGCGCGGTCCAGGCTGAACTTGACGTCCTCGGCATCCATCGTGGTGCCGTCGTGGAAGGTAACCCCATCGTGCAGTTTGAAGGTATAGACCTTGCCATCTTCCGAGATTTCCCAACTTTCAGCCAGACCGGGTACCACAGATCCATCACCCATAAACCGGGTCAGGCCTTCGAAGATATTGGTGTAAACCACCGAATCGATAGCCTGTGCTGCGGCACTGGTCGGGTCCAGATGCGGCGGCTCTAGTTGCAACGCTATAGTAATGTCGGATTTAGCGAAAACCTGTGTACCAAACAGGCTGGCGCTAACCGCCAGCACCGAAGCAAAGGACCGAAATGTCTGCTTTGTCATGTAAATTACTCCCCACTGAAAATGGAAACCTGCGATTTTTTGGGCCGTACTGCACCCAACTTCTCTTTAAACCTTAGGTCATTCAAGGAAATGTTCGCGCAACCGGGGTTTCTATAGCCCGCTCCCATCTGTTATGCCGCGCTGCAACATGACAACCGGAGGAGCGACAATGAGCGCCACCGCCCGCAAAAAAGCCCCGAATGCACAGGATATCCGCGCCCGCAAAGGCGGCGAGCCGCTGGTCAGTCTGACAGCCTACACCACGCCGATGGCGCGGTTGATGGATGATCATTGTGATTTCGTTTTGGTGGGCGACAGCGTCGGCATGGTGTTGCACGGGCTGGAATCGACGCTGGGTGTGACGATGGAGATGATGGTGATGCATGGTCAGGCCGTCGCGCGCGGTTTGGAAAGTGCGATGATGGTCATCGACATGCCCTTTGCCAGTTACGAGCATTCGCCTGCCGAGGCATTCCGGAACGCCGCCCGGCTGATGTCCGAAACCAGCGCGGGCGCAGTTAAGTTGGAAGGCGGCGTCGAAATGGCCGAGACCATCCGCTTTCTGGTCAAGCGCGGGATTCCAGTGATGGCGCATATTGGCCTGACGCCGCAATCGATCAACACACTTGGCGGCTACAAGGTTCAAGGTCGCGACGAACAGGCCGAGGCTGTACTGGCCGATGCACGCGCTGTGGCCGAGGCGGGCGCGTTCTCGGTCGTTCTTGAAAAAGTACCGCAGAAATTGGCCGATCAGATCACGGCTGAGATCGCGATCCCAACAATCGGAATCGGAGCCTCGGCGGGGTGCGACGGTCAGATTCTGGTTGTCGACGACTTGGTTGGCTTTTTCACCGCCTTCAAACCGAAATTCGTCAAACGCTATGCTGAGCTTGGTCCATTGGCCGAAGCCGCCATTGCAGAATATGCCACAGAGGTGCGCGCACGAACCTTCCCGGCGGACGAACACGTCTTTTCCGATCAGGCCCCGACCAAAGGACCCAAGGCATGACCGCCCCAATCTTTCGCCGTCTGGCCGACCTGCGTGCCTTGACTTCGGAATGGAAGCGGAAGGGTGAAGAGATCGGCGTGGTTCCGACCATGGGCGCGCTGCATCAGGGTCACCTGTCACTGGTTGAGGTCGCCAAGGTGGGTTGTGACCGGGTGATCGTCACGATCTTTGTGAACCCCAAACAGTTCAACAACCCCGAGGATTTGGCAAAGTACCCGCGCACCGAGAACGAGGATGCGCAGAAACTGGCCCCCTACGGCGTTGATGCGATCTACGTGCCGGAACCCGAAGAGATTTACCCGGAGGGCTTTGCCACCACCGTTTCCGTCGCGGGCCTGACCGATGTGATGGAAGGTGAATTCCGTCCCGGCCATTTCGACGGCGTTGCCACAGTTGTGGCCAAACTGTTCCTGCAAACGCAGGCGGACAGAGCCTATTTTGGGGAAAAAGACTATCAGCAGCTGATGATCGTGACCCGAATGGCGCGCGATCTGGACATTCCGACCGAGGTTGTTGGATGCCCCACAGTGCGCGAGCCCTCGGGTCTGGCCATGTCATCGCGCAACCTGCGACTGTCGTCCGAAGGGCTGGATATTGCCGCCCACAAAAACCGGATCATGCGGGAATTGGCGGCCGCCCTGAAAGACGGCGCGCCGTTTGATCTTTTGGCTGCACAAGCCGAGATCGATCTGCTGGCCGCGGGCTTCACGCAGGTGGAGTATTTTCAACTGCGGTGTGCCGAAACGCTGGACCCAATAACCCACGCAAACCGGCCTGCCCGCCTGTTCGCAGCAGCCTGGGCGGATGGTGTGCGGCTGATCGACAATATTCCTGTCTGAACACACTGGCACGTTCGTCATTGTTTGCGCTAAAGTCCCGCAAAACCAAACGACGGGGGGCGCAGGCGTGACCTACATTCTTGCCATTGATCAGGGCACCACATCATCGCGGGCAATTCTGTTCGACGCTGAGATGCAGCGCGCAGGCACCGCGCAGCACGAATTCACTCAGCACTTCCCGCAGGAAGGCTGGGTCGAACACGACGCCGAGGAAATCTGGGACAGCGTCCTGCGGGTTTGCCGCGAAGTTATGGATAGCGTCGGGGTAACCTCTGATCAAATCGCGGGTATCGGCATCACCAACCAGCGGGAAACCACCGTGGTCTGGGACCGCACAACCGGCGAACCCATCCACAACGCGATCGTCTGGCAGGACCGCCGTACCGCCGAGATCTGCGCGCGCTACAAGCAGGCCGGGTGCGAGGATGACGTGACCGCCCAGACTGGGCTGCTGCTGGACCCCTATTTCTCGGGCACCAAAGTTAAATGGTTGCTGGACACCGTGCCGGGTGCGCGGGACCGGGCCGAGGCCGGAGAGCTGATGTTCGGCACCATCGACAGCTTTCTGATCTGGCGCCTGACAGAAGAGCGCAGCCACGCGACAGACGCCACAAACGCGGCGCGCACGCTTCTGTTCGACATCCACAAAGGCGAGTGGAGCGCCGAGATTTGTGATCTGCTGGACGTCCCAATGAACATGCTGCCCGAGGTGCGAGATTGTGCCTCGGATTTTGGAAATACGACCCTATTCGGAGGAAATATCCCGATTCTAGGTGTTGCCGGTGATCAACAGGCCGCCACAATCGGGCAGGCCTGTTTCCAGCCGGGCATGATGAAATCCACCTATGGCACCGGTTGTTTTGCTCTGTTGAACACAGGGGATAAGCCGGTCGAGTCGAAGAACCGCCTGTTGACCACCATCGCCTATCAATTGGACGGCAAACGGACGTATGCGCTGGAAGGGTCAATCTTTGTGGCCGGGGCAGCCGTGCAATGGCTGCGCGACGCGTTGCAGATCATCGAGAACGCCCCGGAAAGTGGCGAGCTGGCCCAAAAGGCTGACCCGAACCAGCATGTCGTGCTGGTGCCGGCCTTTACCGGCCTCGGCGCGCCCTATTGGAAACCCGATTGCCGTGGCGCGGTGTTCGGTCTGACCCGGAATTCAGGCCGTGCCGAATTTGCCAAGGCCACGCTGGAAAGTATCGCATACCAGACGCGCGATCTGTGGCACGCCATGCAGGGCGACTGGGGTGCAGATACCGACGTTATCCTGCGTGTCGACGGTGGCGCCAGCGCGTCGAACTGGGCGATGCAGGGATTGTCGGACTACCTTGGCGCCGAGGTCGACCGGCCGGTAATGCAGGAAACCACGGCATTGGGCGCGGCCTGGCTGGCCGGTATGCGCGCAGGCGTTTATCCGGATCAACAGGGATTTGCGGAAACCTGGGCGCTGGATCGCCGGTTCGAACCGGAGCTTTCTGCCAAAGAGCGTGATGCCGCCTATGACCGCTGGAAACGTGCGGTGTCAGCTGCGATGGCGTTCTGAGAGGTATGAAGGATCAGCTATGATCCTTCATCAACCGCTGCTTTTGACGTGACCAGTCACGCTTGGCTTGGGTTTCGCGCTTGTCATGGTTCTTCTTACCCTTGGCGATACCGATCTTGATCTTGGCCTTGCCCTTGTGGTTGAAATACAGAACCAGCGGCACCAGTGTCATGCCTTTGCGCTGGGTCGCGTTCCACAGGTTCGACAATTCCTTGCGTGACACCAGCAGTTTGCGCCGGCGGCGTTCCTCGTGCTTGAACGATTTAGCCTGCTCGTAGGGGGCGATATAGCTGTTGACCAGCCACAGCTCGCCATCATCGACCGAGGCATAGCTTTCGGCGATGTTCGTCCCACCTACGCGCAGAGATTTGACCTCGGACCCTTCCAGCATGATGCCGCACTCAAGATCGTCCTCGATTGCGTAATCGAAGCGGGCGCGCCGGTTTTCGGCGATGACTTTGTAATTCGGGTCTGTCTTTTGCTTAGCCATGACGCGTTGATCTATGCGGCTTGGGCGGCCCTTGCAAGGCGTAGCCGTCAGGAGGTGGCGGAGATAATCAGATCAGGTCCGAAAATAGTGTCGGCGTGATTGTGCAAATAGATCTTGAGCCACGGTGTAAATCGCTCGGGATAGCGCTGCACTTCGGCCAGAAGATCGTGGTAATCGACCCAGCGAATTTCCATGACCTCTTCCGGGTTGGGCTCAATCTTCAGCGGGCCGCGCACATGGGCCAGAAAGATGTCGACCACTTCGTGCTCGATCATATTGTTGCCGACATCGGCGTGATACTCCAGCCGGTGACGGTATTCCGGGTAAAGTCCGGTAATTCCCAATTCCTCGCGCAGCCGGCGCACCGCGCAGACAGACGGTGTCTCACCCCAGTCGGGGTGGGTGCAGCAGGTATTCGCCCAAAGGCCAGGGGTATGATATTTGCCCAAAGCCCGACGCTGCATCAAAATTTCGGTCCCACGCACGACAAAGACAGACACCGCCTTGTGCCGCAGGCCTTTTTCATGCGCCTCAAGCTTGTCCACTGGGGTCAACTCGCCATCAACCCAGGCCGGGATCATGATTCCCATCTGTCGTCTCCTGCTGCCGATCCACCCGAAGGGCCGGAAATTCGAAATTGGCTGCCACCGGGTCGGCTTGGCTCTGCGAATTTATGCGTGCAATGCATGAAATACCGCGCGCTTTCAAATTGGCGCTGTTCAACGCGGTTATCAAGCGCACGAAAGGCCGCAGGGGCTGCGGCCTTTTGTAACCTCAAACGGTGTTTGGTCTGCGGTTTTATTCGCCAGAAACACTTACGATATAGGCGTAAACATCCTCGGCACCCTTCTTCAGCTTGAAGGTCATCTTGGATTTGGCCGAAGTTTCACCCAGATAGTCTTTCAGAAACGCCTTAGGGTCCTTTGCGTATTCAACGAATGTCGTTTCGTCCCAGACCAAACCGTTTTCACCAGCGGCAACGATGCTGTCACCATATTTGAACTCTTCAACGGTGCCTGCGGTCCGGCCTGCAATCCCATACAGGTTCGGACCGGTTTTACCTCCCTTTACGATGACTTCACCCTCAGGATCGGCAATCTGGTGACAGGATTTGCACTTGTTAAAAGTCTTCTTTCCGGCTTCGGCGTCACCTTCGGCATATGCGGGAAGGGCCAGAAGGCCGACGATTGCGGTCGCGAGAATGCGATTCATAGCTTTTGCTCCGATACGAATTGGCTGCACCGAATGGACCGTCGGCGCAAAAAAGAGTCAACGCGCAGATTGCCGCGCGAGGGCACTGTGCCACTGCGGCATATAGGCCGTCCTTAACTTAAGTCATGTAAGCCAGACCAACAGGGTAAAAGATCCCCCGCCGCTGGCGAGGCAAGAAATACGGCCCGCGCGATGGCCCGCGACAGACAGATCGAAGCCACATGACCAAGAAGCCCCAGTTCAGCCTCTGGAAGGTCGTGATTGCCTGTGCTGACGCCGAACACCAGATCGCCATCGCCTGGTGTGTGCGCGGGAACAATCGCCCGTGCGATCCCGTCATGGGCAGCCACCGCCAACCTATGGCATTGCGGCTTGGACAGCGCCGCGTCAGTGGCAACAATTGCGATGGTGGTGTTGGCCTTGTCCGGCTGGGCGGGTCGCATTGCTTTGGCCTTGCGACTGGTCAAGACACGACCAAGACCCGTGTTGGAATCAGGCCCTAATCCTCCGAATTCGTCGCCGATTTCAAACGGAGCGGCCCAGAAATGACGTTCACCCGGCGTGGTGACACTGCCGAGCGGATTGGCGGCAACCAATGCGCCAACCGTGACCCCGTTTTCCATCACAAACGAGGCGGATCCGAGCCCACCCTTTTGCATGGCAGCCAAGGCACCAGTCCCTGCGCCAGCAGTACCCAGATCGAACTGATCGGACGCTCCATCGAATGCGTGACGCCCCAGCGCGCGATAGGGGTTCTCGGCCCAGGCTTTGTCGCCACCGTTAAGCAGGTCAAACAGGATCGCCCCCGGAACGATAGGGACCACGACATTGCCAACCTCAAACCCGCGGTGTTGCGCCCTTAGCGCGTCAGCTACCCCGGAACAGGCGTCCAGACCAAAGGCCGAACCACCGGACAGAACGATGGCATCTACGCGCGACACGGTTTTGTCAGGCGCAAGCAGGTCGGTTTCCCGCGTGCCCGGCGCACCGCCCATCACGTGAACGGAGGCCGTAAAGGGATTGGGTGCCGTCAGAACGGTTGCGCCGGATTTGAGCGCGTCATCCTGAGCGTTTCCAACCAAAAGGCCGGGAACATCAGTGATCAGGTTTCTGGGTCCGGAGGTCATTGCATTTTTAGATGCTGGAGCAGAAGAGCGCGCAGGCGCGCTGCATCCGGCGGGGATATTTCTTGCCAGATGAAGAGCGGATCAGATGCAGCGGCCACCGTCGACCTCCAAAGCTGTGCCGGTGATCATGCTGGCCTCGTCGGAACATAAGAAACAGGCGGCGTTGGCCATATCCTCGGGTGTCGAGAAACGACCCAATGGGATGGTCGATAGGAACTTGGCGCGAACCTCGGGCGTATCCTCGCCCATGAAAGACTTGAGCAAGGGCGTTTCCCCTGCAACCGGGCAGATGGCGTTTACCCGGACACCCGATGGGGCCAGTTCGACCGCCATAGTCTTGGTCGCGGTGATCATCCACCCCTTGGAGGCGTTGTACCAGTTGAGATTCGGACGCGGCGACAGCCCCGCCGTCGAGGCCACGTTCAGGATCGCGCCAGTACCACGCGATTTCATATGCGGAACCAATGCACGGGCCGTTAAATAGACAGATTTCATGTTCACGTTGAAAACGCGGTCGAAATCCTCTTCGCTCACATCCTCCAGCGGGGTGGGAAGGTGGGTGACGCCGGCGTTGTTGACTAGAATATCGAGATGCCCCAGTCGATCAAAGGCTGCGTCTGCCATCGCCTCAACCGATGCGCCGTTGGCCAAATCGACCTGATGTGCAAAGGCGTTCGGGCCCAATTGATTGGCCTGAACCTCGGCTGCATCACCGTTGATATCGGCGATCATGACGCGGGCGCCCTCGGACAAGAACTTGCGAGCGATCCCGGCACCAAAACCTGATGCGCTACCGGTCACGATTGCGGTTTTACCCTCTAACCTCATGATCTTGTCCTTTTGCAGCTGCGCAAAATCAGAGTAGCGATGCGCCGTAAAGATACCAGATCAATCTTCGGGTATCTTACCGCGCAGGGCTTTGACGTCTGAGCGTGCCTTTTTGGAAGCCAGACGTCGCTTGACCGAACCGTAGGTGGGTTTGGTGGCGATACGGCGCTTGGGTTTAACCATAGCGCGGGTGATCAAGTCGGCCAGCCGGTTGCGCGCTATTTCGCGGTTGCGCGCCTGGCTGCGGGTTTCGTCGCATTGAATGATGATCGCGCCCTCTTTGGTCCAGCGTCGCCCCGCCAGTCGCTTGAGCCGCGATTTGACGGGGTCAGGCAAAGAAGGTGAGCGCGCCGCCTCGAACCGCAATTCGACGGCGGTGGATACCTTGTTCACGTTCTGCCCGCCGGGACCGGATGAGCGAACAAAGCTCTCGGTCATTTCCCAGTCTTGCAGGGTGATATCGTCGGTGATGCGCAACATGAGGCTGACCTTACAGGCCTGATCCGAAAACAAAAAGGGCCGCCCCGCATGGGACGGCCCTTCGAAAGCTCAGGAGGTTGGGTCGGTTAGATCAATCGACCAGCCGGAGCGAGCGCTCCGCCAAGGGCTGCCTTAACAGGCGATCCCCCCGGTTGTTCCAACACCTCTCTCCAAT
Organism: Ruegeria sp. CDSC002; assembly: GCF_059610905.1. Lineage (NCBI taxonomy): Bacteria > Pseudomonadati > Pseudomonadota > Alphaproteobacteria > Rhodobacterales > Roseobacteraceae > Ruegeria > Ruegeria sp. CDSC002. The sequence continues at coordinate 160,393 of NZ_JBXWOM010000002.1, forward strand.
CCCTTTCTCGACATTGGATCACCTCCTTTCAAACTGTTTCGGTTGCTGGAATCGTGCCACGAGTTGCACGAAACTCAAAACGTTTTTTTTACGCCGGCTGAGCGGTCAGTCGCGCCACGATCACCTTGAACGGGATCAGCGCGATCATCGCCAGCGACAATTTCACCAGCCAATCCGCAAAGGCCAGCGTTACCCACAGGGGCGCCATCGGACCGGTCAGCATGAAGGGTACAGGCTCCCACGCCCAGCTGATTGCGGCGTCGGCGTCGGCACCAAAGAGAGTAATCGAAGCCGAGAATGCGATGGTGAAGAACAAAGTGGTGTCCAACGCCGATCCGATCAGGGTCGAGACCAGCGGCGCGCGCCACCAACGGCCGCCACGCAATGAGTTGAACACGGTGACGTCCGTAAGCTGCGCGAGCAGGAAAGCGGTCCCGGACGCAACGGCGATTCGCAGCGGCACAGCGGCATAAGTGAAACCGTCACCTTGCAGCATGATCTGGCTGCCGATCAGCGAGCAGATGATACCGGTGATAAACCCGGCAAACACGACTTTGCGGGCGGTCGCCACGCCATAGACGCGGTTCATGATGTCGGTGACCAGAAAGGCCAGCGGATAGGTGAAAGCACCCCAGGTAAGCAGCCCGTCAAAGATCAGGAACTGAACCAGAAAATTCGAGGCCACAACAATGGCAGCCATGGCAATAATGCCGGGTATATAAGCGCGTTGCATTTTCAGATGCCCGTTTTGACAAGGTAGCGGCGACTTGGCCAAGGGACAGTCCCAAGGCAAGCCGCGCTTCTAGACCTTTGCTTTGGACGTGTCAATCGGGCAGAGCATACTCGACCAGTTCAGTACGCTGAAGCGCCAGAAAATTATCATCTGACACCATAGTGGCCCGCAAACGGCCCTCGTCGTCGCGCCAGACAGACAAACCCTCGAGGTTGTCATGTGCACCGGTCCCAGTTTGGAAAAGAACCTCTTCGGCGCTTGGGGTGTCACCGTCCAACTCCCATCGCCGCAGACGCGAACGGAACCCGATCCAACCGACATCCCGTTCCAAAACGTAAAGCCTGCCATCCGGTCCGAAATCTGCTGCAACTGGCAGAAAGTCCCCCCGTTGCGGCAAAACGAAAGGCGTCGACCACGCCTGACCGTCCCACCGATAGACAGGGATATCACCCGTCGCTGTTCGGTTTTCCTCGGGCATTGTGAAAAGGTGACCGCGTTGATCAATGGCCAACGCCTCGAGCGAGCCGTTGAGCTCAAAGCCATCAAACGCCTTGGGCCGCGGCAAAACCTGGGCTTTGGTCCCTGGCGCTAGGTAATAGGCCACCCGGTGCGTGTTTTCGAACGAGACGTACAAGCCGCCATCGGGGGCAATGGCTATGCCTTCAGAATCCCCGGCCCCACCTATCAGAGGGCGTCCTCTGCTGGAAATGAGAGGCCAATTTTCAGTGATCTGAATGTCAGAAATTTCGTCATCATTACGCTCGACCCGTGCGGCAATCAGTGTCGAACGATCGGTCATTCCAATCAAATGGCGGCCATCATCCGAGATGTGGATGGCAGAAATCCCGCCAAACCACTCGGCCGTGTGACGCCATGTAAAACTACCAAGGTGGTTGGGTGTCTTGAGATCAACTGCCCAAGCCGCTCCGGCCAGTAATACCGCGACGATCAGTTGGATTGCAGAACTTGTGTGCATTGCTGAGGAAGATCGGCCAATCGAAATTCACGCCGTTTCTTGGGCGCTGGGGCATTTGGGTCGGGTGGGGGTGGGTTAAGGATATTGTTCACCCATTGTTGCGCCTCGGCACAGCCATCCCCTTTTGGCGGAGGATCCTGATTAACGCAACCTTTAGAGCCGCGTGGGCATTTCAGACGGACATGGAAATGATAATGATGTCCCCACCAGGGCCTGATCTTGCGCAAATAGGCACGATTACCCTTCTCGTTTTTGCACATTTCCGCCTTGGCACCGGGAAAGACGAAAATTCGCGCAACTCGCTTGTCCTTTGCGGCTTGGCGCAGCACGGCATGGTGTTGTTTCGTCCAGTTTCCGTTGACAAACGCGCCATTCGACCGGCGCAGGGAAATCGACGAGATATTCTCACGCGCCTTGCGGCTTAAGCGCATGTTGTCGCCGGGCAGCATCCAGATATCGATGTCCAGACCCAGCTGATGGCTGCGGTGCCCGGATGTCATCGGCCCACCGCGCGGCTGGCTGATATCGCCGACATATAGCCCGTTCCATCCGGGCTGCTTTGCCGCGAACTTGCTAAGGTCCTGCACATAATCAATCGCCTCAGGATGCCCCCAATTTCGATTGCGTGACAGCCGCATCGCCTGCCATGTCGGTCCCGTTTCGGGCAATTGCACCGACCCTGCAGCGCATCCACGCGAATAACTGCCGAAGGCTGCGGATTTTTGCTGCGAACTTGCTTTCTGCGCCCCAAACAACTGCTTTGCCAGAGGCTGCGCCGTAGCAGTGTTCGTCAGAAATATCGCGGCCAGTATCGTCAAAAAACGTAATAAAATCATCTGCTCTGATCCCCTTCCGGTTTCACCCAGCGCATCAGTATTAACCCCAGAATAAACAACAGAACGATGGGTGACACCCCCAGTCTTGCACTGCCGGTTACAGTTGTGGCTATTCCGATCAGCAAGGGGGCGGCAAAGGCTGTGGCACGCCCCGACAAACCATAAAGCCCAAAGCTTTCGACCGGGGCCTTGGGGTCGGTGTGACGCACCATCATCGAACGGCTGGCGGATTGCAGAATACCGCCCATGCCGCCGATCAGAACCCCGCAGCCAAAGAACACCAGATCAGGCAGGCCGGATCCTTCGGGTAAAGACATGCCAAAGATCTGTGTGCGGTCCATCGACACGATGGTGATGCAAACAAAGATCAGCACCCAGATAGCCACCAAAATCACTGGTTTAGGGCCGTATTTCTTGTCCAGCTTACCGCCGACCCACGAAAACGCAGCCGCAGCCAGAACGCTGACGATACCAAAGACACCGATCTTGATCAGGTCCCATTCCAGCACCAGTCGCGCATAAACACCGCCAAAGGTGTAAAGCCCGTTCAACGCGTCACGATAGAACATGGATGATCCAAGGTAGGTGGCCAGGCTGACCCGGTGGCGCAGATTGGAAATCGACTTGACCAGAAGGCGCAGGGCGTCGCCCACATTGCCTTTTTTGTCGGTCGGCGCATCATCCCGGACCCAAAGGAAGTAGGGGATCATGAACAGAACGAACCAAACCGCCGTGAATGGCCCCACGAAACGTGTGCCCTGCTGCATTGAGGCATCCAGCCCAAACAGCGGATCCATCCCGATCAGGGTCTTGCCGTTGGCCTGCTCGACGAACAGCGCCAGCATGATCGCAAGTGAGATCAGCCCACCAAAATAGCCAAAGGCAAATCCTGACCCCGAAATCTCACCAACCTCATTTTCGTCCCCCAAATCGGGCAGCTGCGAATTGATGAAGATCAGAGCGTATTCCGCGCCAACAAAGCCCAGACCAAAGGCCGACAACATCAGCCACATATTCGACCCGTCGGGCATCGTGTACCAAAGCGCGGCGGACCCCACCGCATACATCACCGAAAACGCGAAAATCCATGGCATTCGACGACCCGAAACATCCGCCATGGCCCCCATCAACGGTGCGCCAAAGGCGATGATCAACCCAATGATGGTCATGCAATTCGCCCACACCGTCTGCGCCCGCGCATCGGCCGCATCAGCATCCAGACCAGACGTCAGATAATACTCTGCCGCAACTCCGGCGAAGTAGGGACCAAAGACAAAGGTAACCAGCAATGTATGATACGGTTGACTGGCCCAGTCGAAAAACCACCAACCCCAAATGCGCTTGCGCTTGGAAATTTCTGCCATGACTGCCCCTGTTTATCGTTGTTTTCATAAGACGGGTCTTTGGCCTATTTCGCAAGGGTTCTGTTAGCGCACACTTGCTCTTTGCCGCGCTAGCTACTACCTCTCGCGAAACGTGACTTGGAGAATACGAAAATGATGGCAATTTTCGGCCCGATCGACTTGGTATTGAGCATCGCCTATTGGTTCGTCTTGATTCAGGTCATAATGAGCTGGCTGATCAACTTTCAGGTTCTGAACCTTCACCAGCAATTCGTTGCCCAGATTTGGTACGGGTTGAATCGGATTCTGGAGCCGATTTATCGCCCTATTCGCAAAGTGCTGCCCGATCTTGGCGGCATCGATCTGACGCCTCTGGTCGTGTTGATCATCATCATTTCACTGCGAAGCTACGTCCTGCCGGAACTCTTTCTGGCCCTGAGCTGAGGCTGATCCCTCTTGTTCACCGAATCTTAGTATGTGATTGTCCTGTCTTAAGAGCAGATAAACCTTAAAACAGGGCAACCCCGCACATGTTCGACGCCGCACCGATGCTGCGAGATGTCTTTGGATTCGACGACTTCCGCCCCGGGCAGGAAGAGATCGTCGATGCCGTGACCGCAGGTGAAAACGTGCTGGCGATCATGCCGACGGGTGGCGGTAAATCCCTTTGTTTCCAACTACCTGCGTTGATGCGGGATGGCGTGACGGTGGTGATTTCCCCGCTGATCGCCCTGATGCGCGATCAGGTTCGCGGGCTGCAAGAGGCCGGCGTTGAAGCAGGTGCTCTGACCTCGGGCAACACGCCCGAAGAAACAGATGCCGTGTGGGAAGCGCTGGAGGACGGGCGGCTCAAGCTGCTTTACATGGCCCCCGAACGTCTGGCGGCAGGATCGGCGCTGGGGATGCTGCGCCGGATCAACGTCAGTTTGATTGCCGTGGATGAAGCCCATTGCGTCAGCCAGTGGGGCCATGATTTCCGCCCCGATTACCTGCGGATCGGTGAGCTGCGGCGCGCGTTGGGCGTTCCTTTGGCCGCCTTCACCGCCACCGCGGATGCCGAAACGCAGGACGAGATTGTCGAAAAACTGTTCGACGGCACGCCCCCCAACAAGTTTCTGCGCGGGTTCGACCGACCCAATATCCACCTTGCCTTTGGGGCCAAGGATGGCCCCCGCAAACAGATCCTCGACTTTGCCAGTGCCCGAAAAGGGCAATCTGGCATCGTCTATTGCGGCACGCGCAACAAAACCGAGGTGCTCGCGCAAGCCTTACGCGCGGAAGGTCACTCTGCCTGCCACTATCATGGCGGAATGGAGGCCGAGGATCGCCGTATCGTCGAAACCCGCTTTGCCCGCGAAGACGGGTTGATCGTGGTTGCCACCGTGGCTTTTGGCATGGGCATCGACAAGCCCGACATTCGATGGGTCGCCCATGCCGACCTGCCCAAATCCATCGAGGCCTATTATCAGGAAATCGGCCGTGCCGGCCGTGACGGTGGCCCTGCCGAAACGCTGACCCTGTTTGGCCCCGACGATATTCGCCTGCGCCGCTCGCAAATCGACGAAGGGTTGGCCCCGCCAGAACGTCGCATGGCCGACCATGCACGCCTGAATTCTCTATTGGGTCTGGCCGAAGCATTGGTATGCCGCCGTCAGACTCTGTTGGGCTACTTCGGTGAACAGGCCGAACCTTGCGGCAAGTGCGATCTGTGTGACACCCCGCCCGAAGTGTTCGATGGGACCACGCCCGTCCGCATGGCCTTGTCTGCAATCCTGCGCACCGAGGAATGGTTCGGCGCCGGCCACCTGATCGACATCCTGCTGGGCAATGAAACCGACAAGATCCGCGCGCGACGTCATGACCAACTGTCGACCTATGGGATCGGCAAAGAGTGGTCGCGCCCGCAATGGCAGGCCATCTTCCGGCAGATGATGGGGCATGATCTGGTCCGCCCGGACCCCGAACGCCACGGCGCACTGCAAATGACCGAGGCTGCCAAGCCCATCCTGAAGGGTGAGGCCCGGATCAACCTGCGCAAGGACACATTGCGCAAGGCCGGACGCCGCCCGGCGGTCAAAATGATGGTGTCCGAAGAAGACGCGCCGCTGCTATCGGCCTTGAAAGCCAAACGGCGCGCTTTGGCCGAAGCCGCGCGGGTACCGGCCTATGTCATCTTCCCTGACCGCACGCTAATCGAAATGGCTGAGAAACGCCCCCTGTCGCTGGACGATATGGCCCGAATTGGCGGGGTCGGCGCGAAAAAGCTGGAACGTTATGGTGACACGTTTCTTGAAGTCGTCACCGGTGAGGTTGAAGCCGTTCATCCCGCGCGCCGCAAATTGGCTGGCCGCGATCAGGGCGATATCTATGATCAGTTGCTTGAAGTGCAGTCGCAGCTGTCACGCGGTCCGGAGGGGATCGACAAGCCGCTAACTTGCTCGGCCTCGCAACTGGCCAAGGTCGCACAGTTGCGGTCAGGTGACCCGCGCGCGATCGAACATGTTCTGGGTGACCGCCGTCACGAAAGGTTTGGAGCGGCCTTTCTGGACGTGCTGCGACAGACGGACTAGATACGGCCCAGAACAGGCAAGGAAAGAGAGCGGATATGCTGGTAGTTATTTCCCCGGCCAAGCGGCTGGACTGGGCAGAACGGGATGTCGAAGTCACGCAGCCAGACTTTCAGGACGATGCCATTCGCCTGTCGAAAACCGCCCGCAATCTGACGTTGGGTGATCTGAAAAAACTGATGGATCTAAGCGATGATCTCGCGCGCCTGAACCGCGACCGGTATCGCGCATTCTCAGACGCGCCCGAGGAGGATGTGACACGCCCCGCCGCGCTGGCCTTTGCGGGCGACACCTATCAGGGGCTCGAAGCTGCGTCGCTGGATGCCGAGGAGATGGCCTGGGCGCAGGATCATCTTCGCATTCTGTCCGGTCTTTACGGTGTGCTGCGCCCGCTGGATTCCATTCAGGCCTATCGGCTTGAGATGGGCAGCAAGCTTAAAACCCGCCGCGGAAAGAACCTGTATGAGTACTGGCGCGATCAACTGAGCAAAGCGCTTAATGCGCAAGGTGCTGAGGTTGGATCAGAAGTCCTGGTGAACTGCGCCAGCCAGGAATATTTCGGCGCAGTAGACCTTAAAGCACTGAAGCTGCGCGTTATCACCCCTGTTTTCATGGAAGACAAAGCAGGCACGCCTAAGATCGTGAGCTTTTTTGCCAAAAAAGCGCGCGGTGCGATGGCACGGTATGTCATTCAGCACAGGCTGGACGCCCCCAAAGGACTGCTGGACTTTGACTCAGGTGGTTATGAATACCGCCCCGATTTGTCAGAAGAAAACAAACCAGTCTTCGTGCGCCCCTATCAGGCCTGATCCAACATAGATGGGTCATAAGCGACCAGTTCGACCGTATTGCCTTCGGGGTCTTCGGTGAAGATGCCGCGCCAGCCGATCCATCCGAACTGCTCGACGCGGTAGGGCTGGCCAAGGTGGTCATACCATCGCATCACAGCGTCTTGTTCGTCGAATGGCAGCGACAAAGCGATGTGATGCAGAGACGACGCTCCACCCGTCACCGGTTTTTGCGATCCGGTAGGATGCAGCCATGGTCGCGGGGCGGCGGTGTGGTGAAACAGGGCCAGGACCTGCGTATGGCCACCATATCCGGGCGCAATCTGGAAAAAGGTGATCGCGCTGTTGTGGTCACCGCTGAGACGCTTTAATCCGATCACGTTTTCATAAAACGCGACCATGGCGGCCATATCCGCGCAGCGGATGGCAATCTCACCCAGCGCGCGGGGCTGAAATCCACGATCTTCAGACATGTGTTCAATCTAGTCAGCCCGGATTTCCTCTGCAACAACCGGGCAACAATCATCCGGCCTATGGGTCAGAACCATCTGGTGAATCGTCTGCTTTTGCAGCGGTTTGGTCAGGTAGTGATCCAGCCCGGCAGATAAGATTCCCTGATCGTCACCAGCCATCGCATGAGCCGTAAGGGCGACAATAGGAACATGACGGCCAGTCTCAATCTCACGGCGCCGGATTTCGGCTGTGGCCTGTTTGCCGTCCATTTTAGGCATCGAGATATCCATAAAGATAAGGTCTGGGTCAAACTCCTGATACGCCTGCACCGCTTCGATCCCGTTGCCGGCAAAGCGGAGGTCGATGTTCAGATCTTTGACCATCTTCTTAAGGATCAGTTGATTGGTCCGGTTATCTTCGGCCGCCAGAACACGCATGATACGCTGCGTTCCTTCACATGCGGGTTGGTTAGGTGCCTGATTGATCGGTGCGGTCTCCGAAAGCGACTCAACGCCCTGTGGGTGGCCAAGCGCTTTCAGGCGCGCGTATAGCTCAGCCCTGGGGATCGGCTTTTGTAAAACGCCTTCGATCAGGTGGCGCGCGGGGTGGGCGTGAATGACACCGGGATTGGCCGACATCACGACAATCGGCAGAGCGCCCCACCCCCTGTCTTTCAGCAGGACAGCCAGCTCAAGCCCGTCCATGTCGGGCAGGTCATGATCGCACAGCAGAAGGTCCACACTGTCGTCCAGCGCCGTCAGCGCCTCTCGCCCCGACGTGCAAACGGTGCCCTGAACCCCCAGCCGCCCTAGCTGTTTGGACAGGATCGCGCAGTTGGCGGCCAAATCCTCGACGATCATCACATGGCGCAGGCGCCCGTCAAGATCGGGCGGGGCAGGTTGCGGGCCTTCAGCGGTCGGCAGTGAGACACGAAAGCCAAAGCAGGACCCCTGCCCCGGCTCGCTATCCACCCAGATAGCACCGCCCATTAATGTGATCAGTCGCTTGGTAATGGCAAGGCCCAGACCGGTCCCCTCAAAGGCCCTGTTCCGTTCGTCTTCGACCTGATTGAATTCACCAAAAATGTGCCCGATCTTGTCTTCGTCGATGCCGATGCCGGTATCTTCGATTGCAACATGCACGTCGCAGGATTGGGTATCCGGGTTCGGCACACCGGTGACACGGATCAGGACATGGCCCTCGGACGTGAACTTGACTGCATTGCCGACGAGATTGGTCAAAACCTGCCGGACCCGCCCCGGATCGCCGACAAACAATGTGGGCAGGAACAGATCGTAATCCACCAATAGCGTCAGACCTTTATCGCGCACGCTGGGTTGCAGCAGCATCGCGACTTCAAGAATGCAGCGTTCAAAGTCGAACTGTTCCGGGTGCAGGGTCAGCTTGTCCGCCTCGATCTTGGAATAGTCCAGGACGTCGTTGATAATCACCAAAAGCGCTTCGCCCGAATTGCGGATGGTGTTCAAATACAGCCGTTGTTCTTCATCCAAAGGTGTTTCGGTCAGCAATTCGGTCATGCCCACGATACCGTTCATCGGGGTTCGAATTTCATGGCTCATATTGGCCAGAAAGGCCGATTTGGCGCGGTTTGCTGCCTCGGCCCGTTCACGAGCAGCGGTCAATTCGGCCTCATGCCGCACGGATGCGGAGATGTTTAGGGCCAGGCTCACCACATCGCCACCATGACCGCGCTGGTCGATCAGCTTGATATAATGGCCGTTCCACAGCCGGATAACCTCGGGCTGGGGGTGCGGCATCGCCCATCTCTGCAGCATTCTATCGCGCCAGCCGGGCGTCGGCTCGGACCCAAGATCAATCAGCCCCTCGGTCGTCAGGATCTCCAAAATCCTCGGATAGGTCACACCCGGCGCAACCTCTTCCAGCCCGTCAAAGACGCTTAAGTAAGCCGCGTTTGCCCCAATCAGGCGACTTTCCTCGTCAAAGAACGCGAATCCATCCTGAATGGTTTGGATTGAATGCCACAGGCGACGCTCGGCCACCTCGATTTTGGCGTTGGCGACCGTCAGATCGGATTTGACCTTTTCATTCTCACCCCGAACCGTTTCAACCTCGGCCTGGGTTTCACCGATCCGCTTGGTCAATGCCATCGCATGCAGGCCCAGTTTGCGGTTTGCAGCCGACAGCTCTGCCTGTTTCATTTCCAACAACCGCTCGGCCGCCAGACGTGCGCGCCGTTCCTGTGACAGTTTTCCTGCAAGACTCATCTTTGGTGTTTCCGGGACAATCTGCGTCCAGCATCCGGGCAGAGAGTGAAGAACTGTTTAAGCCGTTGCCCAATGATCGAACCTCATGCCACTCTTGCCAAAACGGAGGTGTGATATTCGGTGTTTCTTCGGCGCGTTGTTGGCCTGTGGCGTATTTGCTCATCCTGTGGCGGCGGGCTGCGCAACGGATGGTCAGATCGATCGGTTCGTCGCGGATTACCTCTCAGCTACGCCTACATCTGCCCTTTCGCCTGATGGCACAATGAACGATGCACTGTGTACGAAAGCGCGAATAGTGTACGCATTAGAGCCACATTTAGGGCCGGTCATCGGCTACAAGGCCGGTCTGACCAGCGCGCCGGCACAAGAAAGGTTTGGCGCGTCGGAACCGGTGCAGGGCGTTTTGTTCCGCGACATGATGCTGGATGACGGCGCGACCGTTCCATCAGACTGGGGTGCGCGACCGGTGTTTGAGGCCGATCTGGTGCTGGTTGTGGGCGACGCGGATATCAATCAGGCCACATCGCCAGAGGAGGTGCTGCAAGGCGTCTCAGCCATCCGCCCGTTTATCGAACTACCTGACCTGACCTTTGCCGAGGGTGAACCGATCACCCCGGTCACACTGACAGCAATTAGCGTTGCTCCGAAACTGGGCGTTTTGGGTGTAGAAATCCCTGTGTCCGATCCGGCAGCTATGGTGCAGGCCTTGGCTGATATGACTGTCACCCTCCGTGCCGCAGATGACGAGATTCTGGCGCAGGTACCGGGCACAGCGGTACTGGGGCATCCGGCCAATGCCGCCCTTTGGCTGATGTCCAAAGGGATTGAATTTCAACCGGGGGACTTGATTTCCGTCGGATCATTCGGGCCGTTATTCCCGCCTGTAAAGGGTAAAGGCGGGGCATCAGTGTCCTACGACGGCTTGCCCGGCAATCCCACGGTCAGCGTGGTGTTTGACTGACCTGTCACCGCCCCTCGCGCAGCCAGCCCGCCAAAAGGAACCCGCCCGCCAGCAGCAATACAAGCCAAGGTGGCAATAGCCCGGCCTGCGTCACGTCACGTGTTTCATAGGCGTTGCGCGGGGTCAGACCGATCCATCCGCGCCCTGATGCGGGACGCCCGGCACGTACGTTGCGGATCGACGGCAAACCCTCCTCCAAACGTACCGTACCGCCGCGCAATTCTGCCGTCACAGGTTCCAGTACCTCGGCCGTTGCGATCGTGCGTTCGAATTCCTTGGGGGCAGCAGGGCCCAGCCCGATGACGGTGGATTGTTCCCCTTCCTGCAGGCGGTAGAGGCCAATTTCCGGCCCGAAATACTGTGCTTCGAACCGCCCTGGAGAGACCTCATCGAGGGTAATCTCGACCGTTTCGCCGTTCGGACGAGTTATGGTTACCGGCCCGACCTCATCCCCCAGCGTTTGACGGATGATGCGCATCACCTGACCATTGGCCTCAGCCCACAGAGCCTCTTCCTCAAGCTCCGGCTCTTTCATCATCCAATGCGCCAACCTGCGCAGTAATTCCAGCTGCGGTCCGCCGCCTTCGAATCCCCGGCTCCACAACCAGGCATGGTCCGAGGCCAGCAGCGCTACGCGCCCTTCGCCAACACGGTTGAGCACCAACAGGGGCCGGTCATCCACGCCCGTCATCAACACCTCACCCGTGCGGTGATTGACGTCGATCTGGCGCAGCCAAGCACCCCAATTATCCGAGTCGCCCAGGTCGGTCGTGACCGGATGGCGATGCCCCAGGTCGGTGACCATCGGCACATAGCGCTCCTCGATCACCCGCGCAGTGGGTTGCGCGGGTAGGATCGGTGCCAGGGGTGAGCGGAAGATACTGTCGGCGCTGGCGAAATCCGGTCCGGCGGCAACAAGAACGGCACCACCCTCGTTGATATAGTTGGTGACATTGTCCAGATAGATCGCAGGCAGGATGCCGCGCCGCTTGTAGCGGTCAAAGATGATCAGGTCGAAATCGTTGATCTTTTCCAGAAACAGCTCGCGCGTCGGGAAGGCGATCAGCGAAAGCTCATCCACCGGCACCCCGTCCTGCTTTTCAGGGGGGCGCAGAATGGTGAAATGCACCAGATCCACAGAACTGTCGGATTTCAGCAGGTTGCGCCATGTTCGCCCGCCCGGATGCGGCTCTCCGGACACCAGCAACACGCGCAGCCGGTCGCGGACTCCGTTCATCTGGATCAGCGCCGTGTTGTTGCGATCGGTCAGTTCGCCCTCAGCCTCTGGCACGGTGAACTGAATCACGTTGCGCCCGCCATGGGGCAGCGTGATCGGCAGCTCGACATCAACACCAATGGGAATCGTGAATTGTTCGGCTTCGGCCCCGTCGACCGAAATTTCGAGCGGCGCGGTCGAGGCCCCAGTGGGTGCTGCACCGCTATCCTCAACCCTTAGAGTCAAGGTAACGGGTTCATCAATAATGGCAAAGGCAGGCGCATTGCGGACGATCAGACGGCGATCCCAATCCGTTTTGCGCCCTGTCTGCAAAAGATGCATGGGCGCGGGCAGGTCGGGGGCCTGATCGGCATCATGCACGATGCCGTCCGACACCACCAAAATGCCCGCGATCCGCGCGCGTGGTTCTTCGGCCAACGCTTCGTTCAGCGCCGCCATGACTTGGGTGCCTTCGTCCCCGTCTCCGTCGCCTACGCGAATGCGGCGCAGTTCCGTATTGTCACGGGATTCAATCGCGGCCGCCAATTCCTTTGTGGCCTGTGCAGTCTGATCCGCCCGGTCCGAAAGGGTCTGACTGGCGCTTTCATCCTCGATCATCAGAACGATATCGGTCAGCGGCGCGCGATCCTCGACCTGATAGACCGGACCTGACAGCGCAGCGATCACAACCAGCGCCGCCAAACCGCGCAAAGCCCAGCCAGACAGACCGCGCCACAGGGCCAGAACAACCCCAGCGACAGCAATCGCCACTACGATGGCGAGAATGGGCCAAGGGATCAGCGGATCGAAGATGACGGTTCCTGTCATTGTCCCAACCTGTCCAGCAAGGCAGGCACGTGCACCTGATCTGATTTGTAGTTCCCGGTCAGCACATGCATCACCAGATTGACACCAAAGCGGTTTGCAAGCTCACGCTGCCGCTCACCTGCATACCCGCGGCCAACCGGCAGCAGTGCCTGACCGTTGCGATCAATGGCCCAGGCCGCACCCCAGTCATTGCCGCCGATCACCACTGGCGTCACGTTATCATTGAGGTTGCGGAACGGCATGCCTTCGATCTGTTCGGCATCCATGGGTGCGGCCTCGACCCACACTTCGGTGCCCGCGTAGCGACCCGGAAAATCCTGCAGCAGGTAGAAGGCACGGGTCAGGACATGGTCACGCGGGACAGGCTCTAACGAAGGGATATTCAGCGGAGCCGCAATCTGTTGCAACTTGCGCCCATTCGGGCTGGAGGCCCCGAAGCGGGCTACATCCGCGTCTCGCGTGTCGAACAGAATCATTCCGCCCGAACGCAGGTAAGCGTTGAGCTTGGTATAAGCCTCAGCCGACGGTTGCGGCTGGTCAGGTGAGATCGGCCAATAAAGCAACGGGAAAAACGCCAACTCGTCCCGTTCCAGATCCACGCCAATGGGTTCAGCAGGTTCTACCGACGTTCGGAAAAACAACGTCTGAGCCAATCCCCGCATTCCTGCAGCCGCAATATCGTCAACCTGTTGATCACTCGTCAGAACATGCGCCAGAACCAGTTCCTGTGTGGCGCTCAACGCGAAATCTGTACCTTCGGGCGTTTGCGCCTGTACTTCGGGCACCAGCAAAATCGCCCCCAGTGCGACAGCCGCCGCCCTGGCAAGACCCAGGCGACCGGACAACGCCAGCGAGGCGATGACGTCGATCGTCAGTAACAACAATGCAAGGCTCAGCAGGATACCCCCAATGGGTGTTTCGGTGCTGACCTCCTGGCCCTTTATCGGAACATCCGACGGCCAGACAACTGGGCTGAGAACCGTTTCATCGGTCAGAACATTGCGTGCCAATTTCTGTTTGCCGCTTTCGTAAAGGCCGGGTCGCAGATCGGGACCGATCTGACCGGTCACAAGTTCAACACCATCGACGCCCGGTAGATTTCCGGCATCAAACAGAACACCAAAGCCATCCATAACTTGGATCGGTTCCCACGTGGTGCCTTGCAACTGTGACTCCTGCCGTGATTTCGCCGCTGACGAAACCGCCAGCCGGTCCAGCATTTCAACAAAAAGCCCAGACAAGGGAAGGCTGGACCATTCCGCATCCGCCGTGACATGGAACAGTACCACCTGCCCCAAACCCAACGCTTTGCGGGTCACCAACGGCGTACCATCCGAAAGTGAGGCAATCACCCGGTCCGCCAAATTAGGGTCTGGTTGCGCCATGACTTGCGTGGTCACTGTGACATCTTCCGGCACCTGAAGTCCGTAGAAGGGCGAGTTCTCCGGGAAAGGTGCCAGCCCTTTGGCTTCGCCCCAGCTCATCGCGCCACCGACCGAGCGTCCGCCGCTGCGCAGGCGCACCGGCAAAAGGGTGTCCTCGGCATCCCGGCCAAGATCGCTGGCCGCCATCCGCGGACCGGCAAAGCGCAGCAGCAAACCGCCCTGTTCCACCCATTCGACCAGCGCCGCTTGTTCGGACCCGGCCAGTTTCGCCACATCGGCCAGCACGATCACATCGGGATTGGCGGGCAGGACTTCCAGCAATCCGCCATCGACGAAGTCCGCCGTAGGGGTCAGAACTTGAGTCAGGTAATGCAAAGGCGACAACAGCTCTAACCCTTCGCGGTTCAGCGATCCGGCAATCAGGGCGACTTCGCGCCGCCGCAAGCTATCGTCGGTCAGCGTGACGGCCCCTGCCGAACGCTCACCCTGAATCTCGAACCGGGTGATGCGCGCGCGCAGTTCGGAAGGCAGCGACAGTTCTACCTGCGTCTGTGTCTCACCGCTGGCAAACTCCATCTCGGCCGATTGCAGAACACGCATTGCACCGGCGGGGTCACGCCCCTGAGCCAGAATCGTGATGCGATCTGCAGGACCGGGTTCCGCCCGTTGCGCGGACAATTGAATAACCCCGTCCTGATATGTAGCAGGCAGAATCGCAACCGCAGGCGACGGGGCCTGATAGACTGTCACATCACCGCGCGCGCGCAGGGCAGCCAAAATCGCCTCATGCCCCTCGTAGGTCAGGCGGTCGCTGAACCAATGGGTATCAAACCCTCCGTCCACCTGATCCATGGCAGCCAGCGCCATTTCGACTTGCGCCCGGGTCGGTTGCCACGGTGTCGGGGTCAGCCCGGGTAAACGGCCGCGCCATGCTTCGGCGGCTTGGAAAACGGGGGCTTCAGGTTCGGTCAGGCGCAGGATGGCCACGGTACGACCCGCGCGCCCGGCCTCGGTCAGCTGCACATCGATCTGATCCAGCGTCGTTGACCAGCGGGTCGCCCCGGCCCAGCTGGCATCCAGCACCAGCAGCAACGGACCCGAGCCTGCCTGATCGCGCGAGGGGTTCAGGACCGGTCCGGCCAATCCAATGATAATCGCCGCGGCCGCCAGCATGCGCAGCAACAGCAGCCACCATGGGGTGCGGTCAGAAACGCTTTCGTCATCCCTCAACCCCAGCAGAAGTGTCACGGCCGGGAACAACCGACGGATCGGCGCGGGTGGCACGGCACGCAAGATCAGCCACAGGATCGGCAGGGTCAAAAGACCCATCAACACCCACGGTGCGGTAAAGCCAATGCCCGCCAGAATCGTCATCCCGTACCCCCATCGAGCGCACGATAGAGCCACAACAAAGCTGCTTGCGCACTGTCATTGGTGTGATGCAGCCCCAGTTGCCACCCCGTCGCACGGCACAGCCGTGTCAGCGCATCCTTACGCTTGGCAAGCCGTTCCAGATACCGCTCACGCAGATCTCCGGCCTTTAGGGTTTCATGGCGAACGGAACCGCCGACGCTTTCAAAGATCGTACGACCGCGATAGGGAAAGGTCTCTTCTCCGGGATCAAGAACCTGCAGCACCAAGCCTCGCACCCCACGGTCGGCGGCTTTGGTGAGGGCCAGTTCAACCTCATCCAGTGGACCAAGGAAATCGGAAATGAAAACAGCGCGGGCATGCGGGATCATGGCGCGGTGTTCTGGTGGCGCATAATCGTTTTCGGCGTCTTCGGACCACGCTTCGGCCAGTCGGATGATCTGAGCGTTGCCGCGCCGTGGCGGCAGGGTCGTGCCGGTCAGGCCGACGCGCTCACCCCCGCGTACTAGCAGGATCGCGGTTGCCAGCCCCAGCAGGCGGGCGCGGTCGGCCTTAGTGGACAGGTTCTTGTCGGACGAAAACCGCATCGACGCGCCCTGATCGACCCACAGCATCACCGATTGCGCAATCTGCCACTCACGTTCGCGAACAAATTGCTGATCCCCCCGGGCAGAGCGCCGATGGTCGATCATACGGCGGCTGTCACCGATCTGAGCAGGGCGATATTGCCAGAAGTCATCACCAAGCCCCGAGCGGCGGCGGCCGTGGTCGCCCAGCAGAACGGTTCCGGCCAATTGCTCAGCCCGTGCCAACAACGGCGGCAGCCGGGACGCCTCGGCCTCAGATCTTTCTCGAAGGGTCAGCGCCGCATTCACGCCGCAGCCTCGGTGCGGACAAGACCGGCGGCAGTAGAGTCGATTAGGTCAGCCAAACTGTCACCGCGCGCCCGCGCCGCAAAGTTCAACGCCATCCGGTGGCTGAGCACCGGACGCGCCATGTCCAGCACATCCTCGGAATTTGGGGCCAAACGCCCCTGCAGCATCGCCCGGGCGCGCACCGTCATCATGAGTGCCTGCGCCGCACGGGGACCGGGGCCCCAGGCGACGGTTTCAGCCACCCGTTCGGAAACACCCGCCTCTTCGGGGCGGAAGGCGCGGACAAGATCGAGGATCAGTTCCACAACAGAGTCCCCGACCGGCATACGGCGCAACAGGGTCTGAGCGGCCAACAGCTCTTCCTTGCTGAAAATCTCGTGCGCTTCGTCCTCTTCCACGCCAGTCGTGGCCAGAAGAATATCGCGCTCGGTCTGGCGATCGGGATAATCCACGTCAATTCGAACCAAGAAACGGTCCAGCTGCGCCTCGGGCAGTGGATAAGTACCCTCTTGCTCGATCGGGTTTTGCGTCGCCAATACATGGAATGGTTCACCCAGATCGCGGTCTTCGCCAGCCACAGTCACAGTGCGTTCCTGCATCGCCTGCAACAGCGCTGACTGAGTCCGGGGGCTGGCCCGGTTGATTTCGTCCGCCATCAGCAGCTGACAGAAGATCGGACCGGAAATAAAGCGAAAGTGGCGGCTGCCATCCTCGGCTGTGTCCAGAACCTCGGACCCCAGAATATCGGCGGGCATCAGGTCGGGTGTGAACTGGATGCGGTTACCGTGCAGACCCATCACGGTCGACAGCGTTTCAACCAGCCGCGTCTTGCCAAGCCCAGGCAGGCCGATCAGCAGGGCGTGCCCACCGCACAACAGCGCGGTCAGCGTCAGGTCCACGACCCTTTCCTGTCCGATAAAGCGACGGGTGATCGAGGCCTTGGCCTCTTGCAGTTTAATTTCCAGCGCTTCGATCTCGGACACGAGTTCGGCAGGTTCGGTCATGACTTTCCCTTCCGTGGACTATTATGGTTGAAGTGTATCGCGCGAAAAGGAAATGGCAAAAGCAATGAGCGGACAAAAACCTGTGACCCCCTCTCCGGATGGGCTGGCGGCCTCGGTCAAAGCGGCCAAAACCAGGGGTTTACCCCCTGTTCACCTGTGGAATCCTCCGTTTTGCGGCGATCTGGACATCCATATCGCAAAAGATGGGTCTTGGACTTATTTAGGGTCGCCGATCAACCGGTTCGAGCTTGTGAAGCTTTTTTCCTCAATTCTTAAGAAAGAAGACGGGAAATACTACCTTGTGACGCCGGTGGAAAAGGTGGGAATCACTGTCGAGGATGCGCCCTTTGTGGCCGTGGATTTTGACGCGACAGGCGAGGGTCAGGCCCAAGTACTGACATTTACGACCCGTGTTGGTGATACCGCGATAGCTGGTCCTGATCACCCGATCCGGATTGTCATCGATCCCGAAACAGATGAGCCATCACCTTACGTATTGGTTCGCGCAAATCTTGAGGCGCGCATAGATCGCAAAAGCTTTTATCGTCTTGTGGACATCGCAACGCACAAAGACGGCTGGTTTGGCGTCTGGTCCGGTGGGCAGTTTTTCCCGCTTGTCCGGTCGGACAGCCTGACCGACTAGGCCGGTTTTGCGACCCGACGATCCTGTGCCAGAACAACAGCCATTGCCACGACCCCTGCGCCCAGCGCACGGGTCCAGTTCCACTCTTCGCCCAACACCAGCATGATCAGCATCACGTAGAAAGGGGCGACATTGATGTGAAAGGACGAAAGCGCGACGCCCAGTTTGCCAATCGATGCAACAAACAGGATCTGGCTGAGCGCCATGGAAATCAGCGAATAGATCGCCAGCATTCCAATTTGGCGCGAGTCTATAGAAATGGACGGCACGATATCCATGCCCAGATGATGTGCGCCGGCCATCAGGATGGTTGCCATGAAGAACCCACCAACAAATGTGACTGCTGCGCGCCCGGTCTGGCTTAATTCGGGGAAATCTCGCGAGGTTGCCTGGCTTCCCCAGCAAAACAATGCTGTCGCCGCAACGGCACAGGCCGCGCCCAAACCCAACTGTGCCGGGGCCACCGCGCTGGTGGCGATCAATCCGCCCACTACCGAGATCAGAACCCCAACAGCAAAATTCCACTTGAGTCGCCGAGTACCAGACGCAAGTTCCAGTAGCGTTGCAATCAATGGCGCGCATGAGGCAATGATGGCCGTTGTGACCGGGTCCGTCAGTTTTTGCGCCACGATCAGCAGAAACATCCCCAGACCGATGCCAAACCCGCCGACAACAAACGCATGTCCCCAACGGGCGCGCAGAACCCGTTCCGGGCCATCTATCATGACCCAGATCGGGAGTAGAAACGCAACAGCCATGGCCATGCGCGCAACCAACAGCGCAACTGGCGGCCATGTCTGCAACAGCACCTCGGCCGCCGGAAACCCAGCCGCCCACGTCAGCATGGATGCCACTGCCAAGCCGTTGCCGGACAAGGCCGAATTTTGCCCGGCAGACGCAGAAAGGGCGTTCCCGCGCGCGGGGTCTGGGCTCATCGCCATTATGTTCGAACCTTTTGTTGGCACGGCGTTCTGAAATGATTCGCCGCGTTGCCCCGACCCTCGCTGATTCAGTCAGGCCGATCTGGTCGAATTTCGACAAACTGTCGTTTTCAGTCTCTTTCGTTAAAATCGCCTCGCGGATAAGGTCAGCGCACCAGCTAACCAAAGGCCTCCGATGCCAAAATTCGCCGCCAATATCTCTCTGCTCTTTGCCGAGCTTCCCTACCTGGACCGGTTTCAGGCCGCAGCAGAGGCTGGGTTCAAGGCGGTTGAAATTCTGTTCCCCTACGAACTGGCCGCCAAAGAGACACACCGCGCGTTGCTGGCCAACGGATTGAATCTGGTGCTGATCAATGCGCCCCCACCCAATTACACCGGCGGCGATCCCGGTTATGCCGCTGTTCCCGGTGGTGAAGACCGGTTCCAGTCGGATATCCGCCGCGTTTTGCGCTATGCTCAGGTTCTGCGCCCGGGGCTGATCCACATCATGTCAGGCTATTCCTCGGGACCGGACGCGTTTGAATGCATGGTGCACAACCTGCAATGGGCGGCCGACCTTGCACCACAACAACAATTCACGATTGAACCGCTCAACCCCGTGTCTCAGCCCGATTACTTCCTCAACGATTACAACCTGGCTGCTGACATCCTGGATCGTGTGGATCGCCCGAATGTCGGCCTGCAATATGACAGCTTTCACGCCCATATGATCCACGGAGATGCGCTGCAGGTTTGGGAACAGTTTCATCCAAGGGTCGTACATGCCCAGGTCGGGGCCGCCCCGGACCGCTCTGAACCGGGACGCGGCCCGACGGATTTCTCTCAGCTTTTTAACGCTATGACGGCGTCGGGATATTCCGGTTGGGTTAGCGCCGAATACACACCGTCAACATCCAGAACCGTGCATTCACTGGGCTGGATGTGACGCCAGATACCCTATTCCGTCTGGCAATCAGGGCGAAAATATCTAAAACCGGGGCATCGCGACTTTAAGGATGCCCGAAATGATCCCTGCCCGCTTGGCCCACGCTGTATTCGGACTGATCATGTCCGGCCTCATGTCCTGTATCGTCACTGGCATCGCCACGGTCAAAGCTGTCGGTTTCGGACCGTCCACATTTGGTGACTGGATGAGTTCCTGGGCTTTTTGCTGGCCCATCGCCTTCGCCGTCATCCTGACCCTTGGACCAACAGTAAAACGTATGGTCGAGGGCTGGGTCAGACCGCAGGGCTGACCCGCTGCGAAGAGGGCCTGCCGGGCCTGATGAGCAGCGCCGCCCGCTTGATGAATTTCTAGTGCGCCTCAGCCCAGTTGGCGCCTTGCCCGGCATCCACGCTCAGCTTCACATCCAGCTTCACAGCTGGATCAGATGCGCCTTCCATCACGTCGCGTGCGACATCGATCAAAGGGTCCACCGCATCCTCGGCGACTTCGAACAGCAATTCGTCATGCACCTGCAGCAGCATTTTTGCAGGCAATCCGTTGATCGCATCCGGCATCCGCACCATCGCTCGTCGGATCACATCTGCCGCAGTTCCCTGAATCGGCGCGTTGATTGCTGCGCGGCGCGAGAAACCGGCATGCGGACCCTTGGCATTGATTTCAGGCGTGTGGATTTTGCGACCAAACAGCGTCTGCACATAGCCATGTTCTTTGGCAAAAGCGACGGTGTCGTCCATGTAGCGACGAATACCCGGGAAGCGTTCGAAATAGCGATCGATGAACCCCTGCGCCTCGGCCCGTGGAATGCGCAGGTTGCGCGCCAGACCAAAGCCCGAAATGCCATAGATCACACCAAAGTTGATCGCCTTGGCCTGACGGCGGATATCCGGCGTCATCTCGTCCAGCGGCACATCGAACATCTCGGACGCGGTCATGGCGTGAATGTCCAGCCCGTCGGAAAACGCCTGTTTCAGAGCCGAAATATCAGCGATATGCGCCAGAATGCGCAGCTCGATCTGGCTGTAGTCGAGGCTGACCAGCACATTGCCCGGCTCGGCGATAAACGCCTCGCGTATACGGCGACCTTCCTCGGTGCGCACGGGGATGTTTTGCAGATTCGGATCGGTCGAGGCCAAACGCCCGGTGTTGGCTCCGGTGATTGAATAAGACGTATGCACCCGGCCGGTGTCGGGATTGATATGGGTTTGCAGCGCGTCGGTGTAGGTCGATTTCAGCTTTGACAGCTGCCGCCAATCCAGCACGCGACGCGGCAATTCATGCTCGGTCGCGAGGTCTTCAAGAATATCAGCCCCGGTCGAATATTTCCCGGTTTTCCCCTTTTTGCCACCTTCCAGACCCATCTTGTCGAACAGAATCTCACCCAGTTGAGCGGGGGAACCGACGTTGAAGTTCTCGCCGGCCAACTCGTGGATTTCAGCCTCTAATCCAGCCATTTTCTGGGCAAAAGCATTGGACATCCGGCTCAGCACATCGCGGTCGACCTTGATGCCGTGCATTTCCATCTCGGCCAAAACCGGCACCAATGGACGTTCGAGCGTCTCATATACCGTTGTCACCTGCACCTGATGCAGTTGCGGTTTGAACAGCTTCCACAGGCGCAGAGTTATATCGGCATCTTCAGCCGCATAGGCGGTCGCCTCATCAATCGGCACCTTGTCGAAAGTGATCGCCGATTTACCCGAACCCAGCAGCGGTTTGATCGGGATCGGCGTGTGGTTCAGATAGCGTTCGGACAAGGTATCCATCCCATGCCCATGCTCGCCGCCATGCATCGCGTAGGACATCAGCATTGTGTCATCGATTGGCGCAACATTCACGCCATAGCGGGCGAAAATCTTGGCGTCATACTTCATGTTCTGCCCGATCTTCAGGATCGAAGGATCCTCTAGCATCGGTTTCAGCAGCTTCAGAGCCTCATTTATGGGCATTTGCCCCTCGGCCAGCGCGTCTGAACCGAACAGATCGTCGCTGGCGCTTTCGCGGTGGATCAGCGGGATGTAACACGCCTCGCCCGGCTCAACTGACAGAGAGATGCCGACCAGATCAGCTATCATTTCATTCAGGCCAGTGGTTTCCGTATCCACGGCGATCCAGCCGCGCTCATACGCCTGATCGATCCATTTTTGCAGCGCACCCGCATCCCGTACGCATTCATATTTTGACGCATCAAAGGGGATAGCTTCAGCTTCGACCACCTCAGCAGCCGGCGCAGGCGCATCGGCAATCGCTGGCGCTTCGGCACCCAACTTGTCCGCGATCCGTTTAGTGAGCGTGCGAAACTCCATATCTGCCAGAAAACCCAGCAAGGTGTCAGGTTCGGGATCTTTCACCTCAAGATCGTCCAGCGTGAAATCCAGCGGTGTGTTCTCGTCCAGTTGCACCAGTTTCTTCGACAGCTCGATCTGGTCGCGCTTTTCGATCAGAGTCTGGCGGCGCTTGGGCTGTTTGATCTCTTCCGCTCGGTCCAGCAGTGTTTCCAGATCACCGTATTCGTTGATCAGCAGGGCGGCCGTCTTGACCCCAATGCCTGGAGCCCCGGGAACGTTATCGACGCTGTCGCCCGCCAGTGCCTGCACATCAACCACACGTTCAGGGCCAACGCCGAATTTCTCAATCACACCATCGCGGTCGATGCGCTTGTTCTTCATCGCATCCAGCATTTCGACACCGCCGCCAACCAGCTGCATCAGGTCCTTGTCCGAGCTTACGATTGTCACACGCCCGCCCGCTTCACGCGCCTGCACAGCAAGGGTTGCGATGATGTCGTCGGCCTCGTACCCTTCCAACTCTTTGCAAGCGATGTTGAAGGCTTTCGTTGCTTCGCGTGTCAGGGGCATCTGCGGGCGCAGGTCCTCGGGCATCGCTTCGCGGTTGGCCTTGTAGAGGTCATACATATCGTTGCGGAACGTGTGCGAGCCTTTGTCGAAGATCACCGCCACATGGGTCGGTGCGTCCGGGCCAGCGTTCCCTTCAACATATTTCTGCAACATGTTGCAAAAGCCAGAAACTGCGCCAATCGGCAGTCCGTCCGATTTTCGTGTAAGCGGCGGCAGCGCGTGGTAGGCCCTGAAAATAAAGGCCGATCCGTCAATCAGATGCAGGTGACACCCTTTTCCGAAATTGCTCATGCGCGCGCTCCGTTCTGGTTGGAAACGGTTCTGCCACAGGCCCGCGCGGGTGGCCAGCAAAGAAGGTGGTCAATCCACACAAGAGGCCGGAAAACTGTGCCGGAACGTCAACGCAGGCCGTCAATCACGCGACACGGAATTCCTGCCCGGTTCTGTCCCAGATCAGTCCCACACGCTCGGCGATGCCGTTCATCTGCTTGTGCAGCGACCGGTCGTTCAATCTGCGGCTCAACGTGCGCAAGGGAATTAGATTGCGCTCTCCGTAACCATCGATCAGCAAAAACATCCGGCTTTGATTGCGCAGCCCGTAGACAATGTTGGTCTCGTGAATATCGCGGGCAACAATTTGAAGCTTAAACAGTTTTTTGGCAAAGCTGTTCAATTCATTCAGAACATCTTCGCTCAGCGCTCCATCCTCGCACAGCTTGGCTAGGGGACGTGCGAGCTGTCCGTCATCGGATTCGATCCGTTCCACAATGATCGCCGGGCCAATGTCGGTTTGCGCTATGCCAAAACATCGCGCCAAAGGCAGGTGCTCGATGTCGGTGCCGCTTTTTAACGCCGCCTTCATCTCACCCTCGATTTCCTTCAGCGCATTGCGAAAGACAGAATCGGGCAAGAGCCGTCGGATCAACCGTTTTGCAAAGGATCGGTTGGGCCGTTTACGCGGGCGCGTCACCTTTACCAATAAGTGGGACTGCCCTGGGCAGGCATACACGTCTCGATGTCCGCCACTGGCAATCGGGTCCTGATCGGACACCCGCAAAAGCTGCACTGCAAAAAGCATCCGGCCCCCGAATTTATTGCGCGTTGTGCTCCGACAGTACGTATTTACAATCGCAATACGGGCACTCGACCCAGCCCGTATCTTCGGGGATCTGCAACCAAACGCGCGGGTGGCCCAATGCGCCTTCGCCGCCGTCACAGGCAACACGTGCGGTTTCGACGATCTTGGTTTCCGGTGCATCAAGTGTCACGGCTGGCGATCCTTCATTGGTTGTCGGCCTCGCGGGCATGCATTAGGTGCGTTTATGAGCGATGAGCAAACCGGGGGCAAGGGTCTCATGACCGATGCGGCAATCAGGATCGATGGACTGCGCAAGACCTATCGGGGTGGCAAGGGCCAGCCCGAGAAACAGGCACTGAAGGGCATAGACCTGAGCATTCCACGGGGGTCGGTGTTTGGCCTGCTGGGTCCGAACGGGGCCGGTAAATCGACCCTGATCAACATTCTGGCCGGTCTGGTGGTGAAATCTGCGGGTACAGTGTCGATTTGGGGGTACGATCAGGACCGCAACCCGCGCCAGTCCCGCGCCGCGATTGGCGTGATGCCCCAAGAGCTGAACCTTGACCCGTTTTTCACCCCCCGCGGCGCGTTGGAGGTGCAGGCCGGTTTGTACGGCGTACCCAAGGCCCAACGCCGCAGCGATGAGATCCTTGAACTGGTCGGTCTCAGCGACAAGG
Source organism: Ruegeria sp. CDSC002 (assembly GCF_059610905.1). Classification (NCBI taxonomy): domain Bacteria; kingdom Pseudomonadati; phylum Pseudomonadota; class Alphaproteobacteria; order Rhodobacterales; family Roseobacteraceae; genus Ruegeria; species Ruegeria sp. CDSC002. The sequence goes on from NZ_JBXWOM010000002.1 coordinate 185,115, forward strand.
CCGAAGCCTATGCCCGCACGCTGTCGGGTGGCATGCGGCGGCGGTTGCTGCTGGCCAAGGCGCTGGTGCATCACCCCAAGATCCTGGTGCTGGATGAACCGACGGCAGGTGTGGATATCGAACTGCGCCAGATGCTCTGGACAAATGTGCGCAAGCTGAACGAACAGGGCATGACCATCATCCTGACCACCCATTACCTGGAAGAAGCGCAGGAAATGTGTGACGAGATTGCCATCATCAACCACGGTGAAAAAATCGCTCAGGACAGCACCGCCAACCTGCTGGGCCGAATGGATAGCCGCACCATGGTCATCGTTCCTGACAGCCCAGTCGTCGATCTGCCCGCAACCGAAGGGGTCGAAGCCGCCTTGCGCGACGATGGTAACCTTGTTCTGCAATATCGCAGCGCCCAAACCAACGCCGAGCAAGTTCTGGAATCCGTCCGCGCAGCCAATATCCGCATTCGCGACGTCCGCACTGAAGAGGCTGATCTAGAGGATGTGTTCCTCGCCTTGACGTCCAGCCGCTCCGAGGACGCCCCGGCGGCTGATCCGGATCAGCCGCGCCGGGGGATGCACAGGGTCAAGCTTTAGTCTCGGTCGATTCGGGCCTGATAGCAGTTGTTTCGCGCAGATCGGACGTGGATATAGGCCACATTTGGTCGGGCAAAGATATCTCTGACTTTTGCACCGATCTGATCCGTGGGCGTGATCGCCCCGGTGCCATAGACGATGCGGTCATCTGCGCCATAGCCCTTAATTAGGTAGTCGGGCGACGAGGTCAGAATCTCGGGCAGGTCTTGCCCTTCGTATCGCTCACAGGGTGCAGCACACAGAAAGATCGGCCCGGTTTCGGCATATGGATGTGTCTCTAAAAAGGGCCTGTGGGCCAAGACCAGCATTTCTTCACCCTCGGGAATATTTTGCAAACAATGGCGACACGGGTTACCGGCACCCGTGGAAACGGTCCGTTCTGGTGTTGCGCCATAAGCATCCGGGTGACCGGCCTGAAGGGCGCGTACGTCGTCGGTGGGTAATGCGGTGATTTTGAACATTTTGGGTCTCCTTTTTCCCGACACTGCCGATCGGACCAAATCCAATCGACCCGTTTCCTGCGCAAAGGACTCGAAAAAGAACAAAACGTGAATATAATATGGAATCGTCATGTATGCCGAGCTGTCGATCACGTCGAATTTCACCTTCCTCACCGGGGCGTCCCACCCCGAGGAGTATATGGAGCGTGCCGTCACCCTGGGCCTGCCCGCCATCGCCATCGCTGATGACAACTCGGTCGCCGGAATCGTGCGCGCCCATACGCAGGCGCGCGAGATCACCCGCAAGGTGCGCGAACGGCTGGAGTGGGAGGCGCAGAACACCTCCATAGGCCCGCCTTGCCCCGATCACATCCCCAAACCGCCCTCGTACCCGATCCACGCGGTGCCCCGTCTGATACCGGCGGCACGACTGATCTTTACCGACGCACCCACGGTTACCGCCCTGCCCCTGAACCGGCAGGGCTGGGCCAACCTATGCCGTATCCTGTCCAAAGGCCGCCTGCGCGCCGAAAAAGGCGACTGCATCCTGCACTTGTCCGACCTGCTGGAGTTTTCCGACGGCCTCCACTTGCTGCTGTGGCCGCAAACGGCCCGGTCTCCGGGCGGCGCGGACGCATGGCGGACACAAGCGCAACAGCTGACGCGCCGCTTTGCCGGGCGGATGCATCTGTTGATGCACCCCCGGTATGATGGCGCAGATAGCGCGTTTTTCTTTTTATTAGAGACTGAATCAAAGCAACTCGGCATCCCCACCCTCGCCAGTGCCACGCCGATGATGCATCACGGGGGCCGCCGCAAGCTGGGGGATGTGCTGACCGCCATCCGCCTGCGCCGCAAGGTCGATGAGTTGGGCCGCGAGGCGCTGGCCAATGGCGAACAACGCCTGCGGTCCGAGGCCGAGATGCTGCGCATCTTCAAAGGTTATGAGGGGGCCGTTGCCCGCGCGCATGAACTCAGCGAACAGCTCACATTCTCGCTGGACGAGCTGCGTTATGAGTACCCCAGCGAGGGCAGCGAGCAGGAAACCCCGACCCAACGCCTGCATCGTCTGGCGCATGAAGGGTTGCAATGGCGCTATCCGGCAGGCGCGTCCGAGAAGGCGAAAAAGATGCTGGCGCATGAGCTCGCCCTGATCGGCAAGCTGAAATACGAACCCTACTTTCTGACAGTCCGCGATATCGTTCATTTCGCCCGCTCGCGCGACATCCTCTGCCAGGGACGCGGCTCGGCGGCCAATTCGGTGGTCTGCTTCTGCCTCGGCATCACCGAGGTCAGCCCTGAGATGGGCACGATGGTCTTCGAACGCTTTGTCTCCGAGGCGCGGGATGAGCCCCCCGATATCGACGTCGATTTCGAACATGAGCGCCGCGAAGAGGTGATCCAGCACATCTATGACCGCTATGGCCGCCATCGCGCCGGCCTTTGCGCAACGGTCGTGCATTATCGCGGCAAACGCGCCATCCGCGAGGTTGGCCGCGCGATGGGCCTGACCGAAGATACGATCTCAGCGCTCTCATCTCAGCTTTGGGGCTTCTTCTCCGCTGCGGGGCTTGAGGCGGAACGGATGCGCGAGATTGGCCTCGACCCCGAAGATCGCCGTCTAAAACAGACTCTAATGCTGGTATATGAGATCGACGGGTTCCCCCGTCACCTGTCTCAGCATGTCGGCGGCTTCATCATCACCGAGGGGCGTCTGGACGAGCTTGTTCCTATCGAGAACGCCACGATGGAGGACCGCACGGTCATCTGCTGGGACAAGGACGATATCGACACGCTGGGCATCCTCAAGGTCGATGTCCTCAGCCTCGGGATGCTGACCTGCATTCGCAAGGCCTTTGACCTGATCGGTCAGCACCATCAGACCAGCTATACGCTGGCGACCCTGCCGCCCGAGGACCCTGTCGTCTACGACATGCTGTGCAAGGCGGACTCGATTGGCGTGTTTCAGGTGGAATCACGAGCACAGATGAACTTTCTGCCCCGGATGCGGCCCCGCAATTTCTATGATCTGGTGATTGAGGTCGCCATCATCCGCCCCGGCCCCATTCAGGGCGACATGGTCCACCCCTATATCCGCCGCCGGAACGGAGAGGAGGAGGTCAGCTTCCCCTCGGACGAGTTGGGCGAGGTGCTGGGTAAAACGCTGGGCGTGCCGCTGTTTCAGGAACAGGCCATGCAGATCGCCATTGTCGGCGCAGGCTTTACCCCGGAACAGGCCGACCGGCTACGCCGGTCTCTGGCAACCTTCAAGAAGCACGGCAATGTCAGCGAATTCCGCGCGCTTTTCTTGCGCGGGATGAAACGCAACGGGTATGAACAGGACTTCGCCGAACGCTGTTTTTCCCAGATCGAAGGCTTCGGCTCTTACGGTTTCCCAGAAAGCCACGCGGCCAGCTTTGCGCTGCTGGTCTATGCCTCGGCCTGGATCAAATGCCACCATCCGGGGATATTTGCCTGCGCCCTGCTGAATTCGCAGCCAATGGGGTTCTATGCCCCCGCCCAGATCGTCCGTGATGCGCGCGAGCATGGGGTTCAAGTGCGCCCGGTCTGCATCAATGCCAGCTTTTGGGACAATGTGATGGAACCTGACGGTCAGGGAGGGCTGGCGCTGCGGCTGGGCTTCCGCCAGATCAAGGGCCTCAGCGAGGAAGATGCCAGCTGGCTGACAGCCGCGCGCGGCAATGGCTACCATCAGGTCGACGATGTCTGGCGCCGTGCCGGTTTGGGACCATCGGTGATCGAACGGCTGGCCGAGGCGGATGCCTTCGCCGCCTGCGACCTGACACGGCGCGAGGCATTGTGGCAGGCCAAAGCGATCGCCACAGCCAAACCCCTGCCGCTGTTCTCGCAAGATCTGGAGGGGGAGGCGCTGTATGAACCCGAGGCCTACCTGCCGAAAATGACCTTGGGCGAGCAGGTGGTCGAGGACTACGTCGCCACCCGCCTAAGCCTACGGGCGCATCCGGTGGCCCTGTTGCGGCATATTCTGACACCGAACCCGCGCGACAAAACCACGCCTGTCGCATGACCGCAGAACGCGATAATGCCCCTGAACAGAGTCGAAATCGGACCATCCTAATGACCAGACCCACCCTGCCCCCACGCTTTCCTGCAACGCCGGACCAGATCAACGCGCAGGTCCGCGCCTTTTACGCCCGCGTGCGCGAGGACACGGTACTGGGACCTGTCTTCAACAAACATGTCCACAACTGGCCCGCCCATGAGGAAAAGATCGCCGCCTTCTGGCGCAACGCGATTTTGTTCGAGCGCAGTTATGACGGCAACCCGCAACGAGTCCATATCGAACGTCCCGACGTAAAGCCCGAGTTCTTCGCCCATTGGCTGGATCTGTTCGAAGAGGTCGCGACGCAGACGCTGCCCCCTGAAACCGCGATACCGTGGGTCGCGCTGGCGCGCCGCATTGGTGTGGGAATGAAGGCCGGTGTTCAATCCGCACGCCAACCCAAGGATGCACCCCCGATCCTGCGGTGATCCCGCGTCATAGCGGCCATGCAATGTTAGCGGTAAATTAAGGGCTATGCGCGCAGCCAAAATGGGTTTACTCAAAGGCAAGCCACCCGCAACATACGCGGTGTGATGGCACAGTCACAACACCGAGACATCACCCGAGGCCACAAAGATGAGCACTCAGAACTCCACCCTTCGGGGACTTGGCTATGCGTTTTTGGGCTTTGCGGTCTTTGCCAGCCATGACGCGCTGATCAAGGCGCTTGGCGGCGTCTACTCGGTGATGCAGATCATCTTTTTTGCCACGCTGTTTTCCTTTGTGCCCATGGCCGTCACGATTCTGACCGACCGGACAACCGGGAACTTCCTGCCCCGCCACCCATGGCTGGTGCTGCTGCGGTCGGGCTTGATGGTCACCGCAATGTCCTGCGCGTTTTACTCCTTTTCCGTATTGCCGCTGGCCGAGGTCTATTCGCTGCTGTTCTCCTTTCCACTGATCGTAACGGTCCTGTCGATCCCCATTCTCGGCGAGGTGGTCCGCGCCCAGCGCTGGGCCGCCGTGGGCGTGGGCTTGATCGGCGTTCTGATTGTCCTGCGTCCGGGCACAACGGATATCACGCTGGGCCATCTGGCCGCCCTGACAGCCGCCTTTTGCAGCGCCTTTGCATCCGTGTTGGTGCGCAAGATCGGGAATGAGGAACGATCGGCCGTGCTGATCTTGTACCCCATGTTGTTGGCCATCGCGGTGATGAGCCTTGCACAGCCTGCCGTCTATCAACCACCATCCCTGCTGCATCTTGCGATGATGGCATTGGTAGGCGTTTTCTCGGTCATCGCCCAGCACCTGATCATTCTGGCCTATCGGGCCGCGCCCGCCGGGGTTATTGCCCCTAGTCAATATAGCCAGATCATCTGGGCCACGATTTTCGGGATGGCTTTCTTTGGTGAACGCCCGGACGTCTGGGTTGCAGTCGGTGCAAGCGTCATTATCGCATCCGGCATCTACGTGGTGTGGCGCGAAAGCAGAACCAACACGACCTCAGCCAACACGCCCGTCTTGCGGGTGCGGTCACCTCGGTCGGATACCGGGGCGTCACGGCCAGGGGAGTAAACGTCAAATTAAAAAACGGCGCACTATTCCGCGCGCCGTTTTCAACCGCATTACGCGGATCGTCTCGTTTTAGAGTCTTAGTAAACAACCACCGACCGAATGCTTTCGCCCTTATGCATCAGGTCGAAGCCGTGATTGATATCGTCCAGACCCATGGTGTGGGTGATCATCGGGTCGATCTCGATCTTACCGTCCATATACCAGTCGACGATCTTGGGCACATCGGTCCGTCCCCGCGCGCCGCCAAAGGCGGTGCCGCGCCACGAACGACCGGTGACCAGCTGGAACGGGCGGGTCGAGATTTCGGCACCGGCAGGTGCCACGCCGATGATGATCGATTCACCCCAACCTTTGTGCGCCGCTTCCAGAGCCGTGCGCATCACGCCGACATTGCCGGTGGCGTCAAATGTGTAATCCGCACCACCTTTGGTCAGATTGACCAGATAAGGCACCAAGTCGCCCTCAACCTCGGATGGGTTGACGAAATCGGTCATGCCGAACCTGGTCGCCATCTCGACTTTTGACGGGTTCAGGTCGACGCCGACGATCTGGTCCGCTCCGGCCAGACGTAGGCCCTGAATGACATTTAGGCCAATGCCGCCCAGACCGAACACGATGGCGCGACTGCCGATCTCGACTTTGGCGGTGTTGATGACCGCGCCGATGCCGGTGGTAACCCCACAGCCGATGTAGCAGATCTTGTCGAAAGGCGCGTCCTCACGCACTTTGGCTAGCGCGATCTCGGGCAGAACCGTGTGGTTGGCAAAGGTCGAGCAGCCCATGTAGTGCAGGATCGGGTCACCATCCAAAGTCGTAAACCGCGAGGTTCCGTCGGGCATCAGGCCCCGGCCTTGGGTTTCGCGGATCGCCTGACACAGGTTGGTCTTGGGGTGCAGACAGTATTCGCACTCACGACATTCAGGGGTGTAGAGCGGGATCACGTGATCGCCCGGTTTCAGACTGGTGACGCCTGGACCGACGTCGACAACCACACCCGCGCCCTCGTGGCCCAGAATGGCCGGGAACAGGCCTTCGGGGTCAGCACCGGACCGGGTGAATTCGTCGGTGTGGCAAAGGCCGGTGGCCTTGATTTCGACCAGAACCTCGCCCGCCTTGGGGCCTTCGAGGTTCACATCCATCACTTCCAAAGGTTTGCCCGCCTGAATGGCGACGGCGGCACGGGTGCGCATGATCGTTGTCTCCCTGTCTTATTTGCCCCGACCCTGCGTCAATTGCAGGGTGTTTTCAACTGCGCTTTGGTGGCAGGTTGGCTAAATGTTTGATATTGCAGTAACGACATTGTCAGATGGAGAAACGCCAATGCACCGATTTATTCCCGCGCTGGTCCTGCTGGCAGGCTGTGCAGAGACGACTGCACCCGTGGAAACACCAGCCTCAACGGACGCGCCGGTTGATCTGGCCTTTTGCCTGGGCGACGATTTTGCCGATTCCATCGGCCAACCGGTTTCGACCATCCAAGCCCAGTTGCCCGAACGGTCGCGTGTTCTGGGTCCTGATGACATTGCCACACAGGATTATCGCATCGACCGGCTGAATGTTTTCGTGAACGGAGCCGGAATCATTCAACGCCTGACCTGCGGGTAAGTGTGGACTCGAGGCATGATTCTACGATAAGAACAAAATGGGAACATTTTGATGTCTGCCAATGCCAAAACGCCGAATACTCTCACTGTGGTTCCCCCGTCTGGGGGCTGAACGGCTGATCCGTGCTGCGCGGGGGCTGCATGTTGGCCCTTTGGCGGTGGTTGCGGAACAGTCGAACATGCAGGTGATCACCTCATTGAACGCAGAAGCGCAGGCCGCAGGTCTGCGTGCGGGGCAGCCCGTGCGTGATGCCCATGCCATGTGCGCGACCCTGATCACACGACACCGCAACGCCCCCGCCGAGGCCGCGTTTCTGACCGCGCTGCGCCGCTGGGCCGGCAAGTTCAGCCCATGGGTGGCTGAAGAGATCTCCGATGGTCTGATCGTCGACCTGTCGGGCTGCACGCATCTGTTCGGCGGGGAGGAGGCGCTGCTGAGCGTCATTGAAACCGATTGCGCTGATATGGGGCTAAGCGTTCAGATGGGTATCGCCGACACGCTGGGCGCAGCCTGGGCGCTGGCGCGTTATGCGGGGCAAGAGGCCACGTCTGACCGCAACGGCGACGCCATCAGCCAAGAGGCACGCGCCACCCGCGCGCGCGCAGGGAAACGGCGGCACTGGACCAAGGGCGGGGCCGCGCCGCAAGTGATGGCTCTGGGCGGTGGCGCGCGGATCGCAGCACCAGGGCAATCTTATGGCGCGCTCAGCCCCCTGCCGATTGCGGCGCTGCGGCTGGAGGATCAGGTAGTCGCGCAACTAAACCGGCTGGGCCTGCGCCGGATCGGCGATCTGCTGGGCCAACCCCGGGCTTCTCTCGCCCGACGGTTCGGGCGCGGGCTGGTGATGAGACTGGACCAAGCGATGGGCAGCGCGCCCGAACCGGTATCCCCCGCGCGTCCGCCGCATCACTTTGCGGTGCGGATGACCCTGCCCAACCCGATCGGGTTGATCGAGGACGTGATGGCCGCCATCGACCGGGTGTTGCCCACGCTGTGCACGAAGCTGGAAGAGAAGGCGCGTGGCGTCCGCACCCTGCGGCTCGAGGCGCATCGCGCCGATCAGGCGGCCGAGATCATCGAGGTTGGTTTGGCTCGGCCCACTTATGACAAATACCGCATTCGCCCTTTGTTAGAGATGAAAATCGATAAGATCGACGCAGGCTATGGCATCGACATGCTGCGGCTTGAGGCGATCCAGACCGAACCCATCCACGCCCGCACAGTGGCCGGTCACGCCGAGGCGCGCCGTGTGGCCCGCGCGCGGTTGGAGGGCAATACCGCCGTCGATGACCTGATCGGCAAACTGGGCGCCCGGGTCGGGTTGGACGTGATCACCCGGCGGCACCCGGCGGCCTCACATATCCCCGAAAAAACCGCGCAGACGTTGGCGGCGGCGTGGTCGGAACCCGCCCGTGACTGGCCTGCCCCGTCGCGCCCGCGCCCGTTGCAGATGTGGCAGCCCGAGCCGGTGATGGCCGCTGAAGCCCCGGATGTTCCAGCCGCCTTTCGGTGGCGCGGGCGCGACTGGCAGTTGGCACAGGCCACCGGTCCGGAACGGATCGCACCCGAATGGTGGCTGGATGACCCCAACTGGCGCAGCGGCGTGCGTGACTACTGGGTGGTGGTCACCGAACAGGGTGAGCGACTGTGGCTGTTTTACGGCCATGGCGGCACGATGTCGGCAGGCTGGTTCTGTCAGGGGCAGTTTGGTTAAAACACCTGATTAGACTCTATTTTCCGCGGTAGATCAGCCAATCCGGCAGGTAATCCAGCAAACGGATCACCCAAGAGAACGGTGCCGGGAAATCGGTGCGGAACCGGCGGCGCGACATCGCCCTGACCACCCGGTCCGCCGCGTCCTCAGGCGTCATCAACATCGGCATCTTGAACGTGTTCTTTTCGGTCAGGCGGGTCTTAATGAAACCTGGATTGACGATCCGAACAGTTACCCCCGTGCCTGCCAGATCAAATCGCATCGTTTCAGCCAATGAGACAAGCGCCGCCTTGCTGGCCGCGTATCCGACAGCAGCCGGAAGCCCGCGATAGCCAGACAAAGACCCGATCAGGGTAATGTCGCCCTGTCCGGCCCGTAGAAACCCTGGCACCGTCTCACCCAACACACGCAGCGCGCCAAGGTAGTTCACGTCTGTCATGGACAGAACAGCTTCGGTATCCCAATCGGCCGATTTCATGGGCTCGTAGGCACCGGCATTGTAGACCAGCCCATCCACCACGCCGACATCTGCAACGGCCCGGCGCACAGCCGCCAGATCGGTCACATCAAACGGCACCGCCCGCGCGTTCGGAAGGGTTTTGCAAATCTCGGCCAATCGCGCCGCATTGCGCGCCGAGAGGATCAGTTTTGCCCCCTGTCGGCTTAGCGCTTGGGCCAAAGATCGGCCAAGCCCCTCACTGGCGCCAACGATCCAATAAGTTTTTCCGTCAAAACTGCTCATGCTTGGGCCATCCGGACTGTCGGGTACATATGGCCCGGACATTGGTTTCGTGTTGTTTCAGACAATTTAAGGATTTTACGGATCGGCAACAAAGCTGGATCACGTTAACGCTCAAAAAACCAGGCAAGACATCACGATGTAACGCACGTTCAAAAAAGTCCAACGTGATTGATCCGTACACGCATCTGATGCGTAATCCTTTTAAATTGCCGAACTAAGGGGATCACATGTTCGACGAACCAAGGGGCGCACGCAAGAAAATCGCAATTGTGGGTGCAGGAATCTCAGGCCTATCCGCAGCTTACTATCTATCCGAAGACAATGATGTAACGGTCTATGAGGCCGAGCCAAGACTGGGCGGCCATGCCCGAACGGTCATGGCTGGCAAAAACGGTGATCAACCGGTCGACACCGGCTTTATCGTGTTCAACTATTCCACCTACCCCAACCTCACCAAGCTGTTCGATGAATTGAACGTTCCCGTGATCAAAAGCGAGATGAGCTTTGGCGCCACGATCGACAATGGTCGCCTTGAATACGGATTGAACAATCTGCGCACCCTGACAGCGCAAAAACGCAACCTGATGCGGCCGGCCTATTACAAGATGATTTCGGACATCCTCCGCTTTGGCAAAGAAGCCCCGGAAGCTGCCAAGAACAATGACACTACGATTGGCGAACTGATCGACGAACTACGTTTGGGCCACTGGTTCCGCCACAACTATCTGATGCCCATGTGCGGGGCGATCTGGTCTACCCCCGTCGAATTCATTGACCGCTTTCCCGCACGTTCGCTGGTGCAGTTCTTTCAAAACCATGCCTTGCTGGCCGGTGATCGGTCAAAGCAGCATCAGTGGTGGACGGTCAAAGGTGGCAGCATTGAGTATGTCCGCCGGATCGAGGCTGCATTGCGCGCCCGCGGTTGCGAAATCCGCGTCGCCTCCCCCGTGCAGCATGTCCAGAGAGATGAACTGGGCGTGACCGTACTCAGCGAAGGCCAGGCTGACCTTTATGATGAGATCATCCTTGCCACCCATTCCGACCAGTCGCTGGCCATTCTGGGCGACAACGCCACATCCGAAGAGATTGCTGCCCTTAGCGCGATCAAATACCAGCCCAACAAGGCCGTCTTGCATTGCGATCCCGGTCAGATGCCCAAAAGACGGGCCTGCTGGTCCAGCTGGACCTATCGTTCGCAGGCCGGAAATGTCGGCGTTACCTACTGGATGAACCGGTTGCAGAACATTCCGGACAATGATCCGATGTTTGTAACGCTCAATGTTGCGGCGGATATTCCCGCAGACAAAATCTATGACGAAGTCGAATTCGCCCATCCGGTTTTTGATCAAGCCGCACTGAAGGCCCAGGGGCAAATTCGCGACATGCAGGGACAGAACAAAACGTGGTTTGCCGGTGCATATAACCGGCATGGTTTTCACGAAGACGGGATTGCCAGCGCGATGCATGTTGTCGCGCAGTTGAATGGCACCCCGCAAACCATCGGAGCTGACAATGGCGTTGCCAAAAATGACCCGGTCATCCCTGTCGCGGCCGAATAGCTCGGTCTGGTGCGTCGCTCTGCTGTCGCTGACCTTGCTGGCCCCAGTCGGGCTGGAAGCGTCAACCGTGTCGAACGAATTGCCGAACGCCGAACTGCGCGGGTCCGCCACGTTCCGTTACCTTGGCCTGCCAATCTATGACGCAAAGCTGTTCACGCCAGGCGGCGCCCCGTTCAGTTGGAGCGATGATTTCGGATTGCAGCTGACCTACCGCAAAAACCTCAAGCAGAAGGCTCTGGTCGAATCCACGCTGGATGAGATGACACGGCAAGGAAACAGCGGGCTGACACAAGCCCAGCTTGAGCAGTGCTTTCAGGCTGTCAGCAAAGGCGACAGCTATCTGGCCATCTCGGAAGGGCCGAACAAGGTTGGTTTCTGGCGGAACGGGCGCAAAACCTGCACTCTGTCCGGGCCAGGCGTCAAAAATACATTCATGTCGATCTTTCTTGGCGACAACACCAGATCTGCAAGTTTTACACGCCAGTTGAAGGGACAGTGATGCTGTATCCCCGGGTCAGCCTCTATGCGCTGATGCTCGCAGCGGCGGGTATTCCCCTCTACATCCACCTGCCGCGTTTTGCTGCGGTTAACCTTGGGATTAGCCTTGGGGTGATTGGAACGGTACTGCTGTTGATCCGGCTTGTGGATCTTGTGCAAGACCCGCTGATAGGCTGGGCGATTGACCGATGGCCGGGCGGTCAATTGCTGTTCGCCGCCATGGCCGCTGTTGGGCTGGCGGTCGGCTTTCCGCTGCTCTTTGCCTTGCCACAGGGCGCAAGCGTGACATCGCTGATCCTGATCCTGATCCTGCTGTTCTCGGCCTACAGCCTCGGGACCATCCTGCTTTACGGGCGCAGCGCAACCCTGGCCAAAACACCAGACGCAAAAGAGTTAATGACACTGGCAGCCTTCCGTGAAGGTGGGCAATTGGCGGGGGTTGTCATTGCCGCGAGCGCGCCTGCACTGTTCGTCGCTTTAGGGGCGAGCGCACAGGGATACCCCGCCTTTGGGCTGTTTCTGGGCGTCCTGTCGATCGCAACCATCGCGCTGACATTTCCAATGTGGCGGCGCACGCCGATTACTGGCGAGGGCCTGTCTTTCGCAGGGCTGGGTCAGGCCGGGGCATTGCGACTATTGGCGCTGGCGCTGGTCAACAGCTTGCCGGTCGCCATTACCTCAACCCTGTTTCTGTTCTTCGTCGAAGACAGGCTGCAATTGCCGGGCAAGGCGGGTCCCTTGTTGATCCTGTTTTTCCTCAGCGCCGGCGCCAGTGTGCCGCTTTGGGCCAAGCTCAGCAATCGCATTGGTCCAAAACAGACCCTAATCATTGCTATGCCGCTGTCTATTGCCAGCTTCATAGGCGCTGCGATGTTGCCGGCGGGTGAGCTTTTGGGCTTTGCTCTGATCTGCCTTGCCTCGGGTGCGGCACTTGGGGCCGATATGGTGGTCCTGCCGGCCATGTTCTCGGTCGTTTTGACCCGCGCCGGCCTGAACGCCTCAGCCGCGTTCGGCATCTGGTCCTTTGCGGGCAAGCTGGGCCTCGCGCTTGCCGCCTTCTTTACATTGCCCCTGCTGGAACGCAGCGGCTTTTCACCTGGCCAATCAAATTCCGCCCAAGCCCTGGAAACACTCAATCTGGCTTATGCGGTACTACCCTGCATCCTGAAACTTGGCGCGTTTGGCATGGTCCTGACGTTGCCCACGGAGGTCTCAGCCAAATGAAAACGCTTGTTGTTTTACTGTTCGCCGCTCTCGCTTTGTTTATTGCCAAGAACCGGTTCCTGAGCTTCCGGTCGCAAACACCGGCCGACTACACCGGCACTGGGCCTGCATTCAAAATGAAAGAGGTACTGAACGGAGAAATCCTGTCCGAGGGGCTGATCTATGGGCCGAACGGCAAGATGTCGAACAGCTTTGTCGCCCGTATGGTTGGGAACTGGGATGGCAACGCCGGCACGTTGTCCGAGCATTTCACCTATTCCAACGGCAAACAGATGACACGTAAATGGTATCTGACGCTGGGCACCAGCAATACGTTCATCGCCACGGCGGATGACATCGTCGGTGAAGGCAAAGGCACGATTTCGGGTTCGACGGTCAAACTAACCTACCGCATTATTCTTCCTGAGGATGCCGGTGGGCACACTTTGGACGTCACCGACTGGATGTACCTGACCGAAAACGGTGTAATCATGAACCGGTCCGAGATGCGCAAGTTCGGCATCAAGGTCGCAGAGCTGATTGCCACGATGCGCCCCGCGCCCGAGGTTAAATCCGCACATGTCCCCAGTTCAAACGGCTATGATGCGGACGCAGAACAAAGGCCGCTGCAATGATCTCGCGTCGGGTCCTTGTTGCGGGCCTGGCAGTCGCCGGACTGGCCGTTCTGACTGCCTGTTCAGCTAAACCGCGCGTTCCCAAGACCTTTCTGTCTGATCGGCAGTTGAACCTTGAAGAGTTTTTTGAGGGCAAGACCGTCGCCTATGGCCAGTTTCAGGATGTTCTGGGCAATATCCCGCGCCGCTTTACGGTGGATATCGACGGAACGTGGGATGGTGAAACCCTGACTCTGGTTGAGGATTTTGTCTATGATGACGGCGCCACCGAGCAGCGTGTCTGGACGCTGACCAAAACGGGCGCGGACACCTGGACTGGCACCGCCCCCGGCGTTCTGGGCACCGCCACAGGGGTCGAACGCGGCGACACGTTCAACTGGACATACAAGATCGACCTGCCGGTCAAAGAGGGCACCATGCGGGTCAACTTTGACGACTGGATGTGGCTGCTGGACGATGACCGTCTGCTGAACCGAGCCTATGTCTCGCGTTATGGCGTCCGGCTGGGCGAGGTCATCCTGTTCTTTGAGAAGAAATAAGCTAGCAAAAGAAAAGGGCAGGCTCGAAGACCTGCCCTTAAACTTTGTAGTTTAGCTCAACTTAGAAGTTGAACTGAGCACCGAAGTCAGCGCGGATGCGCCCGTCCTCGTCACCCGTTTTGATTTCGCCGATACCACCACGCAGCGATGCACCGCCGCCCAGGTCGTAGATGGCGCCAATACCGATATTGCGGGTATCGTTGTCAGCCGAACCGTCACCGTAAGCAAACTGCAGGGTGGTTGCGGCGCCGAGATTGTATGCCAGCGACAGACCGTATGCGGTACCGTTCTCGGCGTCATCAACAACGTCATCGTCCGCAACAAACAAGGTACCCGAGAAGTCACCAAATTCTGCACCCAGGGTCAGAACGGTCAGCGACTGCTTTTCGCTCGCGCTGTTCACGTTCGCCTTGGTCTGACCATAGGCCAGTGCAGCGGTGATGTTGTTGAAGGTGTAAGTTGCACTGACGTCCCAGCGGTCTGCGTCCTGCGCAACACCGTCAAAAGCAATAGTTGCCTGGTCATATGACGCGCCGAATGCGAAATCGCCAACTGCGTACTGGAAGAACACAGCGTTCGCGCCTGAACCGGTCGAAGTGTACTCCAGGAAGCTGTAGTTCACGCCCGAATACTGACCCAGAAACTCTTCCAGGCCCGGTTCGTTACCGAAGTAGTTTGCCAGGTTGTCAAAGGAACCTGCAACGTTGCCGGCGTCAACACGCAGACCACCGTAGATGACCGAGAAGCGTGCGCCGTTCAGGCCCGCGCTGTTCTGTTCGCCGTTGCCGGAATCGTCATCAGCCTGCAGACGCACACGTGCCTGGAACTCAACGCCGCCATCGGTTTCTGCGGTGCCGTCGATGTTCAGGCGGAAACGCGAGACCAGGATGGTGTTGTCGGTGTCGACGTTCGCGGTGCCATCAGCAACGATGTCGCCGTTTGCATCCGTGGTAAAGTTGTTAACAGTGCCGGTGCGATCTTCTTGGTAGCCAATACCAAAACGACCGTAGCCGCTGAATTTAACGTCGGCCGCTGCAACGCTTGCAGTTGCAATCAGAGCCGTCGATGCAATGAGAAGATTTTTCATGGTAAACCCACAAGTTTTGAGAGGAGTGCAGCCGCCAAGGCGACTGCTGGCCTACTCGAACAAATTCCGAGCGTGCGCAATGGTTTCGCTGCATTTCATTCTGGGCAAGGTTGGTATTTGTTGCATCTTTGCAAATGCAGAATACCGCACGAAACCCGATTTCCTGAGTATTTACGTATGTTTCGCGATCAGCAGTGTTTCGTTACAAAAAGTTGATCAAAGAAATGCGACGATGCCCCTTTAAATGCCAAAAAACGTACATGTTTGCAATTGAGACTTCCCGGGGGCTGACCCCACCTTCCGAAAATGGGCAGATTCGGGCAAAATCCCGCTCAAAACAGGTTCTGTGATGGGTAAATCGGATGATGAAACCCACCAATCAATTGCTGGTGTAGAAGAAAGACAGCTTGCGGCTGACCCCACCTGGCGGCAGCGGAAAGGGCGAAGCCGCCTGCACTTGCGCCCTTGCGGCCCGGTCAACATCGGACGACCCTGAACTGTCAATGACATCGACCCAGGCCAGCGTGCCATCGGGATTGATTTCGAAAAACACCTTGGCGAATCCCCGGGCAGCAACAAATACCGGGGGTGCGCGGTTCAGGTGGACCAAGACCTCACCCGCATAATTGGTAGTGTCCGAATTGCCGGGGCCACGCCCGCCCGAACGGCTGCCACTACTGCCAGACGTGAAGGCATCCAACCCTTCCCGCCGATAGGCGTAAAGGGGCGATTCAACCACCTCTGACGGAAACTGCAACTCGCTGAAGTCCCGCGCACCATTCAGCACGCCCCGCCGTTCCGGCGTCGGTTGGCGTTCAGGGCGCTGCGGCCGGATCGAAGACGTCACGGCCAGTTCTGTCACGTCTTCATTTGCATCCTGTTCGGTTGGATCAACCGGATCATCCGGCTCAATCGCCTCGGACTCCAACGGTACAACAGGGATCGCGGCCTCGGGCGACGGGTTGACCGGCAGCGCCGCCAGCTCTTGCGGTTGGGGCGATACGGGCTGGACCTCGGTCGCGACCTCTGGCTCGACCGCGACTGCCTCGGGGATTCCTTCGGGCACATCGGTCGCTGTTTCCGCCTCGACCGGCGGGGTTTCGTCGACATCTTCGCTGGCGGCGGCATCGCCTTCGGATGTGTTTTCGGTCTCTGCCACATCAGGCTCAACCGGTTCCGTGGCAGTCGGCTGGACCACTTCGGCTTCACCGATATCAGGCGCGTAAACCTCCTGCGGGTTCTCAGACGCCACAAGCGCCTCACTGACCGGGATTTCCGGTTCCTCAGGCAGCCTTTCAACCGGTGGCTCTGGTGCCTCGGCCGGTTCAGGTTCAATCGGTTCGGCGACAACCTCGGCAAGATCCTCGAATGTCGTGCTTAGCTCAATTGATTCAGGCGCTTGGCCGCCTGGCGCGTCTTCTGCAAGCCGCTGCCCGGTCACGCTTAACCCCATCAGGTGCAAAAACAGCGACACCAGAATGGCCACCACCGCAATCATAACCGACCGGCGGATCATTCCAGCGCCTTCTCGGTCACAACAAAGACGGATGACGCGCCCAGACGGCGTAAAGCACCGGTCACCTCGATCAGACGCGGGCCCGGTGCGTTTCGGTCGGGCACGATGCGCACGGCTTCGTCCCCTTGGCCACGCATATGCGTTTCGGGATCTGTAGGCGTTCCACGATAGCTCAACGTGCCGTCGGCGTGCAGGATCAGCGCATCAGGTGGCTCGCGCCCTTCAAGGTCTGCGGTGTTCACGAGCTCAAGATCCGGATCCAACGGCGGGGCCAGCGTGCCGGTGAGCAGGAAAAAGATTAGCATCAGGAAAACGACGTTTATCAGCGCAATCGTCGAGTCGCGTCTGCGTTTGGGGCGCCTGTACTTGATCATTCCAGCACCAGAACGCTTAACCCGTCACGCCCGCGCAGCCGAACCAATACGTCGATGACACGCTGCGCCGTTGTATCCGGGTCCAAACTGACCAGAACCTGCCCGGCCTCCAATTGCGTTTCCAGATCATTGAGAGAGACCGTTTGCCCGTTCAGCACCAGCCGTTCCGCCCCCAACTGCAGGAACAACCGCTCGGTCGGTGTCGCCGAAGTCGTACTGCCGCCCACTGCATTGCTCAGCTCGATCTCGCCATATTTGGCAAAGGTCGAGGTCAACATGAAGAACAGCAACAGCAGGAAAATCACGTCGATGAGCGGAGTCATCGACATGGGACGCCGTACGAAGGGTGCGGTGTTACGCATGTCCGGGGGCGGTCGCCACAGCCCGCACATCGTCGGCCTGCGCAACAGCCTGCCCCGGCACCAGAATTGTGCGCAGCGCCTTGTCCGCAAAGACCCGTTCGCGCGCCGTGCGACTTTCGAACCAGGACAACAGCATCGAGGTCGGCATCGCCACGGCAAGCCCCACAGCCGTTGTCAGCAGGGCAACCCAGATACCTCCGGCAAGCAGGGATGGGTCGACAGACGACCCAGCGGATTGCAGGCTGCGAAACGCCTCAATCATCCCCAGGACCGTGCCGAACAGACCCAGAAGCGGCGCAAGCTGCGCCACGGTGTCCAGCAGTCGGAAGCCGCGTTCAAGCCCGGCAAGCGCCAGACCGGCCTCGGCATCCAGCCGTTGGTCCAGACCCGGCGTGTCTGAGGCATTCATCGCAACCCGTACCAGGGGGGCAAGGTAACTGCGGCTTTTGTCCAGACGGGCGTGGGCGGTTTGCGGATCGCCAGCATCCCAGGCCGCCAGCGCCTCGGACAACACCCGGTGACGCCCGACGCCAGATGCTGCGAATTGCCAGAGTTTGTAAAGCGTGACCGCAACAGTCACCACCGACATCGCGATCAGGATCGCAACAACAGGCCCGCCCAGATCAAGGATTTCGCGCAATGCATCAAAGGGGCTCATCCAATCAACTCCACATCTGTTCGGCTTTGCAGTTTCAAGGCCTCATGACAGACCTGACTGTCCGATCCGGCAACAACGCAGGTATTTGCACCGTTGATCAAGGCTCTACCAACAGCGCCGCATGTCATGCCGGGAAGATCGAACTGGCGTACGCGTGGTCGATCGACAGGCAGATCACGAAAATTGAATAATGATAGGCTGACCACACTACCAGAGGCATCGAAAATTACGGTTTCATAGCTAACAGCATCAATTGCTGCGCCTGTTTTGTTTTCGATCACAAAGGTCAACCTACATGCCTGGCCAACATCCTGAACCGTATTGAGTTCCATGATCAAACCGGTCGGTTTGTTTTCCTCTGACTGGGCCAATGCTGCTACTGGCAAAGAGCAAAAGCTAAGAAAAACAAGTGCCGAACGGAGAAACAACATTGACACGCTCCTAGTTAATCAATGCGGAAATCTATAGACGGCAAGGCTCCGCTGGTGCTGGAGTACACATAGTCAAGACAGCAAGAGTGTCAAAGGGTTTCAACAGCTTTTCAAAGGCCCACGATCCGGTGCTCCGAGAACTTAGGTTTTATTGCGTGGGTCAGTCAGGCAGAGTTGCAAAGGCACAGGCCACCAGCCATTCCATCGCATTCGACTTGATCCCATGTTCGGCCGCGATTGCAATACTGCGGCTTTCAAAAATCTGTGTGTAGATAGGCCAGGCTTCCTGATTGGGTGGGTAGAACGCTCCGGCGGTCTTACGCTGTTCCCATTCATACAACTTCCCCCCCGCTACGCCGAAACTGATCTGTCCGGGGATTTTTTTGCCACTGAGTTCGTCCGTAAAGAGCGGGTCAGAAAATTCCCGATGCCCAAGCCCTTGCACGAAACTCACGTTGGCGGGGTTACATCCCAGTCCGAACCACATTCCCTCAACTGCAGCGTTACGCACTTCCGTGGTCGCCACACCTTCTGACGCGAAATACATTGCCATTTGCCCCGCCCGCCAGTTCGAACCGGGGCCAAAGCGTAGCCATCCCAGGCCCCAGGGATAAGCGGCAGTGTTGTGCAGCCCGAAGTCGCGCCCCATGCGCTTACCGTTCAGGGTGCGCTGCTTGATCCACCCTTCGATGGCTCCAACGATCGCGGTATTAACCTCTCGACCCTCGCGCGCGGCTCGCACATACTCAAGATAAGCGGCCGGAAACACTTCTTTTTTCAATGAAGAGTCTGGCTTCTCGGCTTGCGGCACGAAAGGGTTTTGGTCTTCAAATACCTTGCGCGCTTGAGGATCTCCGCTAGCTCGGTAGACAGTTGCGGCCGCGGCGATACGGATCTGGTTAACTCTACTAAGTGCAGAGTCAGAAAACCCGTCGGTTGGCTGTTGTTCGGCCCAATGCCAAGCGCGTGTTGCCTCAGCGACGATGGCACTTCCTAGAACGGTATCGCCGCAGACATGATGGATCACATGGCCCAGCTTTGCAGCCCCATAAGCAAAACGATAAGCAGCCCAATCCTCTGGGCCATATGCATATGCTTTCTGAACAGGGTTCCATGATACTGAGCCCAGAATTCCGCTGATGGAATACTCGACCCCTCCGATAATCGCACCATTTTCGTGCTGAGTTCGACGCCACAGCGATGCCCCCCAAAGTGCCTCGTGGATCAGATCAGGCAGAACGGTTTCGCCGTCACCCCTATCGTCATCGTCTTTGCGCGATGCGACATCTGCGTGCGAGAAGGTTTTTTTGCTTTCCGGAAGGTTCAGGTTCAGACTGCGACAATGGGGGAAGGTCTCGACGATATCGGCCATGTGGAAGACGACATCCATATGTTGAATGCGCCGATCCCAATCCCCGGCATCATGCCAACCGCCCCAAGCTTTGGGGTTGGCCTTCATAGATGAGCGCTCGGGTGCCGTGTCTGACCCGCCCAGAGTGTTTACATTTTCTGACAGCGCTTTTGGGGCCCGCACCTTGCCGTAGCCATCCCTCATATTCCCAAGCTTCAAATCCGTCTGCCAGACCGTCAGCCCATCTGCCGGATGCCCGTTGCGGGGACGGGTTCGGCCCTCACCATAAGGTGCGGCGATCTCACAGCCAGACCTTTGATGGAAATACCATCGGGCAGCCAGGCGGAGCGCTTCATCATAGGCCGCTAGGGATACGTTGAACGGGAATGACCGCCCTAATCCAGATACCTGAATCTGGTATTCACCATCAAGTTCAAGGTCGGAGAAGTCGGCCTCATAAATACTGCAACCATTGAAGTTAAGGCCATTCCGATGTGGTTCTTCGGAGGGTTTGGCCAAGGTCAAACGACCCGATCGAACAACGGCGCCATTTTGCGTAGATACCAAGCTCCATTCAGTTGCGGGTGACAACAATGCATCAGTGCTGCCATTTTTGCCGACCTGATCCTGTCCCAGCCAACTGCCGACATAAGCCTTTTTGGGCCCTGTCAAAGGATAGCCCGCCTGACACACATGGATGGATTCACTGAATACGTCTGGGTCTTTTACATATTCAGTCTCGGCAAAGGATGGACCCGTGATGCTCAGAACAGCACCTTGAGGAATGGCGCGGTCAAGTTCAAATGTCACCAAATGCCGCTTGGTGCTTTCCCACCGACGATCAGCAACGGCTAGCGTGCGAATGGGCGAAGACTTGCGCCAGAGACCGACAATGCCCGCTGGCTGTCCGTCAATCAGAACACGCCAGTTGTCGGTTCGATCCGCCGCTGCCTGCGGCTGAATCGCAGAGTTACCGATGCGAAAACCGTCCTTCCGACTTTGCTCCTGAACCTTAGGCCAGGCAGTAAATATTTGCGGCGCTGTGGTATGCGCATCGCCCGAGAAATAGCCCGGCAATCCGTTCAGCTTGCCGGACGCACCAAACCCGTTTGCCGGGTCCGGTGACCAGCGAACCCGGTCGGAACGCAACACTTCGACCGGGGTCGACATGTCCAACATCGTGTCTATCACCGTCAATTGGAACCCATTCTCTCCGACATATCCAATATCGGCCTTGTCGGCGGCGGCCGCTGTAAAACTGGGCGCTAGCGTAACCACAATTGGCGCGGCGGCCACCGCCGTGCCCCGCAACAAAAATGCCCGCCGTGAAAGTTGCATTTGCCCCATCCCCTCCATAGGCGCGAGAAAGCCCCTAGCCTAAGCTTACACCCTTCGATCCAAACTGCGCATGAACCTATAGATCAGTTTTGGGCGAAACAGGCTGTCAGGATACATAAACATCCCACAGACGCCCTCCAACAGCGCTAGCGGTTTGCGCCCATACTGATATTGGTTCCGAACCCCGGACCAGAAGATATCAATCTTCCGCGCACGCAGCAGGAATCGCAACCGCGACCCGAAGGCTTGCCGCATTGCCGGGTTGGCTGAAACCTTTTCGATGCACGGCACTCGCCGGGCAAAAGCGGGATCACGGGCTCTGAAGTTCGCTCCGCTGGCCACCTGCCGATAATACAAAAGTGGCGGTCCTTCGACTACGGCGAACCCTCCGATCAAAGCGACACGGCACCAGAACTCCCAATCCTCGCCATACACGAGGTCTTCTTCATAACCGCCGGACTGCCGCGCTGCATCGGCTTTCATCGCAAGCGCACCGCCATTCACCACGTAGTTTTTACGCAACAACACAGCCAATTGGTCCTTGCTAGGAACAAGTAAGCGGTTGTCCGCGCCATTCATCTCCTGACCCACGGTGTTGATCCGTTGAACACCGGCGATGGCTGCAACGGCGTCGGACGTTGCCAGCACATCCGAGTATCTTTGCAACGCTTCAGGGTGCAGCAAATCGTCCGCATCCAAAAACAGCACGAACTTTCCGAGCGCTAAACTCAAACCTAGGTTGCGGGCCGCACCGACACCTTTGGCCCGGCCAGTCACTGGGGTAAAACGCACGTCGCGCATAGCGAAACGCTCCAAGATCTCACGGGTGTCGTCTGTCGAGCCATCGTCAATACACAAAACTTCGAATTCCGTCATTGTTTGCCGGCATACGCTTTGTAGCGTTTCCTCGACATAGCGCTCCATATTCCGAGCGGGAATGATGATCGAAAACTCAGGTTTTGAGTTGTCCATATCAGCCCCCTCCTGCTCGGTCCAAGCGGACGGCAGCTGTATTGTATTCGTCGAAACGGATCTGCAAAAAGGCCGCCAACATCCCGGCCCCACGATAAATTTCGAGCGCTCCTTTACAGCATCTTGCCTTTGACCCGAAACCAAGGAAAACGCACATCACAAGCCCCCAACCTATAGCCGCAAAACCTTTTACCACACGTATCGGTATTCCCTTGCGACGAATTTGAGCTATCCGCGCCAGTGTATGCCCCATGCGAAACCAACGACGCCTGAGCCAATGCATCGTCGCCCGGTGAGCTGGGATATGATCCCAGACCAGAGCCTGCGCAGCAGCGCGGATAGTTCCGCCCGATTCGATCCGAAGTCGCGAAAAAAACTCCTCATCCTCTCCGCCAGTGGTGTTAAAGCGGGCGTCGAACCTCATGGTCTGTTTTCTAATGATGGCAGCATCCGCCATTGAATTGTTGGTGGCAGCTGATGGAAGTTCAGCCCCCTGCTCATAGGGACCCATTCGGAACAGGTTCAGTTGTTCGACCCAAGCGGGTGGGGCTTCGTCGTAACGCGGTTCGACAGCTCCCTGAACCGCAACAGTGTTTGGTAAAATCATGGTTCCTAATAACTCTGCCAACCAGTTTTCAGAGGCGGTTTCATCATCATCAAGAAATGCAAAATAGTCCGCATCCGGAGGGGCCTCGGCCAATGTCCGGTTGCGCGCCGATACAATCCCGCGTTCGTGTTCCAGAACGTAAATCACTGGCCAACATGACAAATCCTGAATTTCGCCCAGAACCGAACGGGCCGTCGTAGCTGGAGCGTTGTCTGCAATCACGAGCGTTACGCGCACATCGCGGGCGCCAAGCTGCTGATCGTTCAGGCTGTCAATCAATGCCCGCAATCCCTGTGGACGTTTATAGGTCGCTATACAGATCGCAACGTGGGTTCCCGCCTGAGATCGTGCGTCAACGCTCATAACCGACCATCTCTAGCGCATGCCCTGCTATTCTGTCGAACCTCGCCTTTTTTCCGTCTGACCATGATGCCCAGCGCTTGATCGGGTTGAAATCCACTGACTTGGTCTCTGGTTGCCAGCGCTCTTGATCCGAAGCCTTCGAGCGGGACGATCCACGAATGGGCATCTTGTCGATTTCATCCCAAGGGAACACGGCTTCATCCAACCCAATATGATACAAGGTTTTTCTTACGTATTCATGCGTATCGGCAAGGATATCTTCGTAGCGGACGACCATTGTATCGTCGTTACGGTTCAGGCCACCTTCGGCAAATGTCATGATGGCCTCGGCACCCAAACGCCATTCATCCGCCAGTTGGCGGAAATTTTTGCTCGTAAGTGAAAACCGAGAAAATGTCTTGAGCGAAGAGTCAACGACATCACGCCCGTCCCGAATGCACAGGATGATCTTTGCATCGGGAAAGATGTACCGCGCCAGTGACAGGTCATGAACGTGGGGGCATTTCAGCAATATGTTCTTACCATCAACCTGCGCTTGCAGTTCTCTGAACCAGCTGCCAGCAAGCATAGCCAGCACGTCATACTGGCCCAAGACTTCTTCGTTTCTTGGGAAGTATCGCAAGAAATCCCGAGTAAAAGCCGCAGCATCCCCAGCCGCGTGCAATAGAGGGAACTCATATAGACGACCCGGATCAGCCCCAACATCAGGGTGCATTGCGATGAGGTCGCGCAAGAAATTGGTGCCTGATCGCGGCATCACACCAAGCACTAAAACCGGAGTCTCGATGCTGCCACGCGCTTTTCGAGCTAATGCGGCAAGCTTCTCCCCTTTCTCCGGAGAGATAACCGGCAGAAAATCCTCGCTATCCAGAAAGCGCGCGCCCAGCAAACGCCGGGACATCCGCACCACTTGGTTCAAGCGCATATCTCCAGCCATGTTCAAAGTGTTTGATACGCTCATAATTCACTCATTCGCTGCAGAATTGACAAAACTCATATCGCGCCAGGTCGGCCAGGGTAGAACCGCACGCCCAGTAAGTTGCGCCACATACTTAACATCTGATCGGAAATGCTCGACCAGCATCTCCCGCATTTCTGGCGTCGGAGGTGCTACCTTCGTCTTCAAGTGTTGCTTGTTCATCGAAATAGCCTGCTTGAGCCCAGGCGCTTTTTTGAGGTTTTTCACCAGATCCTGCATCCCCAGCGAACGCATCGCATCCCCTCCGTAGCGCAGCGTTTTTTGAACTACTGGGTAAAGGTAAGTTACGTTTTCGTGATGCCGTTCTGTGAGTGACGCTGGGTGCCGTTTGGGTTCAACACCAAGATGACCACACACTTGCTCATAAATTACATTTGGATTCGACGCGATGTCCTCGGAAAACAAAACCAGCAGAGCATCGCGATCGAAATTCGCCAGCCAGATCTCTAGAACAGCCTTGTATTGGCTTTGTAGTGAATATGCAGGATTTCGTTTCCATGCGGCTTCGAATGTTGTTTCTGGTGGGATATGGCCTTTGCGGATCTCGTGCATATGGTTCGAAAATGCCCGTTCGATTGGGTCTCGCAATATGCATATAAGCTTCAGATCCGGGCTATACTGGGCTGCGCGTTCAGCGGCGTCACGACTAAAGAAGTAAGTCGGCGAGCACTCACCCTTGATCGCATTTTCAGAACTGCCACGGAAATAGCTCTCGTACCATGTGTATCCACGGTCATAATTCGCCGTAAAAAAATTAAGCTCCTTGGGCTCGCTGGTCGCAATCAATGGATGCTCTGAGAGAACATGATGCAACCAAGTGGTTGCAGCTTTCTGCGCGCCAATTCCTATGAAATCCACTTTCGACACATGAATTCCCTTCTGAACAACTCAACCCACTAACAAGACAAGGGAAAAAGCCCCGAGCCTTTTTAACAATTCACTTTAACTTCAAAATATCTTTCTTAAGAACCACGCTGATCGTATGGGGGTACCTGCGAAAATGCCTCTTTCGAATGTGACCGGGGCCAGTCGCGGTACGGTGAAGCCATTCCAATCCGATTTTTTGCATCCAAACAGGCGCGCGCGCATAATCTCCGACCACATAATGAAAGCAACCGCCGCATGTCACGATCCAAGCGCAATGCTCCAGACGAGGCGTAATTTCGAGTGAAAAGAGTTGCTCCTTTGGCTTACCCAACCCAACCCAAAGAACATCGGCCTTACTGTCATTGATGTCAGCGACAACCGCGTCAACTTCAGACTCGTCAAAATAGCCGTTCCTCCGACCTGCTATGGTCAAGCCAGGATGAAGCTCAATCAGCTTTTCAGCGCAGGAACGGTTGATCTCTTCCGTGCCACCCAACAGATAGTAACTGATATCATGCTTAACGGCAGGTCCGGCTGCTGTGTGGATGAAATCTGTTGTCGCCGTGCGCTCTGGTATTGGCTTCGAACCTCGCGCAAATTTGGAAGCCCAGACAACGATCTGACCATCCGCATGCACTATGTCCGCAGAATTAATTGCCTTGGCAAATTGCGGGTCCTTTTCGTACAGCGAGATACCGTATGCATTAGCATCGAAAACAGTCAATGCGCGTTGAGCCTCACCGCTTCGCCGGCGTTTGACATCTTCGACCATCGCTGAGCTAAGTTCGGTATCGCTGACAAGCGCAACTGGCATCCCACTTACAATCACATGTGGCAAGCGCATCTTCAGAACTCGCTCCATCGTTACTCACTCTCAAAACAAATAGTACAAATACTTCTAACTTGAGCAACACTATCAAAGACCGCATTTTTTTTGAAACTAAAATTGCTCTCTGATCCCGTATTGATCTTGGATGCGCTGACAAGGTCAGCAATCAAAGCCGGCACTTTTCGATTTTGGCTTCAATATGAGCGATTCCGATACATTGTTTTTGGTAAATACAGTTTTTTCTGTTGCCGTCGCCCGTAAACCCTTATTGTCCAGTTATCGTTGTTTGAGATTGTTTATTGTTATGACTGATCAGTACCGAAAAGTTTTGGACGCAGAGCTTTCCGGTTTAGGCGTTGCTCCGGCAGGAGACCCTGAACTGCGAGTGATTTCGAGTATTGCTTGGGCGATCAGACGCTCGATCGGTTGGATTTTCCTGGCAGCCTTTGCAGTCGCGTTTGCCGCCTATGTTCTGACCTACACTTCCGATACCAAATACACCTCGAGTGCGAAGGTGATGATCGACACCCGCGTCCAAACCGAGACGCAGTTCACGACGCAAGTGTCCGGACTTCCATTGTCATTGACCTCTTTGGAGAGTGAGCTTGAACTGCTGCGCTCCACCGACATCATCGAAAGCGTTGTTGATCGTCTGCAATTGCAAGACGACCCCGAGTTTTCGGGCGCGGAAGCTGGGTTTTCCCTAAACCCAATCTCGTGGGCCCGCAGCTTGAAAGATGTGATTGTGAACGCGATCGGCGGAGACAATGGTGCGGCAGGCGATCTAGAACCCGAGGAACTGCGTGAAATTCAGCGCGCGGCAACTGTTGAAAAACTTCTTGAATCCAGGCAGGTAGAGCAGATCGGGGAGATATCAGCGGTTTACAGGATTAGCGTCACTTCAAAGTCCCCGCAAAAAGCAGCAAGTATCGCAAACTACCTGGCCTCTGAATACTTGACTGTTCTTACGCGAATGAAGCGCGATGACCTTGACCAGGCACAGCAATGGTTGTCGACACGGATTAACCAGATTCGCGAGGATCTTAATGTTCTAAGCTCCGAACTGGAGTCGCATTCGATCGAGACGCCGTTCTCGCCTGAGGAATATGCAACGATCAAAGCGCAACGCATCAAATCAGAGAAACGGGCGCAGCTGGTTGACGCAGAGATCGTCGCGCAGGACGGGCACCTCAGTACCATTCAAAACCTGATCAACGAGGGAAAAACACAGGAAGCCATTTATTTTGCTTCCGAAGTCGGTTTGATATTCCCCTCTGAAGCAATGGACACACCGGAGGAACAGGCCGAAGTGCTGGACACCGGAGTCAAGGCTCTGGAAACCAAACTAGAGGTCCTCAACGGCCAGAAGGTAACCCTCGAAAAGAGCATTGAAACCTTCAAGGAACAGCAGGTGCGTCAGGTCCAGCACGCTTCGATCACGAAGAGGATAGAAAATGAGATCCTTGTCGTTGAGACAATCTACAGGGACTTTGTTGCCCAACTTGGTCGCAGAGCCGAGCAAAGGAATTACCTTGATGCGGGAGCCCATATTATTGAACGGGCTCGCGTGTCCGTTGACCCATCTGCCCCCAAGAGGTCGTCCGTCGCTCTAACGACCATGTTTGCAGTTATCTTCTTGGGCCTCGGTTTTACCGTGGTTCGCGAACTGCTGCAAAAACGCCTGAGAACCACGTTTGAATTGGAGAACACAACGGGAGTAAAGCTTTCGGCGATCATTCCGGAGGTCAAAAACGAACCGCCGTTCGAAACTTTCTTTATGAACAACGGAAAGCTTGATCCGACGTTGATGCACTACGGCCGAAAACTTTTGGCCAGCAGCGCCATCGGCCTGCGAACAATGCGACCCGATGACGAAACTGCGACACCGCAGTCGGCCGATTTATTTGCCAAAAACTCGGACAACAAGCATAGAAAGCGGGTCGCCGAAGAAGGATGTACTATCTTATCTGGTGCAGCGGCTTTGCCAGATGAGGGAAATACCTCAACTCTTCTTCTGATCGGATCGGTGTGTGCGCAAGCAGGATATCGAACGCTAATCATCGATTGTGATACATTAACGTCCACTTATCGCGACCTGTCTCAGATGACAGCAGAGTCGCTGAAACTTGCGACAACTCATCCTCTTTCACTGGAAAACTATATCGTTGGAACACCTCAGGATGGTCTGGACATCCTTCCCTTGATCGGTGCCCAAGAGAACGAAGGTCAAATAAAGTCCGTGGAGGACTTTCTGTGTTCTACAGCTTTTGTTAGCCTACTCCGTTCACTTTCCGGAACCTACAATACCATCCTTCTGGATACGCCGCCGCTGTTGAGCGCAGTGGAATCAGGCTATCTATCGCAGCTCTCTGATCGAGTGATCCTGTTTGTTCGATGGAACGACACGCGGCGAAAGTCCATCCTTCAAGCCATGCGTGAACTTGAGAACGCCGGTGTACGACCCTCAGCCTTAGTCGCTACACGCGTAGACATGAAACGCGTCAAGCTCTACGGGGATCCAATTCTTGGGTAATCGCATTTAATGGTATTGCTGGGCACGCAGTTCACTAAAGTTTTTTGATATGGTTAGCGAAAGATCTGGCGCTCGCCAATCAGCACACTAATTTGCGAACTGTTGTCTGATCTCGGAATGCCACCGTCGACGCCATTCCTCATTGATGCGCTCGAAGCCTTCCAGCCGTTGCAGGGCAGCATCCCGCAGCATTTCACGAGTTTCATCGGGCATAAACATCTTCTTACCCTTAAAAACCCTAGGCGGTGCGTCGACTGCCGCGATCCGCTTCACAGCACCCTTCGCCGGGTCAACGAAGCTGACAATGCGGCTAAGTACTTCCGCCGGGTCCGCGCTCAGGCTTTCCAAGTAATCTATAATCACATTATCGCGGCCATAGGCGTTCTGCCACCTTTCAACCAGATCGACATAGCGCCGGCAAATATTCATCTGATACTCGACTTTTTCCCTGTAAAATGCGACCTCATCATCGATTCTGACAGCACGAGTGGACATTCGACAATGCGACCACAATTGCTCAAAAGGGTTTCGCAGAAGGATCACTATTTTCAAGTTCGGTAAATGTTTTTTGAGGTTTTGAACCTCGTCGTCGTCAAGCATATGGTAACAAGGCGAGATGTCACCGCTTATTCGGTTCTTTGGAAAAAGGTTAAGATACCAGTCCAGGTCCCGCTGAGCGGTAGCAAAACTGACAGCCCAGTTTAAGCGCTTTAGATCCTCTTTCCCTGTTGCAACTTGTTTGGCTATCTGAGCAACTGCGCGGCGCTCTTGACGGGCCGCCCAGTGTTTCGAGAACAGAAAGTTCCTGAGACCCCCATCGTAGCCGATTTTATTGTGCGCAAAAAATTTGATTTCTTTTACAGGTGACACGTAAATCTCGGTACGTTCCTTAAATAGAACCTGCAGGGTCGATGTACCGCATTTTGGCATCCCGATGCACAGAAAATCGGGTCCGCGCCGAGACCTGATCGTCGCACTCATGTTTGTTTCATAACCCATTTCAGACGCCTACTGCCGTATGACGTCGCATACCCGTCAGGTTTATCCGAACGTCAGTCCAACAAATTGGGGCACCGGGTTGCTGAACTCTCGGGCCAAAATACGCAGGAGGAATTGTACACAAATGCATAAACTTAACTCGTCAACTTTGAACTCATAAAATTTGGATTTGATGATCTACTAACTCACGTTCTATGGGGCATTACGTAGCCAGAATCTCGCTACGCTCACTCGGTAAGTGGCGCATCTTCGGTGATTTCCTGAACAGAAATCTCCAGACTGTCACCCGGTCGCAATTGCGTCAGTTTGTCTGCGACAAGTTGCTGAAGCTGGCCGTCTTCGGTTCGAAAAATTGTGACCGTATAGTCGATATCGGTTATGAGGCTTTCCGTTCCAATCTCATTGGATGCACCTGCCAAGTATTTCGAAATTGTGTCCAATTGATGCTTGGCGTCGCGTACGGATAGGCTTGCAACCCGGCGCTCTTGCAGCAATCTCAACGTCCGTTCTTGTTCGAATTGTTCCTCATCGCGGATTAGCCGGGTCAAAATGAGACTGGTTCCCGCCAGATCTTCTTCAACTTCCAGCAGGCGCGTCGCGGACAACACCGTTGTACGACGCGTATCCGCGAGCCGCGATCCGGGTGCTAATCCTTTGTCGACCAAACTGACCACGCGAGCCTCTTCTTCTTCATCAGCTTCCAACGCCTTCGCCAGTTCAGTTATTTGCTCTTCCAGAATTCTGACTCTCTCGGCCGCCTGCTGTCTCGCATCTTCAAAGAACTCGCGTTCACCGGCCTCGTTTTCCTGGTTGATACTGCGGATCCTGATTTGCTCAGCGATCAATTCGGCCAGAACACTAGGCGATACTGTGACGGACTCGGGAACTGGCGGCTCAAGATCCATGTCCTGTGCGAGTTCACTCGAGCTGCGCCAAGATTGGACAAGCGCTTGCGCATGTTGCAGGGCAGCCTGACCATACGCAGTCTGCCAGCGCAGCAACTGGATTGGGTCGATTGTCACATCATCGGCCAGCAACATGCTGCGGACCCCACCCGCCAAGGCGACAGCCTCGCGCACGGTTATTGCTGGTCTGTAGTCTATTTCGCCGGTTCGAGCGACGTCGCCGCCGATTATGATGGGCCGGTATCCATTTCGAGCAATCTCAATCTCATCACCAGCGAGCTGGATTATGTAGATGTCGCCGTTAAGGTCGTACTGTTTGACGATTTTACCTGCGGCATCTTGCCGGACGAGCAGTTCCAGTCTCTCCAGAGATAGCCCTTGCGCACGAAATTGCCCCAGCCATTTCAGGTTTACATCGCCATGAGCGTCTATTGTGGCGTCAAAGGACAGGTCATCCAGCCCCGTTAGCGAAACGCTGACTTGATCTCCTGGTTCAAGGTCAAAGTCCGCCATCGCCGCTGTGGCTAGCATAAGGCAGGACAAACCAAGTGCGCATGCTGTGAATAGCTTCGACAAGTACCGGATCGGTTCAAGCATCCCAAACCACCTTTGCTACTTAATCTTCTCACCCATTAAGCCAAAATAAGCTCAGTCAAGGGCTCCGAATTCACTGTCCTGTTCCGTTGCACACCACACCAATGGTTCGAAACAAAATCTTAAGGTCGAACCAGAAGCCGACTTTTCGCACATACTCACTGTCGAAGATTGCGCGATGAGCAAACTCGACATCGTTGCGTTCGGACACCTGCCATGGACCGGTAATTCCTGGCTTCATCAGGGTGTAATCCCCGCCCGGATACAACTTCCGCTGCTCCGGCATCATCGGCCGCGGGCCAACAAGGCTCATGTCGCCGATCAAGACATTCCAAAGTTGAGGCAGCTCATCCAAAGACGTCGCTCTAATAAAACGGCCAAATTTTGTAATGCGGGGATCGTTGTCCAGCTTCTGCTTTGTTTCCCATTCGACAACAGCAGATTCATTTTCAGCCAAATGTTGCCGCATAATTTCATCCGCGTCTTCGACCATCGAGCGGAATTTCAGGAAATCAAATTCGTCACCACCGATACCAATTCGTTTCTGGCGGTAGATTGCAGGACCGCCATCAAGCCTAACCAAAAATCCAATGGCAAGCATGAGCGGCAAAACAAAAGGAGCGCCGATCAATACCAGCGCAAGATCAAGCAGGCGCTTACCTTTCAACGCGTAGAAGCCCTTTAGCCTTTGGCTGACATCACTCTTTACGCTAGATGTCTGATTTTTATTATAAATTCTAGGTTCTTCAAATCTAAACGAACCGGGAATATCACTCATATTAACCCCCTAACACGCAGGACAGCGACGTCCCCACACTAATAACTCGCGAATGGCCAAATAACGCTGTGACCTAAAATGAGGCCAGAACGCTGCTGCCTAACTATTTTCTACTCAATAGACTTGGACCTGTAACCGCCTTAAACAGCCACCCACCCATAGTTATTAATCCGATTCGCACAAAAAACCGTACCGGAATTGCCCTGGCGACGAGCATCGCACTAAAGGCAACGTGAAACAACTTTTTTGTTGCTGAGGCTGAGCCCGCGAATACGCAATCGCACAAAAATTGTTCACAGGTCCACCATGCCCTTCCCTGCGTTGCTATCTCCTAAAGCAGCAGGGACGAGGCGGCAAATAAATGTGAATTCACCACCAAGTCGGCACGTTCCGGCAATTTTGACTAGCTACCGGATTTCAAAGGGAGCTTACCTGCAAGTTTCAAGCGTAGCTTGCTTCCCCACAAGACCTTGAGCCCCATGATCAGAAGAGGCGTGCACATCCCGATCAAAAAACCAAAAAGCAAAGCTGAGCTGACCCCCATGCCGTTGAGGATGAACGCCACAAAACACAATGCGGCGACCAAAGGTCCGGACAGTAAGTAAACAATGACCATGTTCAGTGTTTGCTCTCAGTGTTTGTCATTTAGCCGGTACTTATCGATGCTCAGTCCAATTTGTGGTCTTTTTAAGGCAACCCCAGTGTTGTTGCTGTCGCGACGTCTTTTTGGTCGAACACAGCAAGGCGACACGCACTCGATTACCATCGATCGCCTACATAGTATTGACGCGCCCTGACTACGACAGGTCTGACGAAGAAACCAAATCCACTCGGCAAAAATATGCCAGAATTGCAACACCCAGTCTGCTTTAGGGTGTCCACCTGTCGCTGGGATTGAGCTACTTGGACGAAGGAAATCCACCGATCAGCAAGCGCCGCTTTAGCTTTCGCACGACCGCCAATGCGGCGGTCTGGCCGACACACAGTAATGCAACGAACATTATCGTCAGGCCAAGGGCCAAGATCGCAAATTGCTGCATCAAGCCCGTCGATGCGTTCGCCCACAACCCTAAGGGCGCAAATGCAACTAAGCCCGCAAGTGCTTTGCCAAATTCTGCCAACGGGATGCTGATACGGTCAATCCGGCGCCCGTATTGAAAATAGACCAGAAAGCTCAGAATTGCACTCACAAGAAATGCATATGCCGCTCCTTTCGCGCCCAGCCAATATATGAACAGATACGATATCGCCGCATGACCAAGCAGCGTTGTCACCGAGATAATCAACTGCAGGACCGTCTTCTTTGATCGTGTAAACGCGAAACTAAGGTAGGCACCCTGTAGTCCAAACACAAATGATGAGAGTGTCAGGATACGAATGTATCCGGCGGTCTGGTCTGCAAAGGCAGGCTCGAACAGAAGATTGGCAAAAACGTCCGCCGAAAATATCAACACGGCAAGGATCGGCATTGAGATCAGCATCAAAAACGAGAAGTACCGGTAGAGAACCGCATCTGACGAGGCTTTCCCCTGAACTTCTTGGGCCTCGAAGACCGATGGGCCAATCACACGTGACAGCGTTCCCATTGGCAGGCGAAGTGTCCGTGCCGCAAGGGATTGTGCAGCGGCGAAGTATCCAACCGACTCCATCCCCGCCAAAATCGCCAATATCGACTGAGAAAACATCGCGAAGAATGTCGCGCTGGAGGACACAATGGCCAAAGGGAAGCCGAATGAGAGGTATGTTTTCAATTCGGCTAATTTGGGAACAACGATGCCTGAACGCCGAAACGCGATGAGCAAGGCGTAACCTCCGGTCACAGCAGCCCCAATCGACATTCCAATCACGGCACTTTCGTAGCCCCCTCCGTTCAGGATAAAGCCAACCGCCAGCGCGACTCCTAGTGCGTGTCGCAACAAAGTCACCGCAGCATATTTTGGACCTTCGTGATACTGGCGCAGGCAAGCTGCCCCAAGCTCATGCATCCCGTGGCTGATACAAAAAATCGCCGCAAATTTTAGGTTTTCGACCCATTCTCCGGGCAAAACCAGCGTTACGAGGCTGGACAAAACTACAAGAATAAATGCCAGCACAACCGATGCCCCCATAACGGTGGCAATTGTCCTACCCTCAAACTCCTTGGCGTGATGAAACCGGGCGATCGCAATAACCAGCCACAAAAACGAAAATGAAAACAGGATCGTTCCGACCAAAAGTGTTAAGTTGTATCGTCCAAACTCTGCCGGGCCCAAAACTTTCGTCATAACCATCAAAATGGCTATCGCAAAAACCGCAGACAGAACTCGAGGGACAAAAAACCAGGTCATTTCAGAACGCCTTACAAGAAAAAAACTTTAAACATAGCTAGATACAATCGCCCATTTCGGAGCAACCAGGAGAATTGAATCGGCACAAATCGTTGGACCGGTAATCGTGAACGACAAACGCGGACCGTTCGTCGCAATGCCCTATGCGTGATCTGAGTGTATAACATCCGAGTTTTTAATCTTACATTTGGGATTAACTGGTCACTATTGTCTATGGGAACGATATCTGAGCCTACGACCGTGCAGCGAAGCGGTGCTTGTAGACAAGCGTCCGCCATCTTTGTACGGTTTTGTGGCTTCAGCAGCCCTCTTCTGCTGAGTGATCCTTTTTTGTGAACGTCTCTTTCATCGACCAGTTTTTGCCATGAAACCTGTTACCCGCAGCTTACCGTATCAATATCACGCAGGAACATCGTTTAACCACCTTGTGCTTGCTTTTTGCCTGTGTGTTCTGGTGGTGATTGGCACTCACTTTCTGGCAATCGTGTTCTGGCAGAAAGGCATCGCAAACAAGATCGGAGTTCTACTGCTAGTTCCTGTACTTACGATCACCCTATTGTATTTTCGGCACCTTATCCGCGGTGCGGTTTCATCCCCCGAAATCACACTGCTAGTTATTTTTGCATTTTTTTCAGTGCTTTGGAGCGACTTTCCCAGACATTCTTTCGAGCGCGCGGTTCCATTGGTCGTAACAACCGCGCTTGGACTAGTGCTGGCCAGTGTTATGTCCTTACGGGGATTGCTTTTGTTTTTGGCGACATTCTATGGCATCGTGATTTTGCTGGCTATGGTGGCCATCATAGCCTTGCCCCAAGCACGAGGCATTCCACCGTGGGGGAATACATGGAACGGGATTTTCCTGCATAAGAACGGCCTGGGAACTGCGGGGATGTTCGCGTTGCTAACGTGTTCCTATGCATCTGGACAATTCACTGGCAAACTAAAGACTGTCTTTGTTGCGACGGCAATTTTGGGACTATTCCTATTGATTGCCTCAGAATCACGGTCATCTCAGATCATCGCCCTGTTCTCTGTGACAGCGCTGTATGTTAGCAAAATTATGCCTCGAATGGAGACAATTTGGGGCATAGGATACATACTGTTCTCAATGATCTTTGTAGGCATGGTCGCATTTGTACTTGCCTCGACACTTGCAGAGCCTCTGTTTTCACTGATCGGACGAAAGCCCACGTTGTCGGCCCGGATTCCAATTTGGGAATTGGTCTGGCCCAATATTATGGATCGGTTCTGGGTCGGCTACGGATATGCCGCCCACTGGTATGAAAATGCTTCGCACCTGAGTGTGTATTCGAGCAAGGCCAATTTGGGCTTCCTGCCCCACTATTCCCACAATGGGTTGCTTGAAACATTTCTTAATGTGGGCATTGTGGGAATTTCTCTTTTGCTTCTAGGGTTGTTTCGCTTTTTCTTCTCGATGTTTTATGGGCTACGCTTCATCCCGGACCGTGAACCCATAGTCTTCGTTTTCATTTTGGGGATGGTGTTCATCTTCTCAAACATCACTGAGAGCATGGTGATGGAAAGGATGAGCGCCAGCTGGATTTTCTTCGTTGCATACACCACAAAGATGAACCTTGTCGCGAAAGCGCTAAGGGCCTCGGCGCGGGCGAACTATGCCGCCGCGCATTAGTTTCGGTTTATGTGGGCGGACCAAAACCTGCGATTTTCTGCGACCGTTTCTTTAACGACAACCATTTCAGCAATATTTGGATCCAAGCGAGATTGACAGCTACGGCTGAGTGGTATGGAATTTAGGCATTATCTTTTTAAGCCTTAACGAGTTCCTATTCGGTGGGAGACCCACATGAAAACAGCTATTTTTGCAGGCGGCAAGGGCTCGCGCCTAATCGAAGAAACACGGGTTCGTCCCAAACCACTGGTTGAGATCGCGAACCGCCCGATTTTATGGCACATCATGCAGCACTACTCGACCTATGGGCATCACGATTTCGTACTGGCCCTGGGGTACATGGGCGATCTGATTAAACAGTACATATCGGATCTTTGTCAGCATGACGGAAATCTGCGCGTCGATTTCGCCAAGCGCGAACTGTTTGGCGAGCCAGAGTATCGGAATTCGGCCATAGACACCCAGATGCCGCCCTGGACTGTCGATCTTATTGACACGGGCACCGAAACGATGACCGGGGGTCGGCTGGCCCGTTTGCAACCTTATCTTGGCAATGACACGTTCATGTTGACTTACGGCGACGGGGTTTCGAATGTTGATCTGGACGCGTTATTGGCTTTCCACAAATCTCATGGCAAACTGGCAACCATAACCATGGTCCGGCCGCTAACGACCTTCGGTCACCTTCAGGTGCGCGAAGATGGGCTTGTGGAAGGTTTCATGGAAAAACCAGAAGTAGCGACTGACTGGATCAATGGCGGCTTCTTCGTGCTCGAACCCGAAGTTTTCGACGCGGTTGCAAGCGTCAATGGCGACGACATCATGTGGGAAGAGGGGCCTCTTCCTAAATTGATGGAGCTGGGCGAATTGATGGCCTATCGCCATTCCGGTTTCTGGTACTGCATGGACCACCTAGCAGACAAAAGACGGTTAGAAGAAATGTGGAAAAGCGGGAACCGTCCGTGGGCGACTTGGGAAGAAAAAAATGGCGCTCGGGACGATGTGTCGGGGCAGAATGGAGACAGACACCGGCTGGGTATTGGTCGTGGCGCGCATCCCGGTGATTGGGTGCGATATAAATCACTTTAGTGCCACCTGCCCTCGGGCTGCACAATGCTTCAAGTGGTTTCACTTATGCCTGAAACCCATTGCTGCCTGCGGTACAGTCTGGATGATCACTCGTCATTGAGCGTCGTTTCGGACGGGTGAGAGATTTGTTAATTTTGTGTTTAGTAGGAGTATTAGGTTGACGAGTTCTATGAATTTCAAACAAGCCCGACGAGATGTCTTGATTTTCTCTCAACGCAAGTTGAACACAGGTATTTCACGCTGCTCTGGGTACGAATTCGAAGATGTGGTCGCTCAGGTCGAGGGCGCGGATATCTTGATGCCAGCCCGCGCCCAACAAACGCGCGTTCAGGTTAATCCCAAAAGATGGCTGTCTAAACATACGGGTCTTTTCAAATATTGGACATCTGGCGTGCCGAAGACACGGCTTGAAAAAGACTATGATGTCTTTGTTTGCAATGTTCAAAAACCAATTGAGCTGCTTGCCTTGGATGCCATCCCGAATTGGCGCGAAAGAACGGGTGTAGCAATCTGCGTTCTCGAAGAGGTCTGGGCTGCTGACGTCGCTCTTTATTCCCCTTTGATTAAATCCTTGTCCGAATTTGATCTGATAACCTGCGCGTTTGCTGAAACTTGCGAACTACTGCACCGCTTGACGGGTAAGCCCGTTATCCAAATGCCTGCAGCTGTAGACATGGTGCGATTTGCACCGGCTGCGTCACGTGTTGAAAGGCCTGTTGACGTCTATTCAATGGGTAGAAGGCGTCCAGAGCTGCATGAGAAGCTGGTAAAAGCAATGAAAGCCCGTGGCGGCTTCTACCTGTACGACACGGCGACAAAACCTCCGGTCACCGAGCAGCAATCCGCGCACCGCGAACTACTGGCCAGTATCATCCAACACAGTAAACTTTTCGTAGTAGACATCGCAAAATTTGGCCACAAGGACCAATGCTCAGGACATCTCGCATGGGGGCCCCGACAAATCGAAGGAATGGCGGGCGGTGCAGTTCAGGTTGGATACGCCCCAGAAACACCTGACTACTATCAGTACTTTGATTGGCCCGAAGCAGTGTTCCGTTTGCCTGAAGACTCGGACGAGGCCTTGGAAAGCCTTCTGGCGTTGCTGGACAACCCAGCTGAACAACACCGTAGGCGGAAAATAAACTTCGCGAATTCGCTGCAAAGGCACGACTGGGTGCACCGCTGGGCCAATGTATTGGAGTATTTGGATCTGCCGGAAACCGTAGCCATGATAGATCGCCTCAGTCGCCTGAATGACATGTCCCGACAGCTAGGTATAAGCCAGTCAGAACAGCCCGGCCTCGAAACGATTTCCTAAAACGACTTCAAGCCAAGCAGTTTCGGGCGTTTATTCACGATCCAAACTGTGGACCACTTTGCGTTCTAGGCAATAAGTAC
Organism: Ruegeria sp. CDSC002; assembly: GCF_059610905.1. Classification (NCBI taxonomy): domain Bacteria; kingdom Pseudomonadati; phylum Pseudomonadota; class Alphaproteobacteria; order Rhodobacterales; family Roseobacteraceae; genus Ruegeria; species Ruegeria sp. CDSC002. The sequence continues at coordinate 223,251 of NZ_JBXWOM010000002.1, forward strand.
GGCCATATACCCTTGGGAACCCTCTTGCGCTCTCCACTCTCTCTGGATCGTTTGTCCGGCCAGGTCGCCTTCGGACGTTTGGGCGATCAGCGCACCAAACCCTGCAACCCAATTCCTTCGTAATTCGCGACACTGTCTTTCGGGATCATCCGACGTCCGTCGATGACCAGCGGTTGTGGGACAAACGTTTTGACCAATTCGGGCAATTTTGAAAACTCGGGCCATCGGGTCACTATCATCAACGCGTCCGCACCTTCGATCGCCCGGCTCAGTTCGTCCTCATAAGCAATTGAGTCGCTAAAATGAGCTTCAGCTTCGTGGCGCGCAACCGGATCATAGGCGACGACCTCAGCCTGTTCGGTCAGCAACTTGTGGACAATGGTCAAAGCTGGGCTTTCTCGGATATCATCAGTTCCCGGTTTAAAAGCCAGGCCCAAGACAGCAATCCGCTTGCCGCGAAGGTCAGGGAAATGAGATTTCAATCGGTCCAGCATCTGGCCGGGTTGTTTATTATTGGTCTGCATTACTGCATTCAGCAAAGGCATCGGAGATCCGGCGTTTTCTCCATACGCAATCAGCGCCTTTACATCTTTGGGGAAACAGCTGCCACCAAAACCGCAACCGGCCGCCAGATAAGTTATGAAACCGGGCCAGATGCGCTCCGCGTTCTCCGGTAGGATAGGAGTAAACCGTTTGTCCAGATGCATACCCTCCATCGCCTCGACTACATCAACTCCCACTTTGGCGCAGAGATTTCCGATCTCATTCGAGAATGAGATCAAAGTCGCCAACAAAGAGTTCGCGGTGTATTTTATCATTTCCGCGGTAGCAGGGTTTGTCCTTACGATATCAACATTAGGAAAAACGGAGTAAAGCTCGTCCATCGCGGCTATCGCACGGTCATCACCTCCGCCGATAACGATGCGGTCAGGATGCATGAAGTCCGTGATGGCTTCGCCCTCTTTGAGAAACTCGGGGTTCATGCCAATACCGAAATCTTGGCCCGCTCTTTTGCCCGAAGCCTCCTCCAGAATTGGCGTGACAACCGTGTCGGTTGTTCCCGGAACGACTGTGCTTTTTACCACTACGACGTGATAGGCATCCTTGTCCTTGATTACCTCACCAATCTGGCGCGACACGTCGCGGATATACCTCAGGTCGATTTCGTTGCCATCGAACGGCGTGCCAACAGCAATCAGCGAAATGTCCGAATTCAAAACCGCATCGCGCAGATCTGTCGTTCCGTGCAGCGTTTGGCCTACAGTCTGGCACAAGAGATCTGCCAACCCGTCTTCGTGAATAGGTGGCGTGCAGGCGTTGATCTGACCTATTTTCTGCTGAACCGTATCGACACAGACCACGTCGTGACCCTTCATTGCCAGACAAGCGCCCGAGACCAACCCAACATATCCCGTTCCTATGACTGATACACGCATCACATATCCTCTGCGTCTCGATTGCCGCTGTACCAAATCATTGCGCGACGCAGCCCCTCGTCCACTCCGATCTCAGGGTCGTAGCCAATATCGGACCGGGCTTTAGCGATGACCGGGCAGCGACGATTGGGATTGTCGACAAGGTAGTCTTTGTCTTCCGAGACTTGAAAAACCGCTTTGCCCTGATAGCCAAATTCGTCGCGGGCAATTGCGATAACACGCTCGGCCAAATTAGCCATAGAGATTTCGGGGTCTTCAATACCAATGTTGTAGGCTTCGCCCGGCTTTCCGTTCAACAGAATCTTGTAGTAACCGCAGACGGCATCCGCGACATAGCAAAATGTCCGAGTGGGCGCGCCATCGCTGAACATCACGATATCGCGTTCAGCAAAGATATCGCGGGCAAAATCCGGCAGCACTCGGCGGTCCGAAATTTTCAGGCCTGGGCCGTAGTTATTGAACGGGCGCGCTATCGTTATCGGCAGATCGTGTTGTTGGGCGAACACTACGCAAAGCGTTTCGCCGTATCGCTTGGACTCGTCATAGCAAGCTCGCGGGCCAGTGCACGACACATTTCCCCGGTACGTTTCCGGAGTTGGAATGTTTTCGGGGGTTGGATCACCGTAGATTTCGGATGTTGAAAAAAAGAGAAAACCTTTGATCGGTTTTTCCTTTGAATGCTGCGCCAAAGCGTAGTCCAACATATACCGCAATCCACCGACATTGGCGTCCATCGTCTTCAGCGCGTGTTGGCGGTAATAGATTGGCGAAGCGATCGAGGCCGCGTGGATGATGTAATCGAAATCGACCATGTCATCCGGCAACGGTTCCGTAATGTCATGGGTTACCAGTGCTAGGTTGTCATCATCCTGTATGGACTTCAGCCAATCCGGTACGCCGCGCATGTAATTGTCAAACACTGTTATCTTGATCGGTGCTTGACCCGAAACGTTGTTCCAATGGACCACGGATTGCACCAAATAATACCCCAAAAAGCCTGCCCCTCCGATAATCAAAAGGCTTCGGCCTGACATGGTTTCAAATTCTGGTCCAAGCTTGGAAGCGATATATTCCAAATCGGTGAACACAACTTCTTGAGCGGTTTTCACGAGGCTTCTCTCTGCAAACTCAATGATTGGTGATACGGAACTTTGAATCTCGCGATGAACACAACGCTGCTTACTGCAGGCATATTCTTTCTGGTTCGAAGTCTTGAAACCAAACGGAGACCTGGGTTGGTGTCGACTGTATTCAACTTGATTCACCGAAGAAAAATTTCATTTAGATCTTAGCATGCACCGCAGTGGATGAAGCAAAAGATTGTTAAGTGAATTCAACTTGCGACCCCGCCAAGTCAAACGGAGTGAATGCTGCAACTATCCAAGTTGCATTGTTGCAGCTTGGTTTTTTACCTGGACGGCTAGAACTTTTTAGCCGGGCGCACATGAATGTCGGTCACTTCCGCTGTGTTTGCCGACAACAAAGACTGCAGCACAATCTGCGATATGTCATCCGGCTGCAGTAGAAGGTCTGGATTATAAGCTCGGTTCTCTTCTGCGAAAATACCTTGCTGCATGGCACTTGCCGTTCGCCCAGGAAAGACGCTTAAGACACGGACGCCGACCGGGTTCAACTCATCACGCAAGGCGTCGGCAAAGGCTTTGAGCGCGTATTTGCTGGCTGAATAGGCGCCGGTGCCACCTCGGGCGTTGTTCCAAATCGATGAGTTCAAAAATACTACCGATCCATGTCGGGCTGATAGCGCGCGCGATAACGCCTTCGTCAGAACCCAAGGCGCGCGCAAATTTATTCTCCACATCCGGTCTAATTCCGTGATCGGCGCACGCGCAACGGTGCCCATGGCAAAGTCGCCAGCGGCGTGAACAAGTATATCAAGCTCATCGATAGTGGATGAAATTTTGTCGGCAGCAGCTTCCATCGCCCCGTCGTCAGAGAGGTCAACTTTATGCCAGATAAGTCGGTCACTCTGTTTCGTTTTACGCGACAATGCATGAACTTCGGCACCTTCGGCCACCAAAGCCTCGGAAATTGCGCCGCCGATTCCGCCGCTTGCCCCTGTAACCAAGGCAACTTGCGACTCAAATCGAGCCAACCTCATGACGCGATTACCAGCAAGCCATGTTGCAGCAAAATTTCAGCCGCACGCGCCACACGATCAAACCCAAGTTGAGATCGCTCCGCGATATCCAAAAGACTGTGATCCCCATCCGAATAGTTCAGCACCCAAAGCAACGCCATCTGCTGCTCCTTGGAATCCGATCTGCCACCAATCGCGTCATACAAGCCACGTCGTCCAAGCATCGGTTCCCCTTTCGGGTTGAGGTTCATGAACTTTTTGTCACGCTCAAGGATATCGATTACCTTCTCCAACCTAGTCAACGAGTCTTCCAACGCTTCCGGTCTGACGAATTCGGGATTGTCCGCCGAGGTATGATACTCTGGGAAACTGGCATATGGCGTTCGGGAAAAACAGCCCATTGGCATGTCAAAGCCCGGCGAACAAAACTGCCTTTCGTCATAACCATAGGGTTCGAATTCCAGCATTTTGTGATCCGGTTGATCCTGAATCACCAATCTGACTGCCCGGTTGATTTCTGTGTCATCTCGGCGGCTTTTCTTGTAGTGAATCGCCCCCGGATCGCCAAGGTTTGCCAGCACCAGACCATGCTTGACCCGGTCAACGGTTGCAGTGTTGCGCGCGAGCCAAGTGATCGAGCCAATTGTGGCGGGGATAAACAGAACACGGATTGTGTGCTGCGGCTGCGGCCCTTCCAATAGTCGACGTGCAAGTTCAGTCGCAACCACAATCGATGATAGGTTGTCATTAGCCAAAGAGGGATGGCAAATGTGGACCGACAGAAGAATTTCATCCTTCGTTTGCCCTGATATGACACACTCAGCGTAGGTGAGAGATCCGTCCTCAAGCGTCGCGTCCACGACGACCTCATATTCCCCTTCCTGCATAGCCTCAAGATCACGGTGCGGCAGACAAAAACCCCAGTTCTCCGCGTAGTACCCGGTTCTATAGGGAATCCATTCGGGATTCGAAGGATCCGAATGCAGGTGTGGCTTCAGTTCCGACAGTGACATACGGGTGTGCACCGGACGACTATAGCTTACGATATGCAGATTGTGCTTTTGGAAATCGATCACCCTGTTCCCGGAGGCATCAGCAACCCAAGCGTCGCGAATGGTCCATTCCTTTGGGACATGCCAATCCAGAACGAGTTCGCCTGAAGGGACCTCGGTGACGGAAAGTGGAATATGCTCGCCTATCAGCGAAAGCGTTTCGCGTACACCTGGGCCCGTGATTGAACGGCATATTGGATATAGGCGAACGAGCTGAGAATGAAGCAACTCCCCGACGGTGGTATCCGCGCGGTCCGCCATCATCACTACTCCAAGACCTTTACTTCGGGCAATGGAACAACAAATCTTCCGCCCCATTCGACGATACCCTTCATCGAGTCCATGATCTCTTCTTTGATGTTCCATGGAAGGATCAGCACATAATCGGGCCGAGTCTCGAAAATCTTATCGGGCGCGTGAATCGGAATACGTGTTCCTGGCAGCAACTTGCCCATTTTGGCAGTGCTCACATCAACGGTGTACTCAAGAAGATCCGTCTTGACGCCACAAAAGTTCAAAAGGGTGTTTCCCTTGGCGGGTGCTCCGTAACCGACGACGGTTTTTCCAGCTTCTTGTGCGTCCATCAGGAACCTCAACAGATCCCGCTTTGTTTTGTGAACCTGTTTCGCGTAATCCCGGTATCGATTGAGCGACGTTAATCCCTTAGCCACTTCGCGAACTTCAAGTTCGGCCACGGATGGCAACACCGGATGATGGGTATCCACGTCCTCCGCACGGCAGGCGAACACTCTCAACGACCCACCTTGTGGCGCGATCTCTTGCACCTCGAAGACCTTGAGCTTGTGGCGTTCAAAAATCTCCCGAACTGCAATCAATGATAGGTAAGAATAATGCTCGTGATAGATCGTGTCGTAATAGTTCTTTTCGATCAGATTCAGCAGATGCGGGAACTCCATTGTAAGCACCCCGCCCTCTGCCAAGGCGGGATGGAAGCCGCTCACAAAATCGTCAATGTCCGGGACATGGGCCAGTACATTTGCACCGTGCAGAAGTTTAGCCTGCAGGCCTTCGCTTTGCAGCCACTCACCAGTTTCACAGCCGAAAAAGCGAATTTCCGTTGGCAAACCTTTTTCGCGCGCGACCTTTGCGACTCCTGCCGATGGCTCAATCCCCAGCGTAGATACGCCATTTGCGTGAAAATATTGAAGCAGATAGCCGTCGTTGCTTGCGATCTCGACAACCCGGTGTTCCGGGCCGATCCCAAATCGTTCGGTCATCTCGGCGACATAGCCTTTTGCGTGATTCAGAATCGTCGACGAAAAGGACGAGAAATAAGCATAATCCTCATTGAATATGGTTTCGCGCTGTTCGACAGCTGGCAACTGGACCAGCCAACAGTGTGGGCAAACATATGCATGAAGCGAATAAAATGGCTCTGGCTCGAGAACTCTGGACGGATCTACATACGAATTCGCCAGCGGCGTGGCGCCTAGATCGACAAATGTTTCGGCTAAACCTTTGCCGCAACCTCGGCACGAAAGCTTGACGCTCTTTGGAAAAACCTGATCGGGCATAACAACATTCAAAACAATGAACAAACACGAATTTGGTAGCATAGATGGAACGTCACCCAAAGCCATTTTTCCTGACTAGGTAGACTCTTAGGTCGCCAATCAAACCTAAGTATCGGTTTCATTGATCTGTGAAAAATGAGGCATATGAAACAGCTGGTCACCGTTTGTTTCTGGCTTTTCAAGATTAGTCAGGAATCATCGGCGCTTAGCGTTCTGGCCCTTAGACCGATTTTAGCACCCGCACTATGGTTGAAAATCACAGCGTCAGCGCGCAGAGCATTGCGCATCGGATTCCGGCCAACCCCACCAGATATGCATGCTCCCGGATCCAAAAAACGCAATTGTATCGGGCATGCCTTATTGTTTGCAAAAGTTTGACAATAAAGACACCAGGAGTGTCGGAACGGCCGAGTAGCTTGACGGGCTCAATTCATGCATTGCGTCGCTCGCCAATGTATTTGTCAACCAACGCCTTTGTCCCACGAATATTTCCCGCGCTTGAAGCCCCGAACACAATCGACTCAACGCCCGGGAGCTCTGATATCCAGTGGATTGCTTCATCTGCGGGGATCGCCCCAGAGGCATAAACAGACATAGCGACAGCCCGCACACGTCCGGATTTCAATGCGTCAAGATAGGCATCATATCCACCAGACATACGGAAGCCGATCTTGTTGATATTCGAACAGATTATTGGGCGTTCAATGCCCTGCTTTTCCAGTATATCAAGAAGCAGCGGCATGTTCATTGTGATGTAAGCAGGCTCGGCGCCGTATTTCTCTTGGATGTGATCGTGGAAAATTCGGAAAGCCCGATGGAACCCCACGCCAATCAACAAATCAGCAAAGACGTTCTGTATGAAAACAACAGGAGTTTTTGCTCCCGTGAACATCTTCATCTCCATATCAATCATTGCCCTGGCGATGCCATCCATTTCTTTTGATGCTAGGGCTTTTGTCCCCGCAAGCGCGGTTGCAAACAGACCATCATTAGGCATGAGGTGTCTTATGGCCCCCAACATACCGTGGTCAGTTACGGCGTTGGCGTATTTATGCGCGTAGGGCATACAGGGGTAGAACTGGAAATCGCTGTAACGAACGGGATCGGCCCGAACACGATCAGCCACTTCTGAAATCTGATCGTGGGTCGTACACATGAAAGTGCGAATACCCACATCATAGGCAACATCCAGAACGTCCATAATCGCGTCAGTTCTCTGAAAACGCATCGCTTGCGCCCGCGCTTTTTCTTCGGACATGTGGTTGACGCCAAAAAACTGATTATCGCCGAAAAGCAACTTATCCACGTCATGCACTCCTTAAAGACGAAACCATCCACGCCTTTTCGCGGGCGCGGGCTGCGTGACGATCGGGGCTTCACCAACAGGCATACCGGTGTCGGCATTGGACAATATCATCGACATAGTTTTGTCGGTTTCGGTGGCAGAAGCAAAATCGTTTAAAATGAGGTCTGGTTTTCCTTGGGCCACAGCGGTGATAAATCCATCAAGCTGGGCTGAGTATTCTTCGCCTCGCAGATAGAACCACACGTCGTCCGTAAGATCTGTCGTATATCTGACGTTCCAGCCTTTGGTATAAGTCGGCAATTCAGGATCAGCATTTCGCAGATAAAGCTGACACTCCTGACGGTCAGCGAAAAGGCGTCCATTGGTTCCAATCATTGTGATCTTCGTCGACATTTTTCGATGGCTCTCGTCAGACCAGTTGACTGAAAGCTGTGCCGTGGGTCCATTATCCCATCGTAGGGTCGACATCACCTGATCATCTGCATCTTCTGAGAAAACGCGCGTGAGAACTGAGCCGGAAACCTGCGTTGGAGTACCAAAGAACCAGTTCAAAAGGTTCAAAGGGTGAGCCGCATAATCATAAAGGCAGCCGCCGCCTTCGGAATTGTCAGTGCGCCATGTGCTACGCCGATGACGCAGTACGACGGGTCCATAAGCTTCGGCCTGCACGTGTGTGATATTACCCAGTGCTCCGGAATTCAGGATTCTCCTGACTTCCTGGAACGCGCCAACATATCTGTAGTGATAGCCAACCTGCGTGACGACGCCCTTGTCTTTCGCCAACTCCGCCAAACGGAGGCTATCCTGCCAGTTAAGGCAAAACGGCTTTTCGCAAAAGACGTGCAAACCTTTTTCTAGGGCGGCGTAGGCCATGGACGCATGCAGACGTGACGGGGTCGCAATGACGACCGCATCCAAATTCTGAGTGGCAAGCATCTTTGCGTAGTCACTGTGAATTGTAACTTGCGCGTTCTTTTTTAGCACATCGCTGATGAATCTGGAATCATCACAGGCTACCGCATTGGCCATCGGATGCACATTGGCTATGGCATAGTGTGACAAGCCCATTTTACCCAGGCCAACAACGGCAATGTTGATTTTGTCCGCCATTCTCCAGTGCACCTCAAACTCATTAAAAAAATTGACGCATGTCGCCACGAAGGTTGCACAAACGTAGACAATTCCAGTGTCATACACCACCGGGCGAAATTCAAATTGCAATGCTAGTACTTTTTGACGCAGTGGATCTTCAGATGGGTATGGGTGCCTCGACAATCATTCAAAATGAACCGTAACAACTTGAAGTTCTTTGTTACCAACGCTGTTACATGCTAAATTTGTTGGTGCGACAGTAAATTGAAGTCTGCAATTACAGCCTCAGAATTAACACAGACGCCGCGTTGACAGCGCGACCTTCAATAAACGCAACTCGATTAGACGACACAAACAAAATCGGTAACAGTTTGAAACCACCCTAGTGTTATGTTTCTAAATTCGAAACACTCTTAGGCAGAATCACTCACACGAAGCCACATACAATGGCGACGCCAAAGGCTCATCGACATGACGCTTGGGCAATACCTTCGATCACCCCTGTGCAAAAAGACAAATAGCAAACGCGTGTCGGTTGGGGTTGACGTGCGCATCAAACGGCCGTTGGACCAGATCCATTGAATTTGTGCATCACCCAACATCTGCTGCTTAATAGAGGCCGCTAACGTTTGGCAAAGGCCTTTTCGTATCGGGCGTCAGGCCAGACGCACAGCAGACCGTTACTTACCCGTGCCAACAGTTCGGCGTCATCTTCGTGGTCCGTCACCACTGTGGCATCATCCAATTGTCCAGCATCAAAATACGCTTCGGCATTCGCAAGCTTGCCTGCGCGGCGCCACTTCCAGCCGGATCTTAAGGAAGCTGCTGCAAGCTCAGGTCGGGTTCCGGGGTAGCATTGCAGTAAGGGCGCGATAATAGCTTCATAACCATTTGAGAAAACGACAAACCGCGCCGGCCGAGCCTTGCCTATTAGGTCCTCAAGTGCTGTGTTGGCGAAAGTGCGACCAAGCTTGGGAGCGATGCGTGCCCAACTGCGAAGGGTCCATGGCATCAACGTCGCGATGGCCATCACACGAAGCCAATCACGATAGTCTCGCGCCCGTCGCCGCCCGCCAATGACCCTCCACGGGCGTGTCAAATCAAGACCGCGCAAGATTGCCGCTGCCAAAGGAGCAGGACGCGCATGGGCCAGAAAGCACTCGGTAGAATTGCGCAACCAAAGTGTCTCATCGAAATCCACGATCAGCAGCTTGCCCGCAGCTTTTTCCATGGCATGTGTGAGCTGTTCAGGAGAAGCAGTTTCGTAAAGGGGACGCTGCATCACCATTAACTGTCCATACCGCCTGAAGACGACCATTTGTCGTGCTGCACATGCTGCATCTCACGTACCACTTTTCTTGTTTGCTTGAACCCTCGCAAGCAGAGCCACCCCAGAATAATGCCCCCGTGAATAAGGTAGCTTTCGCTCAGATTGGATGGCAACAACAATAGCCAGATCGACAAGAACGAGAGTATTCGCAACACTTTAGACGGAAGTCCTACAAGGCCACTGCGTCCGTATCGGTACACGATGTATGGCACCCAACGGCGCAGGCATTGCGCAAATATGAGGGCTGCGCCCGCAGCAGGCAGGTAAAAGAACAGCAACGGAAACCCGTATTTCAGGATCTGTAAGGGTAAATAGACCCATACGCGGCTCAACTTATCGATCCGGTTGTACGCATAATAGACCGCCCGAAGACAACCCAGTAAAGTGATCCAAGTAAGCAGGTATAAGAGTACAAATAGCCCGGTTGCTTCGGGTTCTGTAACCCACGCAGCCAGCAATGCCCCAGGCGCCGCAAACGCCACCGCCCACAACCAAGCTTGGCGTTCGGAGAAGTACGTCGCGGCCCTGTCAAAGCCAGGCGTTACCTTGGCTTCATGTTCAAGGCTTGCCGACACCGCGTCGTTTTCGAAGTAGCCGATCTCGTAGACGGTCCAGAAAGAAATGTGGAAGAAAAAAATGGCTAGGGCGACGCTGATTGGATCCGATGAAAATGGCACGAATGCCAACAGAACCAACAGCAAATCATCGCCAAGATTATCGAGAAAAAACGGTAGGCCGGTAGACTTGTTGCGTTTGAAGCGAAACGAGTAGTCTAGCGGAACATACCTGCGCGGACTTTTTACATTGTTATCCATAAAGAACCTTTTACCGGGGCATTAGACGCACACGCATATCAATCACTATTCGTTTATATTTTGACGACTCTACGATTTTTTGACGTGGTCGCAAAACAGATCAAGTTTCGACATAAGACTGCTGCCGCATTTGCGAATAGATGCTGTTTCCCTAAATCATTGGAAGCAGAACGTTTCTTTCAGATGTAAAGAAGGACAGTTTTTGACGTCTCGAGACCTTTTTGGATGTCGACTGCACATCAGTTCGGGCGGCAGGACGGTGCTTTGCGCGTCAACTCTGGGCCCCTTTCAATCTAGATACCTACTTTCACAATCGCGCAAACCAAAGTCCGAGGCGCATGAAATTATCCCTTGGAAAAATCGCGCGCGACCATTTTCACCAATGCGAGTGGATATCGCTCTCCAATCCCGACCCGGCAACTGCGCCGCAAAATATCCAGTGTTCGCGGGCACATGTCCGGAGCATATTCGATCGGCCGTTGCGCCCATGCCCAAGGATCGACCTTTGGATGGAAGGTCCTTTTTTCCAGGATCGGATCCCAGTTTGAATAAACGTGTTTAGTGCTGTCAAAAACACGACTAACCCCGCGGCGTTCGGCAAAAGCCTCGGCTTCGTTTTCCGTATCAAATGTAACGACGACACCAAGTGCATTCTCGGGGTCATTTTGTGGAGTGAGGGGGAAGCGACCTTTTTCTAGTGCTTCTGTCACCACCTCGTATCGCTGCTTCATACGTGAGATAACGCGGTGCAGTTTAGACAGTTGCGTATTCATCATGGCACCAGAAATCTCGTTTGCCCGCAGATTCAGCCCAATGAACAAAGGAGAGGGTTCGGTAAACGCATCATTCCGATAGGAAATCCCGATGTCGTGGTAGTTAAACGCACGAAAGTAGTCGTTATCGCTGCTTAACAAAACTGCGCCGCTTTCGCCGATGGTTATGTTTTTGTGCTGATTGAAACTGAAGGCGCCAGCGTCGCCAATTGCTCCGCAGTACTGACCCCTGTACTTTATCCCGACGGCCTGGCACGCATCCTCTACAACCAATAAACCGTGTTTCTTCGCGGTTTTAAGTATTGCGTCCATGTTGCACGGGCGGTTGCTCATGTGCACCGGCAAAATCGCCCGTGTGTAGGGTGAAATTTTGTTTTCTATGTCCCTTGGATCAATCGCCAGCGTCTCATCAATTTCGACCAGAATTGGCACCGCCCCAACGTGGACGACTGCCGCCGCGCTTGCCATCCATGTATATGCGGGAACCAGCACCTCATCACCGGGCCCGACACCCAAAGATGCAAGGGCCACGGTAAGGGCCGAGGTTCCGCTGTTAACCATCAGCGTTTGTTTCGCACCGGTCAGTTCGGACAATCGTTGCTCAAAACGGCGACAGTATTGGCCAGACCCAGAGTTTCGAAGCAGATCACCCCGAGCGATCGCTGTTCCCGCTGCCAACCACTCTCTAAATCCCAAACGCTGCACGCGACCGTCCCCCTGTCCCTGTTTTCAGATGGCCGTGCGAAGGTTTACAGATCGCTAAAAAGATGTTTCCAATATTCATCTCTAATTTACTCGCAAAATTCACCAAATAACTTTTTCCAATCGCGCCAGATAAAAAGCGCTCCGACACAACAATATGGAAATTATTCAACTCCAAGAAGTACCGCATGAACAGGTGATTCGAACAGACGTACTGATCGTCGGCGGCGGAGCCTGCGGTTTGACCATTGCCCGAGAATTGATCGGGTCAGGTCTAAATGTGGTCGTGGCTGAAAGCGGTCTGCAACAAGAAACACCTGAACATTCAGCGCTCAACACCGTGGACATGCCCGATGCAGTTCGATCTCAAGCTCGGGCCAAATTCAATTCAGGTCTGGCGACACATTGGGATCAAGACAGCCAGCCATTCGGCGTCCGGTGTCGTGGCCTCGGTGGGTCCACATTGGCGTGGGCTGGGAAGTCTGCAGCTTTCAGCGAAATCGACTATCAGCAGCGGGAATGGGTTATCGGCTCGGGTTGGCCGATTTCACAGCGCGAGCTTGCACCATATATCGAGCGAGCCGGACAAATACTTAACCTTGGTCCACAGGTATACAACTCTGCTTTGTGGGAGCTTTTAGGGACGACTCCGGCGCAACCTTCAATCGACCCGGCGGTATTCGAGGATTGTTTCTGGCAGTTTTCGCGTGGCCGAGAAAACCCTCTCGACCTTTTGCGAATGGGGAGCGAATTCGCCAATTTGACCGCCAAAAACGTGCGTGTTCTGCTCAACGCTACTGCAACTAAGATAAACGTCGACACTACCGGAACCCGTTTCGAAAGCGTGAGTTTTGCAACGCTGTCGCCAGAAATCCGTAATGTTACAATCCATGCGGAAAAATGCGTCCTGTCGGCAGGAGCAATCGAAAACGCAAGGTTGCTACTGGTGTCCAACGATGTTCACCCAAATGGCTTGGGCAACCGTTTCGACCTAGTCGGACGCTATCTTTGTGACCATCTGCAGGCGGAACTCGGTTATTTTGACGCCTCCGACGCACAGAGAATGACGCAGCGATTTGGCTTTTTTGGCCTCCCCACAGATGGGCGCACGCATATGTACTCTAGTGGGCTTGCAACCTCCCCGGCAATTCAGCGAACCGAAAAGCTGTTAAACGGCGCTATTTTTTTTCTGGAGGAACGTTCTCAGGAAGATCCGGTCAGTGCGTTAGGGCGGTTATTGGGCGGCAAGAGCCAATCCAGATTGCAAGACGTGATGTTTGTGGCGCGAAGCCCGGTTTTTGCTCTTAAGGCCGCTGGAATGAAAGCACTGAATAGCGGAAAGCTCCCCAAATCCGTTCGCAATCAGATCGCCGAAGCTGCTGCTGCACTCTTTCCAAATTCCTCTGTCCGCGAATTTCGTTATCGAGGGCTCCCACACAAGCTGGATGGCATCGTGGCCCATGCAATAATCGAACAAGCGCCCAATCCTGAAAACAGAGTCGTGCTTTCAGATCGTCAAGATCAACTGGGACAACACCTACCCAAGGTAAACTGGTCGACCGGTTTTGAAGAGCGCCACACACTGCTTCAAATGGGGAAGAACTTTGTATCCGAGTTCAAGAAATGCGGCTTACCACCCCCTCAGGTTTCCGAGTGGCTGCGCAATGGAAAGCCGGATCAGGCGGATATGTTTGATGTCGGGCACACCATGGGGACCACGCGAATGTCACTGTCACCAAGGGAAGGGGTCGTTACAACTGATTTGAGAATTCGAGATATTGAGGGACTTTATGCTGCCGGCGGTTCCGTTATGCCAACGACGGGACACGCAAATCCAACACTTATGATGATGTCCCTATCGATTCGCCTTGCAGATCACTTTAAGCAAAAGGGGGCTTCTTAGGCTGAATACTCGTTTCGCAGGTGTTCAGGATGAGTCCATTCCCAAGCGGTGAACGGACGAACGATCCACTATTTTCTTTCGGCTGAAATCAGATCCCTACATACAATGAATGCTACGGTGCTTCTTTGATCACTTTGTAGCAAGGATGGATAATTAAAAAAGTGGTGAGCCGTGCAGGATTCGAACCTGCGACCCACTGATTAAAAGTTAGTTCAAATGGCTTTTATACGGTTTTCCATGTTGCGCTATGTTGGTGTATAACCATCTGAAATACATGCGTTTTTATTGAGATTCACTCGCGCTCTCCTCATACTGTTTGTCACAAAGTACCACGCCCGATGGTTGCTAGGTGGTTGCTGTGGCTGTTTTTGAGGAACCAGAGCTAATGAAATTGACTAAACGACAAATCGACAACGCTACATGCGATGAGAACAAAGCACGTCATCTTTGGGATAAGAGTTTAACTGGGTTCGGCGTCAAGCTGTTGCCCTCTGGAGCGAAACGATACGTCGTCAAGTACCGCTCTTATGGTGGAGGGCGCCGCGCCAAACAACGTTGGTATACGATTGGCACGCATGGGCAAATCCCATTTGAGCAAGCCAAAGAAGTTGCACGGCAGATTTTGGCGGCCGCGAAACGTGGCGAAGATCCACAAGGCGAAAAGCTAGCCATAAGAGGCGCTCCAAGACTTGTGGATGCTTGGGGGAAATTCGAACGCGAGGAGCTAGCCAACAAGAAGCCCGCGACCATCCGAGACTATACCTCATGCTGGGAGCGGCACATTGGCCCAAGGTTGGGCAGCAGCAAAGCTGTAGATGTATCGCGTTCGGACGTTAGCCGCTTACATCAGTCGCTGAGTGACACGCCATACTTAGCAAATCGGATGCTGGCCGTGTTGTCTTCATTGATGAACAGATGCGAAGCATGGGAGTGGCGAGAGCAAGGAACCAACCCATGCCGCTATGTGAAGAAGTTTGAAGAGCAATCTCGGGAACGGTTCTTGTCCGGCCCCGAACTTGAACGGCTCGGTAAAGCAATGCGCGATCTGGTAGATGAAGGTGCAATTTGGCCGGATGTAGCCAATCTAATCAGGCTCCTATTGCTGACAGGTGCCCGCAGGAACGAAATCGCCAAGTGTGAGTGGGACTGGGTCAACTGGGAACAGAAGCGAATCTCGCTGCCCGATAGCAAAACCGGGGCGAAACCACTGTTCTTGGGGGATAGCGCACTTCAGGTCTTACAATCACAGAAGGTTACTACCCGCGACCCTCATTCAGTTTACGTTTTTCCCGGCAAGAAGCAGGGTTCACCATTGGTCAACCTGTCAAAACCTTGGAAAGTGATCTGCAAGGCGGCAGAACTGAAAGACTTAAGGATACACGATCTTCGCCACACTGCGGCTAGTATCGCCGTGGGCCAAGGTGTAACCCTTCCGATTATTGGGCGTTTGCTTGGCCATACACAAACACAAACAACGGCTCGCTACGCTCATGTTGATAGCGACCCTACGCTGGCTGCGGCTAATGTAATTGGCAACGTTGTCGGTGAATCCATCCGATAAGTGCAACGCTCATCATCGACTGGCTTTGAGATGAATGGTCACAATTCCGAATTGGACATGATCTTGCGGCAGCAGGCGGAAAGCAGACCTTCGCTGCAGTTGCAAAGCAGCCACATAGGTCCAAGCAAAACGGCCTCTCTTCATGTTAAGCGAGCTTACGTGTGAAAGCTTACTAGATTTTGCGCTATTGGGCCGAGACAAACTCGGCTCTCTCGACTCCCCCTACTGGCATTCTCACGCCCCAAGGGTAGGAGGGATTCTGCCCTCGTTCATATTGGTAGACGACGATCTCTGGCAAGTTTCGTTTGTCGTAGCGCCGACCAAAGGTGAACACCACACTGTTCGGCGCAGCCAATACAAGGTGAACTCGCTTTACCCCTTTCATACTAATTTGCTTCAAGGTTTCCAAAAACTCCTGAGCAAGGCGGTTCTGCTTGCACTGCGACCAATGTGCATCTGAGGACAGTCTATCTAGTTCCATGTGTACGACGGGCGCAGTAAACGTTGACGCCAAATCCTCGTTGGAAACCGGATAGGAAAATGCCACCGCGAGTACTGCTTCATCTGATATCTCTAGGTCTTCTAAACCGGTAACCAAAAAGGAGCGTCCGTCGTCCGTACCACCTAAATCCCGCCAACCTTCTCGGATACGATCCCAATCGAAAATCGAGATCGCGCCTTCGTCGTCCAATAATACCCCTGTCAAAAAGGTGTATGGAACTGGAGTTAGACCACCATAAACTAAGCGAACATCGCTACGATCCACGCCATCTTTGTGGTGTTTCACCGAACGATGTGCCGCTGCAATCTCTTCCAGGGCTCTTGCCGGTTCGATGACCTTGCCGTCAAGCCGGTTTCTAAGATCCAGTAGTATTGACGTAGGCATCCCTGAGTGTTTCGACTTGGCGACGTCAACCAAAGGAGAGCCGTCATCATCACGTAACCCACGCCCTTCAACGACCAGAAGGCGTTTTTTCGAAGTCCGTTGAGCTTCTCCCCAAAAGCGCACGATGACCAATGCCAATGCAACTAAAACTACAAGAGCACAAATCGCAAGTATCCAGAGGTCAGTGGCCGCAATTGCTTCTTGAGCGCGAACAACTCCCTTGGGAACGGAGTCAAAAAACAACCGAATTAACGTTACGATGAGTGGTGGCCCAGCAAAAACGGCGATCAGGACGGCAAACGCGGAAGTCAGAAGGAAACGTTCTATTGACGTGACTCTGAACCACCAATCAGTAGCCTTTAGAATAAAATTTTCGAATAGTCTCTTAAGCATTATGGCTTTCTCTAGGGTTAATGATTACGCCTCCTGGACTACTTCAACAGGTGATGGGCGATAGCCATTGACAAACAAATGAGCGCTGCAATCAAATCTCCAGAACCACCGCAGTCTAACAATCAATAGAACTGCAAAATCGACGCCACCGGAACCATCAACCAAATCCTGCATTGCTCGCAAGTCTTGCAAGCTGGGTTGAACACTAAAACTAGGGTGCGAATGCCACTCACCCAAATAATTGAAGCGTTGGTAGTCCGTGCCAGTTTTGTCAAAAAACTCCGATAGATTTTGATCATGCACTTCAGCGTGACGTGTAAAACGAGTGGCAGAACCTGATACTGCGTCAACGGAGAATTCAACTAGCCTGAATGCTTGGTTTCCAACTTCTTCCGCCATTAGCATTCCTCCAATCTCTCTGCGACCAGCGCGCCGCAGGTGAGATTTCAGTTTGCGAATAACGCTATTCGGCAGAAAGAGTTGCACCGGCATCTTCCTTGGGAGGCAAATGCTCCTGCAGCAATTTCAACATTTCGTCTGCTGAGAGTTGGTCGGAAGTGGCCCCCCATTGGCCTTCTGGGGTCAAATCTATGGGTCTGGTATCAAATGGCTGCTCAAACAACCACTCGGATGAAAAGCCGATTACGTAGGCTGAAACAGGGAAGATACTAGCCTCTAAACGAGCCAAGATGTCGGAGGCAAAACGAGCAGCATGACCAGCTACGACGCCCACTTCGGCATCATCTGCTATTAGTGGACGTCCTTCTTGATCTTGACCGACATACCGTCCTTCATCTTCGGGTCTGATCCAATCAACACCTTGTTCCTCGCACCAAATCTCTATTTGCTTCCTTGCCTCTAGCGGCACAGGGTCAGTATCTGGTCGAGCACGAGCAACAAATCCACCAATACCCCCGGCGAAAACTTCTGCCCAAACCATGGGTTTCTTTTGTCGGGTCGCAACTGAAGAAACCATGTTGAACGCCACAGGCTCTCCAGTGGCGTCAATCAATAAGTCGCAAGACCCCAGCCCTTCTAAGGCTCCAGCCATCGATGCAGCGCTTTCTTGCCCTCCAAGTTGCATACGCAATGCTGTGATATCACACGACGGATTAATCTCGAGGAGACGGTTCCTAAGGGAAACAGCTTTGTGCGCACCCGTATCACTTAGAGTAAGTTCGTTTCGGACCACGTTTTGCGGGAAAAATATGTCTTCATCGATGAGCAGAAACGCACCGATCCCGGAACGGCACAAACTTGCCGCGATTTTGGAGCCAAGAGACCCACACCCTACGATACCGACTTTGAAATCTACGAATCTACAATAGTCGGAAGGAATTCGCGGTGCATCTTCTGGCACACTCATCGTCTTGTAGAGCATGACATTCCGTCTGTTGGGTTCGCCATATATCCAATATAGCTCCCAGTTTCCGGCGTCGCCGATCAATAGATGAGTGTCGTTGCCCGAGCCCATCAACGTGCTGGAGAGATCATCCAATCCGGCGTTGGCTAGCGCCTCATGCAGCGTCTCCTGTGAGTTGGCACCAATCATACCTGTTGATGGAACTCGCACTGCAAATCCGTTTTCTTCTCGAACAGCCTTAGGTAAGATGAGATCAGTCTCATATCTTGAGGCTTCTTTCTCTCCCAGTCGAATAATTGATGCGATGAGAACTGACCCTGCAAATCGATCACGAAGCGCAAGTATTTGAGATGACGATGCTGGCAAATCGTCGAGAGCTGCAATGTCTGCCGATGTGGTCAGAAAACGAAGATGCTTGCTCCTAAAGTCACGCCCTGTCGAAGCTACGTGTGCTGATCTGGCGTGGACTCTTTCACCGTCTTCTGGATTTTCTTCCGCCAAGAGCCTTTGGCAACTGGTCACCATGTCGGCACCTGTGATGCTCGGAAGCCAGTTGTCGGGCCTGTGTTCCAGACACAACTCGCCTTCCGGGCCATACTGGTGATTTGAAATCTGTGAACCGTCGCTAGTTCGGATCATCGGTGGTGCGTCTGGAAACACGCCGGGATATTCCATTGCCAAATCAAACGTCTTTTGACCGTGAACGATTTGGAATTCTACACACATCAGCAGGTCCGGCGTTGCCCGCCAGCTTTTCAGCTCAAGCCAATCAACCGCCGCTTCAAGCTCGGCTATGCGTGCTTTCTCCAGTGCTAAACGAGAGCTGTGAAGCAGCCACCAAGTCATGCAAATCCATCCGGTTTCTTGGGGGTGCGTGGTGTGTCTGAAAACGAAACTTGTGGCGCTCCCCCAGCAGCCACCGCTGTTGCGGGCCGAAGCAAACCTCCGGATCTTGCGAGCTTCATTGCTTCGTCACTTGCCGCATTAGTTAAATCGTGGCCCAACCGGTCTGCAAGAATGCTGGACATTCTCCTATGCTCAGCCAAACGGGCCGCCGCTGAAAAGTCTTCACGCGCTTGTGTCAGCCAGGTTTTAAACGCCTTCGCGCGCTCAGGATGGTCCTCCCATTTGTCAGCAAAGTTTTCGGTCGAGTCGGTCGGGTTTCTTACAATGAACTTGCCATCTTCAAACTCTATTCCATCCTCCATCCGAGTAAGAATCGCCAACAAAGCGGTGCCAATGGTCGTTTCCGTACTATACGCGTGCGCAGAAAGCGTGGTGATAATGATTGAAATCGGTGCATCCGTCATGTCGTCTGCGAACATAGTGTCACGATGCCGCTTTAGAATCATAATGGCTGCTTGCAGCGGCGTTCGTACCCGGTATGTCGGAATATCCTCGACACTAGCCTGCACGCCTTCAGCACGCATCTCTTCTAGCAAGATTTGCCGTCTTCGCGTGAACTCATCACCCATCCGTCGTTTGAACCACTCAGCGTAGCCGCGGGGATTTGAGCGCGGCCAGTCGCTTGTTGTTTCAAAGTAGGCTGGAAGCACCTCATTATCGGTAATAGCTATTGCTGTGTCGGCGAAATGAGCGTCCAGATTGCGTTCTTCTAGGAAACGGCGCTGATCAGAACCATTTGGAACGCTAGGAATTATATCCATGTGGAATTGCGCATCATCAGAATATTCCAAACGCCAACAACGCCGTTTGGGCGTCACTTCCTTTTTTATTCCTTTCGATTTTCGGTAAAGTTTGATCTCGTCGCCAACCAGCTCTTTTAAGTCATGTTGTGTGAGTTCAGTTTTCGAAAGAGAGGTCACTGAACAAACACAATCGATGTCATATTCCTCATCTTGTGATTGTGGCTTTATGACGGTGCCGAGCCGAAAAGACCCTTGCACGTAAACCTCAGGTTCTAAACGACCCACAGTGGAGTCTTCACGATGTAGCCAATCGCCGAGAGATTTGTAACTTTTTTCAGCTTGTTCGTATCGCGTAGGGGGAATCTCCAAAGACTTGGCTAGCGCTTCCAAATAGGTTTCAGCTTGTTTGGTAATGTTAATAGTCAATGAAATAATTCCTGTTTTGTTCTTATCACCAACTGGAGATTGTCAATGCCCCTGTCAAGGTTGTGTAGTAGGGTTTTTCCACAACTTTAGAAAATTTTCCGTCGCGCAATTCTTGCGGTTTGGGCAAAGAAAACCGAGCCAAACATTCAGGGAAGTGCGCAGCCGTCGGATGATCACTTTTTGGGCTGCTGGCCCAACATTATTGTGACCTCTGGAGTGTTGGCTTTGGGCCGCCCGTACAACTTTGCGAGGTGCGCTATCTGTGCATTGCGGCCCTTAGTGCATTGCGGCCCTTAGTTCGCACAGCGAGAATAGTTATCCTCCAACTTTCGCTACGTGCTTGCGCGGCGCCTCAACATTCCTCATACGGCACCCGTAGAAGCAATCTGGCGCTAGAACGCAGCACTTTCATTCGGAGTTATCGCCAGTACCAACATTACGTAGGAAAACCGAACGGCGATGCTCTGCGCGCTAGAGCGCCACTCGACACGGGTTCGCTGCAAACTAAGGTTAGCACTTTCGTTACAATGTCATGGCGCGTGAACACCGCGCAAATGGCGACCAAAAGATGTGGTTTTCTGCGCATTACAGATTCGGTCATTCTTCAACCCGGACACATAGGCTCTAGTTAAGGACTAAGCGTCCTTTTGCAGATTGGGGGACAAAGACTGCAGGCAGCCCAAACGCTACATTCGACACAGTTGCGGCGTGCCCCGCACCGCGCGTTTGAGCGATTAGAGCCATTTGCCATATACCCAGTATGACGCGGCGCTTGCTAGAAACACCGATCCAGCCACTAGTTTGGACACTGCTTAAATACTTGTGCCCACGGCGTTTCTTGAAAGTTGTTTTGCTCCTTTTACTCATCTGACAACAACTATAACGTTTATTTTGGCAAGCAGCCGCAGGTTTAAGCATAGCTGCCTTTTAATCTGTGTTCTGACGATCTTGCCAAGTTGCCAATAAGAGAAAGTCTATGAAGTTCAGTATATATCCGCACTCTAGAAGCGGACTTAACACAATCACGGGCCAGGTGGGATTGCAGCAGGACAACTGGGATGATTACCGTTTCAAAACAACCTACGGCCTATATTATCAGCCTACAACCAGCCCGGATCTTCTTTATGTTGGTGGCGTAAAGATCCTGAAGCTGAGCCAAAAAGAACTGGATCCCCTTCAGATTAATGAGCCATTTGAACGCCTCGATGATCAATGGTGTTCAGTGGGTGCCGATCTCGATTACTACGAGCGGCTTTCAACTATCGACGCTCGTGACCGAAACGAGATTCTGATAGCGCTCCGCGATGTAGTGGCCAATCCAACTCTCATTCCAGAATTTCAAAACGAGCTTGGTTGGC
The DNA here is from genome assembly GCF_059610905.1 of Ruegeria sp. CDSC002. Lineage (NCBI taxonomy): Bacteria > Pseudomonadati > Pseudomonadota > Alphaproteobacteria > Rhodobacterales > Roseobacteraceae > Ruegeria > Ruegeria sp. CDSC002. Next base: position 244,929 of record NZ_JBXWOM010000002.1, read on the forward strand.
GAAAGTCACTCTTCCGAGACAATTCACGATGGGATCGCTTCCTTGATGATGCGACCGCCGTCCACAATAAAGACTTCTCCAAACTCGCCAATCTTGAAACACCATTCTCGTTCACGCCAAATGATTCTTCGGACGTGCTACCCCTGAATTTCTCCGCGCCGACCGTCCCGAATTACTACCAAGAAATGAGAAAGCTTGGCCCGAGTGAGAAAGAGGTGCTATTGCCTCAACGTGTCGTAGCTTTGATCGGGCGAAACGGCTCAGGAAAAAGCACGCTACTTTCACGGCTCTCTCATGTTGCTTTTGCGTCCGGATCAGCTCGCGAACAAAAGACGATACGAGACCTTGGCGTGTTTGATCCTCCCGAAATTAATTTCTCTCGCATTATCACGATCTCCTACAGTGCCTTCGACAGCTTTGATGTTCCGGGGCTTGATGGGCGGGACCGTGTTCAGGTCGCCAAAGACATAGCAGCGGGTCAGGGCCGGTTTGCCTATTGTGGTCTCCGCGATATCTCCGCCGAAGCCGAAGAACGCGAAAACGGTGTCATAAGCGCCACTGCCCCAACATCCGCACCTCAAGCGATCACACGACTAAAGTCGATTGAAGCACTCGCCTCTGAGTTCGAACGCTACGTCACAATGATCAACAATGGCGGGCGTCGCGTGCTGTTTCGCGCCGCGCTTGAACCGTTGCTGTCTGAACCGTCTTTTGCTCAGCGCGGCGAAGGGGGTGAAGCAGAATTTATTATGAATGAGCCGATGAGCTCGTTCATGAGTTGGAGTACTGGCCATAAGATTGCACTGCACGTGGTTGCGTCACTTACTGCGCGCGCCGCACGAAAGTCATTGGTCCTATTCGATGAGCCAGAAATGCATCTTCATCCGCCACTCATCGCCGCCCTTATGCAAGCGATCAGAATCATCCTTGAAGAGGTCAATGCCTTCTGCATCGTGGCGACCCATTCACCAGTTGTCGTACAAGAGACCCTTGCTCGTCACGTGCGCATCGTATCGCGAGCCGGTGACGCCCTCCATTTCAGGCAACCTAAGCTTGAGACTTTCGGCGAAAACGTCGGACTCCTAACATATGATATTTTTGGCCTTGTGGCATCATCAACCGACTTCCACGAGGTGCTTGACCTTCTGGTCGATGGCGACTTGAGCCTTGAAGCAATCGACGAACTTTTCACGCCGGCTTTGAGTGGCCAAGCGCGAGGTTACGTACTTTCTAAGCTCGCAGGACGTAACAAACAAAAATGAAGAACCTGCCACGTCCGTCAAAAATAACCGCAAGAGAAGATCTCGAAACTGTGCTTCACACCTACAAACATAAGGGTGAGGTGCTAGGCTATGATCCAACACGTTCTGAGATCGATGCTATTCTTACCATTTATGACCTGTACGATCAGACTCTAGGGGCGCCTTCCGATGCCTTGAAAGGGCCAGATCTTGCTCCTGGCCTCAAAGGTGCCATCAAGCATGCCTATCCTCAGACGTATAAAAGTGGCAAAATTCCCCACATACGAGAAGCAGCATTTGAGAATGTCAATCTCTGTCCGATCTGTGGTTTGGATCCTCCAGTGGTGCTTGACCACCATCTTCCTTTATCAGTCTTCGAACCCCTTTCGATCTATTCATGGAACTTGGTTCCACTATGCGAGGCCTGCAATAAAGCCAAGCTTGATGACCATTCTGGTAATTTCATACACGCATACTTCGACTTAGTGCCTGATGTTCAGTTTCTTCAGGTCGAAGTCTTTATTGAGAATGATGGGCTGATCACGGAGTATTCAATCGACGAAAATGCTGAGCTAGCCGCTCCGCTTCTCGCCAAACTTAAATTTCAAATGGAAGTTCTATCGCTGAATAGTAGGTTTCAGAAAGACGTGAACAGCATTCTTGTCGCCTACACGACCGGCGTACATATGGCTGCGGAACTCGGTGGTAGCGCTGGGGTCAAGCACTATCTTCAGAAGCAAGCTTCCGTAGAAACCCGAGCGTTCTATCGCAACCACTGGCGCCCAGTGCTTCTAAACGCACTCGCAATCCACGATGAATTCTGCGATGGCGGATTCAGAAGTGTTCTACCGGACGGTCAAGCCGAAACGATAGCCTACAACCTCACATCGAAGGAACTGGTTTAGGAAATCTGACAGCTTATCTTGCTTAGATGCTAATGCCCGTGCAGATGTTCGTCGTGCTTGCCGTTGGGCTTCCTGCTAACCTTAGCTGCGCAACGCTCGAACGATTGATTTCGTGTAGTATCTACATCAAAAGAGGCGGGAGTAACATCCCGCCTAGATATCCTATCGCTTACGTTTTGTGGGCTTTGACCATTTAACCTTAAACGGCCGGTAGTTTTTAAACCTCTTGTTATCTGCGAAGAAAAGCTTGAACACAGTGTTGATCCGGTGTCCAAGTTTGACTTCGGTGCCTTCTCTCTGTGATTGCCATTTCTTAAGGCCCGAGACAATTTTGTTTCTGAGCTTGGTGCCGTTACGCACGCCAAAGATCGTCTGCTCCATCGGCACCTTTGCACAATACTCAAACAGCCGAAAATCATGGTGTTTGTTCAACTCCCTCGCAGAGAACAGACAGGGTTCGCCTGTTCCAAATTTGCGGTAATCAACCTCTTTACCTAGGTAGGGTGGTTTAGTCATGTACCGTCCAAGTTTGCTGAAACTGCCTTCAAGAACGGTTGCCGTTTTGGAGAGTATCGGCAGTTTTGTGATGTTGCTTTTGAAGCCCTTGGCATGATCCATGAGTGCCTTGGGGTCACTAGTATCGTATCCCCAGCAGAGGGCGTGAGCATGTAGAGAAAAGAACTTCCCTTTCTGGTCTTTGGGATAGTTCTTCATCGCCTGAGCTTCGAGAACGCCAAGGGCATCCATAGACGTGTACTTGCGGATTGCTGACTGAACCTTCTGCTTAAATTTGAATACGTGAAACGTGCCGTGCCTCTCGTTGACCATATGTGCTTCATCAACAAAGGTTATCCAATACACCTTCAGGAGCGGATCTTTCTTGGCTCGGAGATAGAGTTTATGGAGTTGATCAATCGTCAGTTCTCCAAACCGTTTCCGAAGCTCAAGGTCACTGGCTGGCGTGTGATCTGCGTAGAGGCCGTTGCGGCCCAACAGCGCATCAAAGTCTGAAATATCATTTTTTACAAACCTGCGCTTCTCGTAAGAACTGAAAACAGTTTCGCTGTACTTGTCGCAAATTTCTCTGTGGATTTCTTTGCTGTGAGCCCGGTCATCGTCGAAGCGTGTAACTTTGTTTTTTAGGCTGAGTTTAGGGGGTGAGGTATTGATATCTTGTGTAGAAACTCTCTGTTTAGATAGTCTATCCCACTGTTTAGACTGTTTTTCAGTGTTCTTCGTTGCCTTACAAGCATGACTGCTTTTTTCCTTCTTTGTGCGCTGTTTCTTGGTTGTCCGCTTGGGATCAGATTTAGGTTTTTTCTTTCTTTTCTCAGGTCGCATCTTTGGATGCCCTCTTTGAATTGCAGCCACACCGGAGCCATCGGTTACAAAGGCAACCGTTTAGTTCTGCGCTGAGACTGGACTGTTTGATTTGGTGGCTACCGACCAGAGCAAAGGACTTAGTCAATGCTCTGGCCGGCCTCTCGCCGACACTTCTACAACTTTGCTGTTTGCAAGCTTTACAAGCTAAACGGATCAGGCGTTAGAACCGTACCTTGGTTCCAGAGCTAGATTTCCAATCTCTCGAAGTGGCGACACATTGGTCAGTCCCTTCGACATCCTGCCCGGTAAACTGGCGGCTTGATTGAGCGATGTAGTTTTCAAGATCGGCGATGGGATAACGGATAGCTTGGCCAAATTTCTTCCAATCCGGGCCGCTACCATTTGCTCGGCACTTCCTAAGCCACTGCACAGACATATTTAGATAGGATGCAGTTTGCTTCTCAGACAAAAACGCCGATGCGACGGCTCCTCTGGGTTTAGTCCGGCAAATTTCCTCTAGTCCCATTTCTGGGTTCAATTTCGTCTCCTGTCTTGGCGTCTTGCTGAGACTATCTCGTACGATTGAGACACTCAGCTTAAGCAACAAGGCAGCCCGGTACTTTAACTTGTATGACCTAGACTATACTTTCGCCTACATTGCTCCACCGATGTATACAGAGACCTTGGTAAACATTCTCCTAAGCCGTTAGGCGCTGTTCAACCAAATGGAAACTTCGCAATTGCTCCCACCTTATGCCTCTTGAGTATCAATCTTTCTTTCGGAAAATTCTTGAGACCAAAACTTTTTTGAGCTCAGTAGAGTTATTGGGAGGTGGGCTTTTGCAAACCTCAAAACGACAAAAGCCAGTTCTCCTTGGAGAACTGGCCGGAAAACTCAATATTCCGTGGACAGCAAAAGTGTCAAATACCTTGTTGTCTGTTGTGGATCGGTCGAATCCGGGGATTCATCATCAAGGTCTTTGTTGTAGTAGTTGATCTCCCAATCCACCGTCCGATTGTTCACCTTTATTGAACCGGCATCATGTTCGCCGCCAGCTTCTACACTTTTGTCACCCGCATCCCCGGCAAGCTGTTTCATGATCGCGTCAACGGTGGCTCTTCCAAGAAGATGTATCCCCATTGAAATCATGACAATGCCGCCTTCCCCTGTTTTTCGGAAGTGATCGTTTAAAACTTGGTTCTTCTGAGTGGGAGACATGTCGGCGGTCAATTTGACATGCGACGAGATTTTGCTGTCCGTCATGGAAAGCTCCTGTGCGTTTGAGATTTTTGATTGCTGTGAGGACGTACAGGCGGGTACAGCTTCGCTTTTTGGGCGTAGCCATTCTAGTTTTCTGTGCTCATTTGAAAGTTGCACGCGACAGTCATTTGCCGCTCTGTACATAGTCAGTGTACCAAAAACTCTTCATAATGTCAAAAAACATCATATTAGCAACGTCTTACGGCCTCGCCAAAAGAGAAAATCCACGCGTTCAACGAAACGGTTTTCCACCCATTTCTACGTCAATCTATGCCGCGTGGTTGCTAGGTGGTTGCTGTAGGCGTGAGAAAATCTCGCCTATTCTTGCTAACCCTTTGAAAAAAGTGGTGAGCCGTGCAGGATTCGAACCTGCGACCCACTGATTAAAAGTCAGTTGCTCTACCAACTGAGCTAACGGCCCACTCTTTTGTTGGATCTTGTCGATCCGTGGCGCTCTTTAAGTCATTTTCCCGACCGGGTTCAAGACCTTATTTGCACCTCGTTTCGCCAAAGTAATCAGTGTTTCCGGCGACCCGATAGGCGGCCTAATTAGGCAGGTGGCGCTGGGGGGTCAACCCCCTTTTTAAAGGAATCTGCGTCGCAGGGTGGATTCCTTTCAGGCGCAGGGTTATATGCGCGCCATGCAAGGATTACAGAACACTGGTTTGCCCTTCATGAAGATGCACGGGCTGGGCAATGACTTTGTCATTGTGGACGCGCGCGCGTCTGCAACGCGGATTAGTCCGGCACTTGCGCGGGGAATCGGGCACCGTCAATTCGGCGTAGGTTTCGATCAGCTTGCCGTGATCGAAAACGGCAGGTCGGATGCGCATCTGGTGTTCTACAATTCAGATGGATCTACCTCGGCAGCATGTGGAAATGCCACCCGTTGCATCGCCCGTTTCCTGATGCAGGAATCGGATAGATCCGACCTGACACTGACGACCGAACGCGGCACTCTTTACGCAAAGGACGCCGGGGACGGCCTGACCTCAGTGAATATGGGACACCCCCAACTAAACTGGAACGAGGTTCCGTTGTCTGAGGAGGTCGACACGCTGGAACTGCCCATCGAGGGAGCGCCGACGGCCACCGGGATGGGCAATCCGCATTGCACCTTTTTTGTTGATGATGCCGAGGCTATCCCTCTGACCGAGTTCGGTTCGCGTTACGAGCACCATCCACTCTATCCTGAGCGTACGAATGTCCAAGTGGCACAAATCATTGGACCGGACCACATCCGCATGCGCGTGTGGGAGCGTGGCGTGGGCATCACCCTGGCTTCGGGATCATCCTCATGCGCCACAGCCATTGCTGCTGCGCGTCGCGGCCTGACCGGACGCAAAGTGCAAATTGAACTGGATGGCGGGACGATCTGGATCGACTGGCGCGACGATGGCGTCTGGATGACCGGACCAACCCGCCACGTCTTCTCGGGCACACTGACACCGGAATTTCTGGAATCACTGGAATGAGCGCGCCGAAGTTCACCACCCTGGGCTGCCGCCTGAACGCCTATGAGACCGAGGCGATGAAAGAGCTGTCAGCGCAGGCCGGGCTCACCGACGCGGTGATCGTGAACACCTGCGCCGTCACGGCAGAAGCGGTGCGCAAAGCCCGGCAAGAGATTCGCAAGCTGCGGCGGGAAAACCCTAACGCGCGGCTGATCGTGACAGGCTGCGCGGCCCAGACCGAGCCTGACACCTTTGCCCAAATGGATGAGGTCGACGCGGTCATTGGCAATACCGAGAAAATGCAGCCGGAGACCTGGAAAGGCATGGCGGCGGACTTTATTGGCCAGACCGAGGCCGTGCAGGTCGATGACATCATGTCCGTCACCGAAACCGCAGGCCACCTGATCGACGGTTTTGGCACCCGCTCACGCGCCTATGTTCAGGTCCAAAACGGCTGTGACCATCGCTGCACTTTTTGCATTATCCCCTATGGCCGTGGGAACTCGCGCAGCGTCCCTGCCGGCGTTGTTGTGGATCAGATCAAGCGGTTGGTGGATCGGGGTTATAACGAGGTCGTACTGACCGGCGTTGACCTGACCTCTTGGGGCGCCGACCTGCCTGCGCAACCCAAGCTGGGCGATCTGGTCATGCGGATTCTGAAACTGGTGCCCGACCTGCCACGCCTGCGGATCAGTTCGATCGACTCGATCGAAGTGGATGAGAACCTGATGCAGGCCATCGCGACCGAACCGCGCCTGATGCCGCATTTGCACCTTTCCCTGCAACATGGCGACGATCTGATCCTGAAACGGATGAAACGCCGCCATCTGCGCGATGACGCCATCCGGTTCACCGAAGAAGCCCGCAAGCTGCGCCCCGAAATGACCTTTGGCGCCGATATCATCGCTGGCTTCCCGACCGAAACGGATGATCATTTCGAAAACTCGCTGAAACTGGTGACCGATTGCGATTTGACTTGGTTGCACGTGTTCCCTTACTCCAAACGCGACGGCACGCCAGCCGCCCGCATACCGCAGCAGGTGAATGGGAACGTCATCAAGGACCGTGCCGCCCGCCTGCGCGCGGCCGGTAACGCGCAGGTCACGAAACACCTGCAGACCCAAATCGGCAAAACTCATCACATCCTGATGGAAAACCCGCATATGGGCCGCACCGAACAATTCACCGAGGTCGCTTTTGAGGCACCACAGCCCGAAGGGCAAATCGTGAAGGCAACAATCACAAGCGTCACCGGCACGCAGCTACAAGCCTGATCCGGCCTTCATCTGGCCCCCTACCCGATTGCTACAAAAAAACCCCCGCAGCCGTTGGCGCGGGGGTTCAAACATTTCGGGCCTGTGAAACTCAGTCTCGTTTCTTGCCTTTGACACCCGCCCACAGGCGCTTGTTCACAAGGTACAGAAGCACCGACAACAGCGACAGGAACAGCACGCCGACAAAGCCCGAGTATTTGCGCTCCATCATCTTCGGCTCGGCCGTCCACATCAGGAAGGCTGCGATGTCTTCGGACAAGGCTTCGACAGTGGCCGGGTGGCCATCGGCGAATTCAACCTGATCTTCGGACAGCGGCGGTGCCATCGAGATCCAGCCTCCGGGGAAGGCCTTGTTCTCATACAGGATGGTGCCTGCTTCTTCTTTTTCTTCACCGGTATAGCCGTCCAGCAGCGAGGCGATGTATTCCGCGCCCCCCATGCCTTTGAAGAACTGATTGATCCCCAGACCATAAGGCCCGTGGAATCCAGCGCGGGCCTTGGCCATCAGGCTCAGGTCCGGTGCGCCAACACCGTCATTGACCGGGAAGTGGTCGGTCGGGATGGCCGGACGGAAATCGTCCAGCTCGGGATCGAACACTTCGAAGTTTTCTGCCGAATAGGCGATGACTTCTTCTTCCGAATAGCCCAGCGCTTCGAGATCACGCAGAGGCACATAGCGCAGGCCGTGGCAGGCTGCACAGACCTCGGTATAGATCTGAAGGCCGCGCTGCAGCTGGTTTTGATCCCAGGTACCAAAGGGGCCTTCAAACGAGAAGTGGAAGTCTTCGATGTGCTGCTCGCCCCCACCTGCTGCGAAGGACGCAGCAGGGGTAAGGGCCAAAGCAAACGCGGCACCGATTGCAAGTTTCTTGAACATGTTTCCGGTCCCTCTTCTTACTCGGCCGGCGTGGCGTCGGCGTCAGCCTTGCCATAATGCGCGTTGAAGTCTTCTTCGATGGTCTCTGGCTGTGGCAGCGGTTTTTCGATGACACCCAGGATCGGCAGGATCACGAAGAAATAAGCGAACCAGTAGGCGGATGCGATCAGCGAGAAGGTCGCATAGGGCTCTTCCGCGGGCATTGCACCCAGCCACATCAGGGCAAAGAAGTCGATGATCAGCAGGTAGAACCACCACTTGAACATCGGGCGGTATTTGCCCGAACGCACGGTCGACGTGTCCAGCCAGGGCGCCAGCGCCATTGCCAGGATCGCACCGAACATCGCAATCACACCAAAGAACTTGGCGTCGACGATGCCACCGGTGATGAAGCTGGCAAATTGTACAACCCAGACTTCACCGGTAAAGGCGCGCAAGATCGCGTAGAATGGCAGGAAGTACCATTCGGGAACGATGTGTGCAGGCGTTACCAGCGGGTTGGCTTCGATGTAGTTGTCCGGGTGGCCCAGATAGTTCGGCATGTAGCCGACGATGGCCCAGAACACGACCAGGATCACGGCCAGTGCGAACAGGTCCTTGATCACGAAGTACGGCCAGAATGGCAGGGTGTCTTTCTCGGCATCGGCTTTCGACGTGCGGCGAACTTCAACACCAGTAGGGTTGTTGTTGCCGGTGGTGTGGAAGGCCCAGATATGCACGATGACCAGAGCCGCGATAACAAACGGCAGCAGATAGTGCAGCGAGAAGAAGCGGTTCAGCGTGGCATTGTCCACCGCGGGTCCGCCCAGCAGCCAGGTCTGGATCGCGTCACCCACAAAAGGGATCGCGCCAAACAGGCCGGTGATCACGGTCGCACCCCAGAAGGACATCTGACCCCAAGGCAGAACATAGCCCATGAAGGCAGTACCCATCATCATCAGATAGATAAGCATACCGATGATCCACGTGATCTCACGCGGGGCTTTGTATGAGCCGTAGAACAGGCCACGGAAGATGTGGATGTAGACCGCAACAAAGAACAGCGACGCGCCATTCATGTGAATGTAGCGCAGCATATAGCCGCCATTCACGTTGCGCATGATGTGCTCGATGCTGGCGAAGGCCAGATCGACATGCGGGGTGTAGTGCATCACCAGAACGATACCGGTGACAATCTGCAACGCCAGGCAGAACGCCAAGACGATGCCCCAGATCCACCACCAGTTCAGGTTCTTGGGGGTGGGGATCATGATGGTGTCGTAAATCAGGCCGACGATGGGCAAGCGGCTGTTCAGCCACTTCTCGCCGTTTGTCTTCGGCTCGTAATGATCGTGGGGAATTCCGGACATAAGTTTGGGTCTCCCTTAGCCGAGTTTGATGGTGCTGGCGTCGGTCCACTCAGCGGGCGGAACGGGCAGGTTTTCAGGTGCGGGACCCTTGCGGATACGTCCGGCCAAATCGTAGTGCGATCCGTGGCAGGGGCAGAACCAGCCACCAAAGTCACCAGCATCGCCCAGCGGCACACAGCCGAGGTGCGTACATACGCCCATCTGAACAATCCACGCGCCCGGCGCTTCGCCCTCGGGCGACGGCATCACGCGGTTGGCGTCGGTTGCCGGAGCATCCGCGTTCAGGTTGAAGTTGCGGGCCAGCGGATCAGGCAGTGCATCAACGCCTTCGGCGTCCTGTTCCTGCGCTTCTTGAATTTCAGCACCGGTGCGGTGGCGAACAAACACAGGTTTACCCAGCCACTTCACGGTCAGCTGCGTACCTGGCTCAACGCCGCTCACATCCACGCGGATCGAGGACAGCGCCTGAACGTCTGCCGATGGGTTCATTTGATTGATCAGGGGCCATACGGCTGCACCCGTCGCGACGACACCTGCGCCGCCTGCGACGTAGTAGAGGAAATCTCTGCGGGTGCCTTCGTGGTCTTCTGCGTGGGACACGAGGTTTTCTCCGATTCCGGCGCCCGGGGGTAACCCGAGCAAACATGCATCAGCACCGCATCAAAGCGGCGTCTCATCGCGGCTATCTATCCGGGAGAATTCGGTTCGTCCAGCGGTCATAGGCGCGCAGTGCGCCACAACAGGGCATTCATGTCACAACGAGGGGTGAAAGTTTCAAGATACGGACCTGTTTTTTGGCAAAAACACTCCGGTCCTCCGGCTTTTCCAAATGTGATTCGATTCACTTCGGCGGGATAGAACGGTGCAGAACCGACCCAGCCCCAAAAGGTTTTACAGAATGCCGATCCGCCCATCTTGAACTTTTCGTCATATTCGGGAATATTTCCGTATATGAGAAATTCCATGGAAGCCACCTCTGACAAACTGGCCACGCATTTGCGCGGATTGCGAGAGCAGCACGGCATGACCCTCGATACTTTGGCTGGAAGAACCGGTCTAAGTCGCGCCACCCTGTCGCGGATCGAGAAAAACGAAGTCAGCCCGACCGCCGAGACGCTAAGCCGTCTGGCAACGGTTTATGCAGTACCGATCTCTCAGCTACTTACCCCGTTGGAGCAAAGTTTCCAACCGATCGTCCGGCGGCACGACCAGCCGTTCTGGACGGATCGTGGGCGCGCGTTTCAACGTCGCAGCGTTTCGCCGCCCAGTGGGCACCTTTCGGTTGAATTGATCGAAGGAACCCTGACCGCGCGGCAGCGCATCGCCTATGATGCACCCGCAGTGCCGGGGCAAGAGCATCACCTGTATGTCTTGTCCGGGCAGATCGAAATCACGGTCGAGAGGAAAGCTTATGACCTTCGACAAGGGGATTGCCTGCGGTATATTTTATTTGGCGAAACCGTATTTGAAACGACCCATAGTCCCTGCACTTACGTGATCGCATTGTCATGACCGTTCAGACACCCAACGTCTTCCGCCTTACCCCGACGGATATCGACAACAATCTGACAGATCTATGCCGCACGCTTGTTGACAGCGTTGCCGACGGTGCCGCGATCAGCTTCATGATGCCGCTCGACCATGACAGCGCCGCGCGATTCTGGACGGTTGACGTCAAACCCGCCATTGAAACAGGCGCGCGGCACTTGTTTGGCGCATTTTATCAGCGTCGCATGATCGGTACGGTCCAGCTGTTGCTTGCCATGCCCCCAAATCAGCCCCACCGGGCAGAAATCTCGAAGATGATCGTTCACCCTGATGCCAGACGTCGCGGTTTGGGCAAGGCCCTGATGCAAGAGGCCCTGAACTCCGCACAAGAAGCCGGGAAGACACTCATCACACTAGACACGCGCACCGGAGACGTCTCGGAATCCCTTTACAGGTCTGTCGGGTTCAAACCGGCAGGTGTCATCCCCGATTTCGCATTCGACCCGGACGGAAAATCCCGTCACGCAACGACCTATATGTACCGATACCTTTGACTTAAGCTCGAATTCACGGTGACACCCGACATAGCAAGACGCGCCGCTTCTGCAAGGTAAATAAATGTAGAAATTCTGAGTTAAAAATAGATATTTTACAAAGGCTTAGTCGTGGTTGATTTCGATTGAACTTTGGACGCAAATGATCGAAAGGCGGGAAATCCCAATCTCTGCAGGACGTCCCTCATGTCAAAGCTCTTTGCACCAACCCTGATCCTCGCACTGACCGTGCCCTTTCAGGCGATAGCGGCCGGTGATCCGGCGAAAGGCGAAAAACTCTACAATCGCTGCTCTTCTTGCCACGCAATCATCAAAGATGGCCAAGTTCTGGTCAAAGGCGGCATCACTGGCCCGAATCTTTACGGCGTCGTCGGTCGCATCGCCGGAACCGAGTCAGATTACCTGAACGGAAGCGAGCGTTTGCCCATCGGAATGTTCACCGACGACATGATCCGGGCGGGCCAGGAAGGGCTGGTCTGGACGCAAGAGAATATCGCCACGTATTCCAAAAACCCGATCGCATTTATTCAGGAATATCTGGATGACGAAACCGCGCGCCCAAACATGAGCGTCAAACTGAAAAAGGGCGCCGATGACATCGCGGCCTATCTTGCGACGTTCAACGAATGATGTCTGTCGCTGGTCGTTCTGCCGTCAGAGCGACCAGCGCATTGATCCCCGATCAGGCCGGCGGTTGCGTTGCGACCATGCTGGGGCGTTCGACAAACTTCTCGTACCAAGCGGCCAGCGCGTCATTTCCCTTGCGCCACCCACGCGCATCGTGGCGGAAATCGACATAGCCCAGCGCGCAGGCCACTGCGACCTGCCCCATATCCAACGGTCCGGACAGATGCGCCATCCACCGTTGGTTCAACGCGGCGCAGGCGCGTTCTATCTTGTCCCATTGCGCATCGGCCCAGCCCTCCCATTGCTTGTCTTCGGGCCGCATCCGAGCCTCATAGGTGATCAGCAACGCCGCATCCAGAATACCATCCGCCAGCGCCTCAAGCGTCAGCACATCCCAATGCCGGGCACCGTCCTGATAAAGACCGGCCTGCCCGCGCGCGTCCAGAAACGCACAGATAACTCGGCTATCGAACAGGGTCGGTCCATCGGGGCGCTCTAACGCGGGCACCTTTGTCAGCGGAGCCTTGGCCAATAGCGGCTCGGCCGGGGACATTGGCGTCGTTGCAACATTCAGCAGTTCGACATCCTGCAACTGGTTTGTTTCATGCAACAAAACCATAACCTTACGGACATAGGGCGAAGTGGGGCTGAAATAGAGTTTCATAAGAGATCTCCCTGAATTGCCGGAACTCTACAGCACCAAATTTAAAACAAAACCCGTCAATTGGTGCGCCAACCTCACCCTCTCATAAATTTTTGCAGAGCATCAAGCTCGGACCCGATCCCGTCGTTTGCGATGTGTTCTGCCGCGCTCAGGCGGACTGCATCGGGCTTGTTTTGATTCAGCTTCCAGGTGCCTTGAATGTCGTCAATGCGAAACCCGAACGGCACAATCATACGCATCATCTTATCCAACGCGTCCTTGCTCATCTTGCCGGTAGTCCAAGGGGATTTGGGCAGCAGACGCGCCTCATAAAAGGCGGACTGGCGATTTAGCAGGTCCAGCAACTCTTCTTGCGGGCGCTGTTCTAACTGACCGATCAGATGCACAGCGACATAGTTCCATGTCGGAACCTGATCGTCGATCCCGTACCAATCCGGCGATACGTAACCATCTGGCCCCGTGACAGCGATTCTGGCTGGTTTAGGGTCTTTCAGCATGCGGACGATCGGATTGGATCTGACAAGATGCAGCTCGGCCAGCGTGCCATCCTCAGACAGCAGAAACGGCACGTGGCTAATCAACGGCGCTTCATCCGTCGACACCGCAAGAACCCCGAACGCGCGGTCACGCGCAAAGGCAACATGGCGCTCGGTCTCTTCCGCGCGAAAGGCTGGATTGGGATGCATGGCTGTCCTCCTGCAAAATCTCTTGCAGAACCGGCCGCACCTTGGCAAGGTCCGCCCGTTCTCAGGGCGGGGTGAAATTCCCCACCGGCGGTATGCGGGCGATGATCCGTAAGCCCGCGAGCGGCCCCGGTGTGCGGGGTGTCAGCAGATCTGGTGAGATGCCAGAGCCGACGGTTATAGTCCGGATGAAAGAGAACGTGCAGCGCGTCGGTCCTGGCTTGCGCCTGCCCGTGATCGCCTTGGGTGACGTGTCTGTTGCGAAAGGAGATCATGATGACACACACCCGCTATGCTTTTGTGAAAGCCAACTGGCATTCCGATATCGTTGACCAGGCTCTCGAAGGGTTTCTGGAGCTTGTCCCCGCCGAACAGGTTGACGTTTTCGACGTCCCCGGCGCGTTCGAGATGCCGCTGCTGGCCCGCGATCTGGCCCAAACCGGGCGCTATGCCGCGGTCGCCTGCGCGGCGTTTGTCGTGGATGGTGGCATTTACCGGCACGATTTTGTCGCACAGGCCGTGGTAGATGGGCTGATGCGCGCCAGTATGGACACCGGCGTTCCGGTACTGTCAGTCTCGCTGACGCCGCACCAGTATCAGGAAACCGATCACCACAATGCCATCTACCGCGCGCATTTTGTCGAAAAGGGTCGCGAGGCTGCGCAGGCGGCCCTGAAGATCACCCAAACGCGTGCGTCGTTTACGCGTGCCGCATAGGCACAGCTGGTTGGGGTTCCCCTGCCCCAACCGCAAATCCGCTTGAGGCCAAGGGCCTCGCCCGCTAATCACGACGCGCAAAGGAGCATGCCCCATGTCGATGAACAGTTTTGGCCACCTTTTCCGCGTCACCACCTGGGGTGAAAGCCACGGGCCCGCATTGGGTGCGACCGTCGATGGCTGCCCTCCGGGTGTTACGATCGACGAGGCGATGATTCAGCAATGGCTGGACAAGCGCAAACCGGGTCAGAACAAGTTCACCACCCAGCGGCGCGAGGCAGATCAGGTCAAAATCCTGTCAGGCGTGTTCGAAGGGCAAACCACGGGCACACCGGTGCAGCTGATGATCGAGAACACGGATCAGCGCTCGAAAGACTACGGTGATATCATGGACAAGTTCCGTCCAGGGCACGCCGATATCACCTACTGGCAGAAGTACGGCATCCGCGATTATCGCGGCGGCGGGCGCAGCTCGGCCCGGGAAACTGCGTCGCGTGTGGCCGCAGGCGGGCTTGCGCGTGAGGCGATCAAACAGATCGCATCAAATGTGCAGATCACCGGATACATGACCCAAATCGGCCCGCACAAGATTGACCGGAGCAATTTCGACTGGTCCCAGATTGAACAGAACCCGTTCTGGACCCCGGACGCACAAGCCGCCGAAGACTGGGCCAACTACCTGGACGAATTGCGCAAGTCCGGGAACTCGGTTGGTGCGATTGTCGAGGTTGTGGCCCGTGGCGTCCCAGCAGGCATCGGTGCGCCGGTTTACGCCAAGTTAGACACTGATTTGGCCGCTGCGATGATGTCCATCAACGCCGTCAAAGGTGTCGAGATCGGCGAAGGCATGGCCGCTGCCGAACTGACGGGCGAAGCCAATGCGGACGAGATTTTTATGGGCCAGAACGGCCCGCAATACAGCTCGAACCACGCGGGCGGTATCTTGGGCGGTATCTCGACTGGACAAGACGTTGTTGTGCGGTTTGCTGTCAAGCCTACCTCATCCATTCTGACCACACGCAAAACCATCACCAAATCCGGTGAAGAGACCGAGATCATCACCAAAGGCCGTCACGACCCCTGCGTAGGCATCCGCGCCGTTCCGGTGGGTGAGGCGATGATGGCTTGCGTGATCCTCGACCACCTGCTGCTGCATCGCGGCCAGATCGGAGAGAACCGTGGACGGATCGGCTGATCTGCGCACGCGCCTGCGGGCCGTCGTTGCGCAGCGTATGGAAACCGACCCGGCGCATGATCTGGCCCATCTGGACCGGGTCTGGGTAAACGCGCAGGCCATTGCAAACGACCAGACTGACATGCCGGTGCTGCTGGCCGCCGCTTATCTGCATGATCTGGTAAATTTGTCCAAGGACGACCCAGACCGCCATTTGGCATCGCGCCGATCGGCCGAAGAATCAGAGTCTATTTTGCTAAACTTGGGCTATTCTGCAGGTCAGATCCACGCAATCAAACATGCAATCGAGGCACACAGTTTTTCGGCCAATATCACGCCGGAAACGCCCGAAGCCTGCATTCTGCGCGATGCCGACAGGCTGGACGCACTGGGCGCGATTGGAGTTGCCCGGAATTTCTCGGTTTCCGGTGCTTTGGGACGGTCGCTTTATGATCCGGCAGATCCCTTTGCTGCCAACCGCCCGCTGGACGACCTGCATTTTTCAATCGACCACTGGAAGGTCAAACTACTGGGCCTTCCTGGCGATATGCTGACCGAGGGTGGCAAAGAGATCGCACAGCGCAGAATCACACGCATGATCCGCTTTCTGGAAGAGTTCGCGCAAGAGATCGGCAGCCCTCTGCCAACCGATTGGACGAATCTGTAAACGACGCGTTGATCTTTCCCCGCCAAAAGCGCAGGTTCGCGCCGATGGCAAAACCCTTAACATCGCATCGACCTTTGCTGGCCGTCGCTCTGAAAACGAGCGCGGTGTTTTTGTTCACGGTCATGGCGGCGATTGTCAAAGCGCAGTCCGATCACTTCCCACCTGGCGAGATGGTGTTTTTCCGGTCCCTTTTTGCCATTCCGGTGATTGTCATCTGGCTGATGGCGCGCGGAGAATTGGCGCAAGGGTTCAAAGCCCGCAAACCTTCGGGTCATTTCTGGCGCGGCGTGTTGGGCACCACGGCGATGGGGCTTACATTTACCGGCCTTGGCTTGATCCCGCTGCCCGAAGCGACGGCGATCGGCTATGCCACCCCGATTTTCACCCTGATCCTTGCCGCGGTGATGTTAGGCGAACGCATCCGTAAGATCAGAATCGCGGCCGTGTCCATCGGGCTTTTGGGTGTCCTGATCATGATCTGGCCCAGACTGGGTGGCAACAACATGGAAGCTGCTGCCACCTTCGGCGCATTGTGTATTCTGGGTGCGACCGTTGCCCGGGCCTTTGTGCAGATCCACATCCGGCAGTTGGTGCAGGTCGACCATCCTGCGGCCATTGTCTTCTATTTCTCGATGACGGCGACCATCCTGTCCGGGCTGACCGTCTTTTGGGGGTGGGTCATGCCCACATGGGAACAGGCAGGCTTTTTGATTCTGGCTGGTCTGATCGGAGGTGTGGCGCAGATTCTGGTGACTTCGTCCTATCGGTTTGGGCAGGCTTCGATGCTGGCGCCCTATGATTACACCTCGATGCTGTTTGCCATCGTCATTGGTTATGTCTGGTTCAGTGAACTGCCAACGCTGGTCATGCTGGCCGGAGCGGCGCTGGTGATTGTGGGGAACGTCGTGGTGATCTGGCGCGAACATCAACTGGGCTTGGAGCGCGGCAAGGCGCGCGCGGTCACGGATCCCAAAGCCTGACCTTTACCTTTGCAGAACTTCCCCTAGGGTGTGCCCAACACAAGATGAGGGTTTCCCATGAGCGACGCACAGGACCACAAGGAAAAGATGCAAAAGGTGCAGGCCCAGCACCGCAAGAAAGTGTCCGAGGCAGTTGATCCGGACCGCGGGCTGGTGCTGATCAACACTGGCAAGGGTAAGGGTAAGTCCTCGGCCGCGTTCGGGGTCGTGATCCGTGCGCTGGGTTGGGGCCAGAAGGTCGGCGTTGTTCAATTCATCAAAGGCAAGTGGAAAACCGGCGAACGTCGCTTTTTCGAAGAACGCGATCTGGTGACATGGCACACGATGGGCGAAGGTTTCACCTGGGACACTCAGGATCGTGAGCGCGACATTGCCGCCGCAAACGCCGCCTTTGACAAGGCACGCGCCCTCATGTCCAGCGGTGACTACGATCTAGTCGTTTTGGACGAGATCAACATCGCGCTTCGGTACGAATACCTGTCGGTTGAACAGGTGATCGATGGGCTGAAAGAACGGTCTGACAAGACCAGCGTGTTCCTGACGGGTCGGGACGCACCTCAGGCGTTGCGGGACTATGCCGATCTGGTCACCGAGATGACCGAGGAAAAGCATCCGTTTCAAGCCGGAATCAAAGCCCAGCGCGGCGTGGATTTCTGAGCATCAGGGTCTAAACAGCCCCCCCCTTCAGGGGCTGTTAAGCTGGCGGGTTTTCGTTGAGAAACCTGACCGATCCGCGTCGACACGCAGCGCTGGCCGGCAGCGGTTGCGCGGCCCCGTCGCCTTTGGTTGCCTTGGACTTGTCGACATAGGCGCAATAATCGTCGTCACAGCAACACCCGCAAGCGGTGGCCGCTTCGTGCCGCGCCATGATTTCGTCAAGTGAGTCACCCATCGTCATTTCCTGTTGCGCGTGTCGTTTCCGAGGCGGTGGCGCGCTCTCACCAAGCTATACGCTAAGCCCGCAGACCGCCTCGAAACCCCGTGCTGGATGCTAACACATCTGGCTTTGATCTTTATCTGATTATTTTTGTCGGAATTTGCAAGATCAAAATAACACTTCCTGGATAACCCCGCAGTTGATCTGCCGTGGACGAAATTATGTCAGTCGTTTTGAGAAAACCAACTTCCTGAAAACTCCCTTTTTAGGCCCACATATTCTGGCAAATGCCGCGATAAACAGACCAGAGAGCCGCCTGTCGATGAGACAAGCGGCTCTGGGATTTGGGCAATTCACGTTGTTGCGGTGAACCCAAGGTGCGTCAGGTTCAGGCCGTAACACCCTGCTCTGGCGCGCTAAGCGAGATGACAGCGACCACAGCAGCACCGTTCAGCCAGTAAAAGATCGCATCCATTCCTGAAAACCCAAAAAGGCTGGGCGCGGCCAGGAAAACAACGCCGACCAGAAGATCGACCGCCAAGTGAAAGTTGTAGGGAAGAACGCGCCAGATCCCCAAATGGTGATCCGTCAACACCGTCAAAACAAACGCCGCGACGCCGGTGACCACCGACAGCCACAACGCCATCGGGTTGGAGTGCCCCAGTCCAAGCAAAAAGGGCAGCCCCATCAGCGCAAAGGCAACAGGGTAGTCCAGATAAGCGTGAATATTGCGGGTGACAAAGCGGAGAGACATGAGAGTTCCTTTCCTGATATGGGATGACCTCAAACTAGGAAAGGAACTCAGAACGTTTAATTCCGGATCGTTCGCGAAACGTTGCAGATCGTCCAGAGTTTCAATTCGATCAGTGCATTGATCGATAGGCGGCTGGCGATACGCCAACCTGTTTCTTGAACACCCGTGAAAAGGCGGCTTCCGAGGCATAGCCGACCTCGGCCGCGGCATCGGCCACGTTCCAGCGTGCCTCAGTCAGTCCGTGACACGCAATCTGCATCCTCCAATCGGTCAGATATTGCATGGGCGTTGTCCCCATCTTCTCTGCGAATAGCTGTGCGAACGCAGTGCGAGACATTCCGGCCTCACGTGCCAGAGACTCGACGCTCCACTCTTGCGCGGGCGAATGATGAAACGCAGTCAATGCACGTGAAATGCGGGAATCGGCGAACCCGGCAAGCGCGGTGTCGCTGGGGCTTTGATGTTCTAGATGGGCGCGGATGGCCTGCGCGAACAGGACCTCGGACAGTTTCAGCGCTATAAGGTCACCACCGATCCGCGCGCCATTGATCTCGGACCCGATCATACGCAGGGTGGCTTCGATCCAGGCTCCGGCTTCCTCGCCATAGTTTTCGATCAGGATGTATGGGGGAAGCCGATCAATCAGCATATGCCCTGTTCCCTGTCGCCCCGGCGGCCCGGTGAAAGAGAAATGACCGCAGATCAATTGCGTATCGCGGCTTTTGTCTTCGCCGCCATAGATCAGAACCCCGTCGCCCTTGTACCCAGCCTCTTCCAACACCTGTTCAAGCGGCAGGGCATCCAACGGTTGAACCTCATTGCACAATAACGCGTGGGCGGATCCGTGCGGGATCACGATCAGGTCCCCTTGCTTCAATCGCAAGGTTTGTCCTGTGTTAGAGACGAATACTTTCAGCTCTCCGCGCTGTACAAAGTGAAATCTGGCCACATTTTGATAGGCCGGCACCTGTATACCGAAGGGCGGCGTGAAAGAGGTTCGAAAGTAAAACGTGCCCTTCAAGGACAGGCGGGTGAGAATATCGCTAAGCAGATCCAACATTGGATTAAGATAGCCGCGGCTGCGCGTTCGTCCAGCCATGCGGACGATCTGCAAGTCTTTATGAACAAATGGCAATGAAAAAGCCCCCGCGATAGCGCGAGGGCTTCTGTCAATGCATCAGAGTGTTATCAGGCGCGGACCAGTGCCTCATAATCGGCAGCGATCTCGCGGGTCAGGTCTCCGACCTCAAACGTATAATCGCCGATCTGTCCCACCGGGGTCACCTCGGCTGCGGTGCCAGTCAGCCAGCACTGTTCGAAATCCGCCATTTCCTCGGGCTTGATGCGGCGCTCGTGGACGGTGATACCTTTGTTTTTCAGCATCTGAATGACGGTCTGACGGGTGATCCCGTTCAGGAAGCAATCAGCCAGAGGTGTATGTACCTCACCATCTTTTACGAAGAACACATTCGCACCTGTCGCTTCGGCCACGTAACCGCGCCAATCCATGAACAGCGCGTCCGAGCAGCCCTTGGCCTCGGCCTTATGCTTCGAGATGGTGCAGATCATGTACAGACCCGCCGCCTTGGCGTGCACCGGAATAGTTTCCGGGCTGGGGCGTTTCCATTCTGCGATATCCAGCTTGGCACCCTGCATCTTGGCGTCACCATAATAGGCACCCCAAGGCCACACGGCGACGGCCATCCGGACCGGGTTCTTGGCTGATGCCACACCCATGTCTTCCCCGGAGCCACGCCAGACCAGCGCACGGACATAGGCGTCCTGCAGACCGCTGGCTTTCAGCGCTTCGTCCTTGGCGGCCTCGATGTCATCCACCGAATAGGGCATAGGCATGTCCAGCGCTTCGGCCGAGGCAATCAAACGCTCAGAATGTTCGCGACTTTTGAAAATCTTGCCGTTATAAGCACGTTCACCTTCGAACACCGAAGACGCATAGTGCATCGCGTGGGACAGGATATGCACATTGGCTTCGCGCCAGGGCACAAGTTTGCCATCCAACCAGATGACGCCATCACGATCATCATACCCCGCCATGCGAAACCTCCTGACATGGGATCAATTTCCGATTATTGCGTAAATTAAGTCCACATCGGACATAAAGTTGCGCAAAAACTGCGATTCGATACCCGTCCACTCTTGGAATGTCAATAACGCTGACATAAACTCGGGTCGAGTAACGAATGAGGCATACTATGTCGGATACCCGCCCCGCCCCAGCCTTTGGTGGCGAGAGCCTGTTGTTTTTGACCGACGAACAGTTGCGGCAGGGGATCGAGGCGATGTTTTTCGCCTATCGCGGCTTTACCGCAGATCCTGATCGCATACTGACCGAAATGGCCTATGGACGGGCGCACCACCGGGCAATCCACTTCATCAACCGCGCGCCGGGTACGACTGTCAACAACCTTCTGGCCATTCTGGGCGTAACAAAACAGTCTCTGAACAGGGTTTTGCGGACGTTGATCGACGACGGTCTGGTCGAAAGCCGGGTCGGATCAGTGGACAAACGCGAAAGACACCTATTTCTGACAGAACAGGGCAAGGCGCTAGAGGCCAAACTGTCTGAGGCCCAGCGCGTCCGAATGCGTGCGGCGTACAAAAAGGCGGGACCCGAGGCTGTGTCGGGGTTTCGTAAAGTGCTTGAAGCAATGATGGATGCTGATATGCGTCATGCCTATACGAAACTGCGGGATACCACCTCATGAACGAAATGGATGCCCATCTGCTGATCGTCGACGATGACGAGCGCATTCGCGATCTGTTGAAGAAGTTTCTGATGCGGAACGGATTTCTGGTCACCGCTGCAAGGGATGCAGCACATGCACGGCGGGTGCTTTCGGGGTTGGATTTCGACATGATCGTGCTGGACGTGATGATGCCCGGCGAGGATGGGGTCAGCCTGACCAAGGCGCTGCGCGAAACCCATACCACTCCTATCCTGCTTTTGACCGCGCGCGGCGAAACCGAACATCGCATTGCCGGGCTTGAGGCCGGTGCGGATGACTACTTAGCCAAACCGTTCGAGCCAAAAGAGCTGTTGTTGCGGATCAATGCAATCCTGCGGCGGATGCCGGAAACGCCTGCGCAGGACGCGACGGCGAAGATACTGCATCTTGGTCCGATCCGGTACGATATCGAGCGTGGCGAGATGTGGCAGGGCGAAGACCCGGTGCGCCTGACGGCGACCGAAAGCCAGTTGATGAAGATTTTCTCGGCCCAGCCCGGAGAGCCGATCAGCCGAACCAAACTGGTCGAAGATCTGGGCCGCGACAAGGGTCAGGCGCAGGAACGCGCAGTGGACGTTCAGATCACCCGTCTGCGCCGCAAAATCGAACAGGACCCCAAGCAGCCGCGTTACCTGCAGACCGTCCGCGGCGCCGGATATATGCTGGCACCAGATTGATTCAGCCGTGGCGCGGCGCTTTCTTGCCTTGGGCGAGGATAATTATGGCCAGATGAAGATGGGATCCCGATGACAACCGCCCTTTTGACCCACGCCGATTGCCTTGATCACGTGACACCGCAAGGTCACCCCGAGAGGGTGGCGCGGTTAGAGCATATTCTGCATGCGTTAGAAGGCTTGGAACTGACACGTGTAACCGCCCCTTTGGCGGCGGATGACGACCTGCTGCGCGTGCATCCGGAAAGCCATATCCGTGAAATCCGAAATAACAGACCCTCCGATGGCTTCAAACAGATTGACGGCGACACCTTCATGTCTCCGGGGTCGGTGGACGCGGCTTACCGGGCTGCCGGTGCGGTTGTGCGGGCGGTAGATATGGTTTTGGGTGGCGAAGCCTCGAATGCGTTTTGCGCCATCCGCCCGCCCGGTCACCATGCCGAAACCGAAACGGCAATGGGGTTCTGCCTGTTTGGAAACGCCGCGCTGGCGGCCAAGCACGCATTGGATCATCATGGATTGAAACGCGTAGCCGTCGTCGATTTCGACGTTCACCACGGAAACGGCACGCAGGATCTGCTGTGGGACGAAAGACGTGCACTGGTGATCACCAGCCAGCAAATGCCGCTGTGGCCCGGATCGGGGCGCCCGGATGAAACCGGCGCTTATGAGACCGTTTTGAACATCCCGCTGGCACCCGGCACTGGTGGGACCGAGATGCGGACAGCTTACGAAACGCAAGCCTTCCCGAGACTGCGCGCATTCAAGCCGGAACTGATCATCATCTCGGCAGGTTTTGATGCGCATCAGGACGATCCGCTGGCCAACTTGAACTGGTCTACAGGCGATTTTGCCTGGGTTACCGCTGAGCTGTGCAAGATCGCCGATGAGCTGTGTGAAGGTCGTATCGTCTCGACTTTGGAGGGCGGGTATGATCTGAACGCCCTTGCCGAGGCCACTCGTGCCCATGTGGAAGAACTGATGAAGGCAGCCCGATGACCGATACTCCTGTTGATCAGATGACATTCGAACAAGCGATGAAAGAGCTTGAGGCCGTTGTCGGCCAGTTGGAGCGTGGTGACGTGGCGCTGGATCAGTCCATTGCGCTGTATGAGCGCGGTGCCGCGTTGAAGAAACGCTGCGAAGACGAATTGAAGCGGGCTGAAGAAAAGGTCGCAGCCATTACTTTGGATGCCAATGGGCAGCCAACCGGGACGACGCCTGTCGAAGGTCAGTAAATGTTCAAGGAAATTCTGGCGCAGGACGCCTCGCGGATTCAGGCTCAGTTCGATCTGGTCCTGAGCGCGCTGGACGAATTGGATGTTACCCGGGCGATGGCCTACACCACGCAGGGCGGCAAGCGATTGCGTGGGTTTCTCGTGATGGAAAGCGCGCGGATGCATGGCATCGACTCAACACAGGCAATCTGGCCTGCGACAGGCATCGAAGCCCTGCACGCCTATTCGCTGGTCCATGATGACCTTCCCTGCATGGACGATGACGATCTGCGACGTGGACGTCCGACCGTGCACTTAAAGTGGGACGAAGGCACCGCCGTTCTGGCCGGTGATGCCCTGCAGACATTGGCCTTTGAGCTGTGCACCCGGCCCGAGGTCGGAATTGCAGAGGTTCGTGCTGAATTGGCTCTAACCCTGGCCCAAGCAAGCGGTGCGCAGGGAATGGTGCTGGGGCAAGCGCTGGATATGGCGGCTGAAACAGCGGCCGCACCGCTGACACTGGAGCAGATCACCACGCTGCAGGCGGGCAAAACCGGTGCTCTGATTGAATGGTCCGCCTGCGCCGGTGCGCGTTTGGCCCAGGCAGATCCCGAACCCTTGCGCCAATATGCCCAGGCGCTTGGCCTTGCTTTTCAGATCGCTGATGACATTCTGGATATTGAAGGTGATGCCGAGAAGGCCGGCAAACGATTGCAAAAGGACGCCGAGGCGGGCAAGGCCACGTTTGTTTCGCTTTTGGGCCTGAACGCCGCGAAATCCCGCGCCGCAGAATTGGTTGATCAGGCCTGCGCCGCGCTGGATGGATACGGTGCCAAGGCTGAAACCTTGAAGGACGCGGCACGCTTCGTTATTGCCCGGGACAGCTAAGCCAGGAACGCCACATGTCTGACCACCCGAATACGCCCCTACTGGACCTTGTGAACCGCCCTGCGGATCTCAAGCAGTTTTCGGACGCGCAGTTGCATCAGGTGGCGCAGGAATTGCGGACCGAGACAATATCGGCCGTGTCCGTCACCGGTGGACATCTGGGCGCGGGTCTGGGCGTGGTCGAATTGACGACCGCCCTGCACGCCGTGTTCGACACGCCGCGCGACAAGATCATCTGGGACGTTGGTCATCAGTGCTATCCACACAAAATCCTGACCGAACGGCGCGACCGTATCCGTACGCTTCGCATGAAGGACGGGCTGAGCGGCTTCACCAAGCGCAGCGAAAGCCCCTATGACCCGTTTGGCGCAGCACACAGCTCAACCTCGATCAGTGCCGCGCTGGGGTTTGCCGTTGCGCGCGATCTGGGCGGTGTGACGCCCGAGGGATTGGGTGACGCGATTGCCGTGATCGGTGACGGTTCAATGTCTGCAGGCATGGCCTTTGAGGCGATGAACAACGCCGGACACCTGAAGAAACGCCTGATCGTCATTCTCAATGACAATGAAATGAGCATTGCACCGCCGGTTGGTGCCCTGTCCAATTACCTGTCCCGAATTTACGCTGAAGAGCCGTTCCATGATCTGAAAGCCGCTGCCAAGGGTGCGGTGTCCCTGTTGCCGGAACCCTTCCGCGAGGGCGCCAAGCGCGCCAAGGAGATGCTCAAGGGCATGGCCGTGGGCGGCACATTGTTTGAGGAGCTGGGCTTTTCCTATCTCGGCCCGATCGACGGGCACGATATGGATCAGCTGTTGCCTGTCCTGCGCACGGTCAAGGCCCGCGCCACGGGCCCGATCCTGATCCACGTGCTGACAAAGAAGGGCAAGGGGTATGCCCCAGCCGAGCAGGCCCGCGACAAAGGCCATGCGACAGCGAAGTTCGACGTCGTCACGGGCGAGCAGAAGAAAGCTCCCTCAAACGCACCGTCTTACACATCGGTCTTTGGCAAAACGCTGGTGGAAGAGGCCGCGCGCGATGACAAGATCGTTGCGGTCACCGCCGCGATGCCCGACGGCACCGGGCTGAACTTGTTTGCGGAACGCTACCCTTCACGCTGTTTCGATGTGGCGATTGCCGAACAGCACGGCGTGACCTTCGCCGCCGCTCTCGCCGCCGGCGGGATGAAGCCCTTCTGCGCAATTTATTCAACCTTTTTGCAGCGCGGGTACGATCAGGTCGTGCATGACGTAGCCATTCAGCGCCTGCCTGTTCGATTTGCGATCGACCGTGCGGGTTTGGTGGGCGCGGATGGCGCGACCCATGCGGGGTCGTTCGATATCGCCTATTTGTCCAACCTGCCCGGCATCGTGGTCATGGCCGCAGCGGATGAGGCCGAGCTGGTGCATATGGTGGCCACAGCCGTCGCGCATAATGAAGGCCCGATTGCGTTCCGCTATCCTCGCGGCGAAGGTGTCGGCGTCGACTTGCCGGAACGTGGCGAGGTTCTGGAAATCGGCAAAGGCCGGATCATCCAAGAAGGCGCGCGGGTCGCACTGTTGTCCTTCGGGACACGGCTGGCCGAAGTACAGAAAGCGGCCGAAGCTTTGACTGCGCGTGGGATCACCCCCACTATCGCTGATGCTCGATTTGCCAAGCCCTTGGACCACGACCTGATTTTGGATCTGGCCGCCAACCACGAGGCGTTGATCACCATTGAAGAAGGTGCCATAGGCGGCTTTGGCAGCCATGTTGCCCAGCTTTTGGCCGATGAGGGCGTCTTTGACCAGGGTCTCAAGTATCGCTCGATGGTTCTGCCTGATACCTTTATCGAACAGGCCAACCCCGCAGATATGTATACAGTAGCGGGCCTGAATGCCGAACAGATCGAGGCCAAAGTGCTATCTGTTCTAGGTGTAGCAACCATCGGCGAAAAACGCGCCTGAGGCACGACGCTAACCAACTGAATTTCACCGTTGTTTGAAAATCCGTAAGCACCGTTTTTGGCGTAATTTTCGGAAAGCCGTCGAATTCATCCGGTTTCGGGTGAGTCCTTGAGAACACAGAAACCACTTGCGTCCCGGCGCGCCGTTCCTGCACGCCCGCTTTTCTGATAGTGGTAAGAAAAACGAAAACTCCACCCTTGAGCAGGCGGGCGGATGAGAAACACGATAGCAGCGTTGGCGACGCTCGTTCTGATGAGTATGCCGGCAAGTTCAAAAGAGATTCAGGTTGGCAATGATCCGGGTGGGCGGATTGTGGATCGTATGGTTCAGATCGAAATCGCCAACCGGACAAACGCGCAGTTTCAAATCATCGGAGATTTTTGCCACTCTAGCTGCACCATGCTGCTGGGTGCGGACGAAGTTTGCGTTTCGCCCGAAACTATCTTTGGCTTTCATGGCCCCCATCGCTCGAACCGAAAGAAAATGACGGCAGATGAGTTCGACAGGAAAAGCGCGTCACTGTCCAGCTACTACCCAAACCCGGTCAGAAACTGGTTCATGTCCAAAGCGCGGTTTGCCGGACCAAATGAGCTTTTGTTCGTGACCGGTGAGTACCTGATAGGTCTCGGCGTGCAGGAATGTGCTTAGGGCAACGACGCCCTAATCCTGCAACCACCCGCTGAAAGGAACCCCAATGCCCACGGCCATTGTCGCCAACACGACCACCTATTCGGCGTCTTCCATTTTGGTTGCATTGAGTTGAGCGAAAAGTTCGGGCCCGACGCGATCATACAGTTCGATCTGAGTCTCCAGAAAGTCGATATGACCTTCCTCATCCGACATCAGGCTTTCGAACAATCCCATCGAGACATAGTCTCCTGCCTCTTTGCAGACATCCCGCGCCTCTTTGTAGAGCGCGCGCGCGCTTTGTTCCGCCGCCAGATCGCATTCCAGCGTTTCCCGGGGGTTTTCGCCGATCCGCAGGGGATCAAGTTTTTGCAGGTTGGGATGACCTTCCAGGAAAATGATCCGCTCGATCAGTTTGTCGGCGTGTTCCATCTCTTCAATGGATTCTTCTCGACTTTTCTTGGCCATGCTGCCAAGGCCCCAATCGTCTTGCAGGCGATAATGCAACCAGTATTGGCTGACGGCTGTTAGTTCGTGGCGCAGAGCTTTGTTCAGGTATTCAATTACCTTTTTGTCACCTTTCATGATGAAACTCCTTGGCTTTGTCTAAGAATTGGCGTGGAAACAACTTTTTAAGCTGAATGCTACCACCAGAGCAGCTTAACCCAAAACCTTCAAATATCTGTTTTAAAACAGGTAATTGAAAATTTCCTGACGATTCTCGTTTGAATCAGAACCCGTCACTTGAAAGCGTTTTTCCACCGCACATACGATTCCCTGATACCTGCTTACCGATCGCAAGCATGGCCCTTGCGGATCAAAATCACGCAGGCAAATAGCTACGGAGATTGAGCTGCGCTAGCATCCGATGATAGCCCGCAGGATCAAACCAAAAGTGAGATACGAGGTAGGCCGCTAGTTTAGCTTAACTATCCAAGGGAAAGTGGTGCCTCAAGAGGGACTCGAACCCCCGACCTTGTCCTTACGAAGGACCTGCTCTACCAGCTGAGCTATTGAGGCAAGCGACGGTTCCTTTAAACCCTCGGGCAGATGCGTGCAAGTCTCGATATCCTCGGACGCCTACCGGTGTGTGATGGTGATTCCCGCAGCTCAGATCGCTTGAAGCCCATTCCATCACCACGCTCCAGCAAGAATATCACGCCTGCTCCAACGCTTACGCGCACCTTCGATGGCCATGTATTTTCGGTTGACTGGGTTGTCTTATTTTAATATTTCATGAAATATGATAGAACAGATAACAGACCAATTGGCCATCCTGGGTCATCCGCAGCGTATCCTTGTGTTTCGCATGCTCATGCGACGTTTTCCTGACAGTGTTCCGGCGGGCGAGTTGGCGGCGGAGCTCGACGTGAAGGCCAGCACCTTGTCGAACTATCTGAACGCGCTTCAGCGTTCCGGGCTGGTCAAGCAGGAACGTTCCGGGACATCTCTGCTCTATTCGATTGAAATGAAAAACGTGCAGCAGATGCTCGACTATCTGATTGTCGATTGCTGTCGCGGTCGCCCTGATATCTGCATGCCGTTTGCTCAGGGAAATAAGGCGGCGACGGATCGGAAATTCAACGTCTTGTTTTTGTGTGTGGGCAATTCTGCCCGGTCGATTTTTGCGGAATCCCTGCTGCGCACGCTGGGAGGTGACCGGTTCAACGTTTTCTCGGCCGGCACGCAACCCACATCCGAGCTCAACCCGATGGCCGTGCAAGTTCTGGACGACAAAGGACATGACACATCCATCCTGCGGTCCAAGAACATGTCCGAGTTTGCAACCCCCGGCGCGCCCGAGATGGACTTCGTCTTCACGGTCTGCAATCAGGCCGCGAATGAGGAATGCCCCGCTTGGGAAGGCCAGCCAATCAGTGGCCATTGGGGCATGCCGGACCCGGTCAGGGCCGAGGGCACGGATGCCGAAAGAAGCCTTGCATTTCAACATGCATATGGCGCGCTCAAGCGCCGGATTGAGGCCTTTACGTCTTTGCCGGTCGAAAGCCTCGACCGGATCGCACTGCAAACTGCTGTTGATGACATCGGCAGGACGCCCACTGAGGACATGAAATGACGACTTATGCTGTGAACGGATTGGGCCGGATGGGGAAACTGGCCTTGAAACCGCTGCTCGACAAAGGCGCAAAGATCGCCTGGATCAATGACGCAATAGGCGATCCCGAAATGCACGCGCACCTGCTGGAGTTTGACACTGTTCATGGGCGCTGGGATGCCGCGTTCGTGCATGACGCCGACAGCGTTACGATCAACGGCACCCGCCTACCCTTTATCGGCACCAGAGATCTGGCGGAACTACCGCTGGACGGTGTCGATGTGGTGATCGACTGCACCGGTGTTTTCAAGACCCAGGCCAAGCTGGCCCCCTATTTCGAAGCGGGTGTTAAGAAGGTTGTTGTCTCGGCCCCGGTCAAAGATGGCCCGACCGCCAACATCGTTATGGGCGTGAACGAGGCCACTTATGATCCGGATGTCCACAGCATCGTGACGGCGGCCTCGTGCACCACGAATTGTCTGGCCCCAGTGGTCAAGGTCATCCACGAAAACCTTGGTATTCGCCACGGGTCGATGACCACAATTCACGACGTGACCAACACGCAAACCATCGTGGACCGCCCCGCCAAAGATCTGCGCAGGGCGCGATCTGCTTTGAACTCTCTGATCCCGACCACCACCGGGTCGGCCACGGCAATCACGCTGATCTACCCAGAACTCAAGGGGCGGCTGAACGGCCACGCGGTGAGGGTTCCCTTGCTGAATGCCTCGCTGACCGACTGCGTCTTCGAGGTTGAGCGTGAAACCACAGTCGAAGAGGTCAACGCGCTTTTCAAGGCAGCGGCCGAAGGTGAGTTGAAAGATATCCTTGGCTATGAGACGCGGCCGCTGGTTTCGACCGACTACACCAACGACGAACGGTCCTCGATTGTGGATGCGCCTTCGACCATGGTGGTGAACGGCACGCAGGTGAAGATCTATGCGTGGTACGACAATGAAATGGGTTACGCCCATCGTCTGGTCGACGTTGCCCTGATGGTTGGTGCATCGCTGTGACCCAAAGGTCCGAAGGTATGTCGGCCTATATCACGGTCACAGCAGCCTATTGGGCCTTCATGCTGACCGACGGGGCCCTGCGTATGCTGGTGCTGCTGCACTTTCATAGCATGGGATTCTCGCCGGTTCAGTTGGCATATCTGTTTGTTCTGTATGAGATCGCCGGCATGGGCACGAACCTTGCCGCCGGTTGGATCGCGGCGCGGTTCGGGCTGACCTCGACGCTTTATGCAGGGCTGGCACTGCAGATTGCAGCGTTGCTGGTTCTTACGCAACTAGACCCTAATTGGGCGATCCCGGTAAAAGTTGTCTTTGTGATGATTGTGCAAGGGGCCAGTGGGGTTGCAAAGGACCTGGCTAAGATGTCCTCAAAATCCGCCGTCAAACTGCTGGCCCCGACCGAGGGCGGAGGGTTGTTTCGCTGGGTCGCGATTTTGACCGGCTCGAAGAACGCTGTGAAAGGGTTTGGGTTTCTGCTTGGGGCGGCACTGTTGGCGACAGTGGGCTTCATGTGGGCTGTTCTGGCAATGGCGATCATACTTGCCGCATTCCTCGTCGCCGTCATCCTGTTCATGCCGACCGGTCTGCCCAAAGGGCGCAAAGGCGCCAAATTCTCCGAGGTCTTTTCAAAATCCGCCAATGTGAACTGGCTATCCGCCGCTCGTGTCTTCCTGTTTGGGGCGCGGGACGTGTGGGTCGTGGTCGGCATACCGATCTATTTCTACGCGGTGCTGTCGGACGGAACCGAGGATGGCAACCGTGCCGCATTCTTCATGATCGGCACGTTCATGGCCGTTTGGGTCATACTTTACGGTGCTGTTCAGGCCAGCGCGCCGAAAATCCTGCGTGCAAAGGAACGCTCGGAAGGGGATCTGATCCACGCTGCCAAGAATTGGGCCGCGGCGCTGTTTTGCGTGCCTGCTACCCTGACCATCGCGGTTCTTCTCTCATCCGGCCCCGAGACATGGCTGACCGTTACGCTGGTTGTGGGCCTATTGGCATTTGGGGCAATCTTCGCCGTCAATTCGGCGCTGCATTCATACCTCATCCTGGCCTTCACCAAGTCCGAGCGTGTGACGATGGATGTGGGGTTTTACTACATGGCCAATGCGACTGGCCGCCTGGTCGGCACTGTCCTATCGGGACTTACCTTTCAGATTGGCGGGCTTTCACTGGTTCTGGGCACCGCTGCTGCTATGGTCGCGCTGGCCGCCCTGACATCCGGCAAACTAACCGACCAGACGAATGAGGCATATACATGAGCATTTTCGAACGCTACCTGACCGTCTGGGTCGCGCTGGCCATGGTTGGCGGCGTATTGATCGGACTGGTTGCACCCGGCCTGGTTCAACTGATCGCCTCGGCCGAAGTGGCCAGCGTCAATCTGGTCGTGGCCTTGCTGATCTGGGCGATGGTCTACCCCATGATGGTCGGTGTGGATTTCGGCGCAGTGGCGGGCGTTGCACGCCAGCCACGCGGGCTGATCGTGACGCTGGTGGTCAACTGGCTGATCAAACCATTCACCATGGCCTTTCTGGCAGTTCTGTTCTTTGAACACGTCTTTGCACCATGGATCGAACCTGAAGACGCGGCTCAATACACCGCCGGGCTGATCCTGCTAGGTGCAGCACCGTGCACCGCCATGGTGTTCGTCTGGTCTCAGCTGACCAAGGGCGATGCGACCTATACGCTGGTGCAGGTTTCCGTAAACGACTTGATCATGGTGGTGGCATTCGCCCCAATCGTGGCCTTTCTGTTGGGCGTGACCGACATTCAGGTTCCATGGCAGACACTGGTTCTGGCAACTGTGTTGTATGTGGTATTACCGCTGATCGCCGGCCTGATAACGCGGCGTACCTTGGGATCGCCCCAGGCCATCGACGCATTTTCCGCACGTGTCAAACCGTGGTCGGTCATGGGCTTGATCGCCACTGTCGTCATTCTGTTCGGCTTGCAGGGACAGACTATTCTGGCCAAACCGCTAGTGATCGTCCTGATCGCGGTACCAATTCTGATACAGAGCTACGGCATCTTTGCCCTGGCTTATGGTGCAGCCTATGCCCTAAAGGTGCCGCACCGGATCGCCGCACCCTGCGCAATGATTGGCACGTCCAATTTTTTTGAGCTGGCTGTCGCTGTAGCCATCAGCCTGTTCGGATTGAACTCGGGCGCGGCACTAGCAACGGTTGTCGGCGTTCTGGTTGAAGTTCCGGTCATGCTGTCACTGGTCGCATTTGCAAACCGCACACGCGCGCGGTTCCCCGAACCCGCGCCGTCGTAAACCTAACTAACGCTCCATCGTGTGTGTCAGAGAACTGGAACAAAGAACGGCTTTAGCCGTTCCTTTTCCGAGATCGCAGACAGCACCGCCCAGGCGGTATCCAGCGACTCGCGGATCGTGACATCCATATCCAGGTACCGATAGGTTCCCAGACGGCCAACGAACGTGACGTTTTGGGTGTCTTCGGCCAGCGCAACATACTCACTCAGCAGCGCTTTTTCCTTTACCTGACGGATCGGGTAATAGGGAATGTCATCCGGACCCGCCGCGCGGGAAAACTCGCGATAACAAACCGAGCCCTCGTGCGTTTCCCAAGGGGCAAAGTGCTTGTGCTCCGTGATCCGGGTAAAGGGCACCTCTTCCTCGCCATAGTTCATCACCGCGCAACCCTGATAGTCGCCGTCATAGGTAAACCGTTCGAAATCAAGGGTGCGATAACCCAGGCGGCCATGCTCATAGTCGAAATAGCCATCAAGCGGGCCAGAATAGAACACGTGATCGAAGCCATCCGCCATGTTGCGATCGAAAGTGGTATTCAGCTTAACAGTGATACCAGGGTGATCAAGGATGCCACCAATCATGTCGGTATACCCGTTCTCGGGCATGCCCTGGAATTTATGGAAAAAGTAATTGTCGTCGTAGTTGAACCGCACCGGCAAGCGTTTCAGGATCGACGCCGGCAGCTCGGATGGGTGACATCCCCACTGTTTGATCGTGTAGCCCTTGAAAAACGCCTCATACAGATCACGACCGACGAACCGCATCGCCTGTTCCTCGAAACTCTGCGGGTCGGTGATGGATGTGTCGGCCTGCTCTTCGGTGATAAACGCATGCGCTTCGTCCGGGCGCATGGTCTTGCCGAAGAACTGGTTGATCGTATGCAAGTTCACCGGCAGCGAATAGACCTGCCCGCGCGAGGTGGTTTTGACCCGGTTCTTATAAGGCAAGAAGTTGGCGTATTGGTTCACATACTGCCAAACATCTTCGTCATCCGTATGGAAGATATGTGGCCCGTACACATGGACCATCACGTCGGTATCGGCATCCCGTTCTGTGTGGCAGTTTCCACCGATATGGTCACGGCTGTCGACCACGGCGACATCATGCCCTTGTTCCGCAAGTTCCCGACCGATCACAGCCCCAGACAATCCGGCCCCAACCATCAAAAACTGCATATCAGGGGCTTTCCTGTTTCATCGAAATCGTCGTCATGTCGAGGGGTTTGATCAGCTGACGGCGGGCAATTTTGAAAATCCCCGACCGCGCCTCGCTGGCACTGCGGAACTTCGGCAGGACCGAAATCCACGCCCGGCACATGTGCCATCCCAACTGCAAACGACCCGAGATGGGTTGCCCACCTTGCAGGATCGCGGCAAAGACGACCGGAACGGTACGCCGCGACAGATCAAACATCTGCTTTAGAACGGCCTCTTCTTCCTCTGAGCTGAGGTTATTCGACTCGGCCATCGCAGCTTTCAGGTTCTTTCCGATCGGCCGCGTGTGGTGCATCGCGATCTCGTCCAGAATGGCGGTTCGAAACGCGCCAGCCTCGACCCATCGGCACCATATATAGTCCAGACCATAGCCGCTCATGGTGCCCTGAAAAAGCGGCAGTGCTTTCTGCAGGATATCCTTGTGCAGGCACGGGGCCATGATCTCAATATAGTTTGTGTACCGCAGCACGAAGCCCGGGCATTGGCTGAATACAAAATGCGAGAAATAGCTTTCGGGGGTCAGCGACGGTTGTGCAATACGCAATCCGTGAATCTGCATGGCATCAAACAGCGCATTTACATCCGTAGCGCTGATGTCCAGATCGTCATCCGGCAGCCAATAGTAGTCATACTTATCAAGGTCACGGTCAGCGAGGGTTTTGAACAACCCATCCCATTTGCCGCCTTTTACCAGCACAGCCTCGACACCGGGTTCAGGTTTGAATGCCGCAAATGCCTCGTCTGAGAAATAGCTGATCAGAAGATCGTAGGTGCGATCTTCATAGGGAATTTCTTGCCACCGATGGTGCAATGACTTGTTGCCCGCACGGACAACCACAAGGCTATTCTTCATGCGCGGTTCCGAACCCGATTGCCGGCCTGCATCAAAGGGCCGAGCCCTTCAATCATGTCTGGGTTCAACGGATGGCTCAACCGTCCGTACGTGTATTTTGTCTGGTACATTAGGTTTCGAACGAATCTGGCCATGGGCGAGCCGGGTTTCATTTTACTGCGGCAGTGATCAATCGTGCTGTCTACCTCTTTGCGCTCTGCGACCATCTGCTCGGCAAGTGTGAGGATAGGCACGTTGTGTTCCCAATAGAATTTCAGGTCGATGTCGATGGGGCGCGCAATCGGAGCCTCAATCGCCAAAAGCCGAGCGGCAGCACGTCGGCCGATGATATAGCCCGTGGTTCTGGGTGGCAGACGGTCCGACAAGACAAGGTCCTGATCTGCAATTGATTTAATGACCTGCCCGTTATTTCCCGACACGCCGTCGATTTTGATCATGACGTCTTCGAAACATTCACCACAGGCAGCCAGTTCACTGAAAAACGGTCTGGGATCCTGCACGAACGTCGCATCATCTTCCAAAACAAGGCTGACATAGTCGGAAGAGTCAGCAATTTCCTGCCAAATCTGACGATGCCCAAGGGTGCAGGCGACCTCGTTGCGGCTGAGCGGGCGCTTGAATTTAATCCGGTTCATGTCGGCATCATACAAATGATGCAACTCTGAGTTGTTTAGCTGATCTCCGGCAATAGCGTCGCAAAATTCATGATTCAAGCCAAAGCGGGCAAATTCGCTTTCGCAGAATCGTCGCCGTTCAACATCTTTCGGCAAACTCAGAATGACAGCCTTAATCGACACTGTTCCATTACCAATAATACATGCACCGCGTTACTATGGGCCATATTTACCAAGCACAAGGGCAAAAGGTCTACCCTTTTCCCCCTACGCATCAAGGATTTCCAGCGGCAAAAAATCGCTGAATTTCAGTCGTTACTCTCACGCTACAGTAATCTGCCCCACAATATCAGAGCTTCCATTTTTTCAAGCATATACATATCACAATGAATCCAAAAAGAAAATCATTTGACCTGATCACTCGCGGTAACGCGAGAAACTGCCGGCACCTCAATCTACTGGTCAGAATTCAGGGATCTTTCGTGGCAGAAAGTACATTCAGGACGCTATAAAGTTGTGCTGACACCTTCCGGCTTTGACTTTAAGTGCCACGCAGAGGCCCCGCGCGCGAAAGCCCACAATACACCGCGTCATCTTGTCAAAAGAGAACATCAAAACCTTGCACATCGCAGCGCCAGCCCTTATTTGACGGAGCCTCTGCGCAACCTTTTGATTGGGCAACACTGTCGCGCCATTTGATCTGCCCTTTAGGCGGGAATGATTATAGGTTATCTGAGCGAGCGCATGATTTCACGATCTGGAGAATGCAATGATTAAGCGTGCCTGGACCGAATGGCGATCAGGCTATATGGGCCGCCTCATTGGCGAGAGTTTTTTTGCCCAAGGTCCTCTTTATGCCGTCGCCATTGTTGCGATGATCGCCGTTGCCGCGACCACTGCTGGCTCGGCCTTCATGATGGAATACATCGTTGATGCGATGACCAGCCCCGATATGCGTGAGTGGGCGTTTGCAATCGCTCTAGGCGTTGTTCTCTTGTTTCTGACCAAAGCGGTGGCCTCCTATATCCAGTCTATATACTTGGCGCGTGCGGGGAACCGGATCATTGCGATGCAACAAGACCGCGTGTATCGTAAGCTGTTGCGGCATGGCATTTCGTTCTTCGCCCAGAATGAATCCTCTGACCTGCTCATGCGTACGACACACGGTGCACAAGCTGCCCGAACTTTGATTGATGTGGTGGTTACCGGTTTTGTTCGCGACGCCTTGACCCTGGTGGGCCTGATAATCGTTATGGTTTACCAGCAGCCCGTTCTGTCCATTATGTTTTTTGTTGTCGGACCCGTGGCTTTGCTGGGCGTGCGTTATCTGTTGAAAAGCGTGCGCTCGATCATGCAGCAAGAGTTCAAATCGCTGGCAGAAATTATTCGTGTGCTGCAGGAAACCTCGGCCGGCATCAAGATCATCAAGGTGTTCTCTCTTGAGGATCGGATGATCAACCGTATGGAAACAGCCATCCTCAAGGTCGAAGAACGCTCGAACGATATTGCGCGGCTGCAGTCGATCGCTAGCCCGCTGATGGAGTTTCTGGCCGGTCTGGCCGTTGCCGGCGTTCTGGTCGTTTCGACCTTGGGAATTGCAGGTACGGAACAACCAACAGCTGGGCAGTTGATGTCTTTTATCACAGCGTTGCTGATGGCTTATGAGCCCGCCAAACGTCTGTCGAAAATGCGCGTTCAGATTGAGGCGGCCATGGTCGGTGTTGGCATGTTGTTTGGCTTGCTGGATCAAGAAGACACCATGCAAGAAAGCCCCGAAGCGCGCGATCTGTTGGACGGGCCCGGCGAGATCGGCTTGCGCAATGTCACCTTTGGATACCACGGGTCAATTCCGGTAATCGAAAATATGAACGTAACCTTCGAGGCTGGAAAAACCACGGCACTGGTTGGTCAGTCCGGTGGCGGAAAATCGACGATCTTTGGCTTGATTATGCGGTTCTATGACCCTGATGAAGGATCCGTCGAAATAGACGGTCAAAATTTGCAGGACGCCCGCTTTTCTTCGCTCCGAAAAAAGATCTCGTATGTAGGTCAGGACACGTTCTTGTTTTCAGCGTCAGTGATGGAAAACCTGCGCTGTTCGGCACCAGACGCGACAGACGAAGAGGTCATCGAAGCTGCAAAGGCAGCATACGCGCATGATTTCATCTGTGATTTTCCCAATGGCTATGACACTCAGGTTGGTGAAAACGGGACCTTCCTGTCCGGCGGGCAAAAGCAACGGATTGCAATTGCCCGCGCAATCCTGCGCAATGCCGAGATATTGCTGCTGGACGAAGCCACCAGCGCGCTGGACGCAGAATCCGAGGCTCTGGTGAAGTCTGCGTTGGACACATTAACACAGAACATGACGGTGATCGTAATTGCGCACAGACTTTCGACCGTTCTGGAGGCCGATAAAATCATCGTTGTTCAGGACGGCGCTGTCATTGAACAGGGCAACCTCGACGAGCTTATGCAGCTCGAAGGTCAGTTCAAAAAACTCTTCGATCAGCAATTCAAGAAACGCGAACCTGTGGCCGAAGCAAAAGCCGAAGTCGCGGAGTGATGTACCGCAGCTTCGGTCTGTCCACATCTGCATTCACCTACATTTGGCGTGATGGATAGGACTGACAATGCTCACGTTACACCGGCCAGCACCGGACACCCAAAGTTGGCGCCTCGGACCAAAGTCAAAAGTCTGGGTTTCGGTCTGGCCCAATGACGGATACTGCACTCATTTAATGTCAGGCCGACGAACAGGCAAAAAATTCGCATTTTCTGAAATTGGATCGCGAAGGGTGTAACGCTACTATATACGCGCTGCGGAAACGGTGCTAAATCGCAAAAAATTGATTAACCTTTGGATGTGTGCTGCATGGACCGGTCTGAAAATAATTATGATGAACTATTCGGGCTTGTTGAACTACAGGTACGCGGCGATGATCGGGGGAACTTGGTCGTCGTAGAGCAACTCAAAGAAGTGCCATTCGAACTCAAGCGCATGTTTGCAATTTACGGAGCGGTTGGCGACGAGCCGCGCGGTAGTCATGCGAACCTGCGATCACGCTTTGGATTTTTGTGCCTTAACGGGCGCTGCCGAGTCAGGCTGGCAGCTCCTGACGGTGAATTTGCCAGCATAGAGCTGGACTCTCCTTCAAAACTCCTCTGGATTGAAAGAATGGTTTGGAAAGAGATGTACGACTTTAGCGAGGATTGCGTTCTGGTTGTTGTATCAGATAATCTCTACGACCCCGAAGAATACATCCACTCGTATGACGACTACAAAAACATGAAGATAAGTGGCCAAAATGGATAAACTTCTCGAATTTCACAGCCTCACATCAAGCCAAAATCTAAAGCGCAGCGATCTTATTGGCCGCGTGAACGAGCAAGCTCGCAACCTGAAGATCAATGTCATCCGCAACCACTCTTTTGAATTGGTCGCTGCGACACTGAATGCCTTCCTGGAAATCTCGGGCTTGAAGGCAGAGTTCAGTTACAGCGACTACGATGATGCCTTTGCAAATGTCGATTTTTCGACAGGTGCAGATGCGCATATTCTCTGGGTTGATCTGGATCGGTATGATGACAAAGGGCGTGAACACATTGCTGCCCGCCTAAATGAACTCAGCCAAAGCGCGGCGGACCCCGTCATTATTTTACCAATTGGTGCGGAATTTGAAGCTCAGGAACCTCTGCTCAAAGCGGACGTTACGCCCATAATCACCCGCCTCGGGGACAAGTTCTTTGATGAGCGGCTCGCTGATTTCACCGGCACCCGCTGTAGTCCGGCGGCATGTATGGAAATGTCCAGGCTGCTTGGGTTGCGCATCATTCCTGCTGTTATCTTGCCGGGATTGAAAGCAGTTGTAGTTGATCTCGACAATACCCTTTACAAAGGCGTGCTTGGCGAGGACGGCGCAGACGGAGTCGTTCTGGAACCCGGACATATTGCACTGCAGCAGAAGCTGGTTGAACTTGCGGGCCAAGGTTTCTTTATTTGCGTTGCGTCGAAGAACGAAGCGGAAGATGCTGAGCATCTGTTCAACAGCCGCACTGACTTCCCTCTTCGCCCTGAACACGTGACCAAGTTTATGGTCAACTGGGATTCCAAATCTTCCAACATCCAAGGTTTGGAAAAATTCCTGAATATCCACCATTCTTCAATGCTGTTTGTCGACGACAATATGGGTGAGCTTTTTGAAGTAAGCAACGCGTTGCCGGACATCAAGCAGTTCTGGGCCTCACCTGACAGCGATGCCAATGCCCGTGGCGTCAGCATATACCCGGGCCTTCTGAAATCGAAAGTCACTGCAGAAGACGCAGCCAGAAGTAAAGACGTACAGGCAAATGAAGAACGGCGACGCCTGCGAGAGCAGATGTCCCCCGAAGATTATCTGCGTTCGCTTGAGATTAAGATCAGCTTCAAGGCAAACGATCCTGAACAGGTGACCCGGGTTTCGGAACTCTCCCGGAAGACCAACCAGTTTATCTTCAACTACAAGCGATACTCACTTGCCGAAGTAAAAGCCGCGGCGGAAAGTCCGACTTCTTGCGTAATGACCGTTTCGATGAGCGACAAGCTGATCGATAGTGGCATCATTGGCTGTCTGGTTGCGCATAAACACGAGGACACCCTGAAGGTAGAAGACATGTTTGTCAGTTGCCGGGCGTTGGGTCGTGGCCTGGACGACGTTGTTGTTCTGGGCGCTATCAAATGCGCAGCGGATCAACTGGGGTGTTCGAAAGTCGGGATCGCGTTTCAAAAAGGCGACCGAAATGGCCCGGCAGAGGATTTCGTCGCGAAATATCTAAACGAACACGCCAACGTACCTTCGGAACTAGACTATTCATTCCCTCAGGGAATCGTCGAGATCTCCGTCCCTGAACTAGATGTAGAAGAGCAGAGTTACTAACCATGTCTGAAAACGTTTTGTCCTTTGTAGAAAGCCGTGCGGGCCTGGGTGAAAAATTCCAAGCGCATTACGAAGATGCCGAAGTCTGGAGTTCGTTTGACCGCATCGAACACGCTTTGGCCGCCGAAGAAGAATTCGGGATTCAGTTCTCGCCAGAGGAGCTGACGGAACTTGGCTCTCCCAAGAGCTTTGTTGATGCAATTCAATTGAAACTGAACGGAAACTAGGGAGCGGGTTCGTGACAGATGTACTTCGCTCGCGTCGTCTGACGGGGTTATCCTTTCAATTGCGCCCCGTTTCTGAAGACGATGCAGAGTACATCGTCAACTTGCGCAGCGCAGACAGCCAAAAACAAAAGTATCTCAACCCGATTTCCCCCGACGTAGAAGCGCAGCGGGCTTGGTTGCGGAAGCAGGCCCAGGCCGATCAGGATTTTTACTTTCTGGTCCTGGATCGTTTCACCCAACAGAAGGTTGGTCTGATCGGGCTTTACGATATCAATGAAGGCCAGGCCGAATGGGGCCGATGGATTATCGAAGATGGCAGTCTTGCCGCCATCGAGAGCGTCAACCTTCTGATGTCGTTTGGCTTTCATGATTTGGGTTTGGCTGAAATCTATTGCCGAACCGTTTCCGAAAATACCAGTGTCGTGAAGTTCCATGATGGCTATGCAAAGCGGCGCGCTGCGGCCGCGCCGAATATCGTGGAATTGCGTGGTGAAACGTTCGAGTTGGTCGAGCATGTTCTAACTAAAGAAGAATATGTTGAAACGACGGCTTCGAAATGGGGAAGTTTTTGTCAGAACATCTTTAACCGTCGCCTGCAGGCAGAGTTAGGTGTCTTTGAATTCCATCATATCGGAATTGCTGCAAAATCAATTGAAGCCGCAGCCGCTGGATATCGCCTCGTCGGCTACACGGATGAGGCTCGATTCACGGACCCCGGTCAAGGCGTACACGGTCTGTTTATGACCGCAAAATCCCAACCCCGCATTGAGCTCCTCGAGAACATGGAAGGCTCGAAGACGCTGGACAGTTGGCTTTCACATAGTGTGGCACCCTATCACTTCGCGTACTATGTAAAAGACATTGAGACGGCCATGAGCACCATGGGACGCCTGGGTATTCGCCCCATAACTCCGGTGAAGAAATCCGTTTATTTTCAGACGCCAATTGTCTTCATGGTAATGCCCAACCGATTTATTGTCGAACTTATCGAGATTTCCGAAAAATGAATTTGCCAATTGTATTCTACTTCCCGTGGCGCGAGGCATCCGGCGGCCCGGTATACCTGACGTCTATTGCACGGCGATTGGCTGAGGTTTATTCCGGCAAGGTTTACTACACAGATTTCAAAGACGGAATTACGGACCCAATGCTCGAGGGGTCCAATGTGGAGAAACTCGAGCTGGAAGACGGGAACTTCGGCGTTGCATTGCAAGAGCCCGTTATGCTCATCATCCCAATTTATTGGGCTCATTGGCTGCCCGAACTTCACCCCGACAGCAAGATCATATTTGTGAATTGGCACAATTTGTGTGTTCCGGTTCTCAAAGATTCATGGAATATAGACTCGGACCGTCTTCTTGAGTTTCTTCAAACGGTCAGTGACAATCATGCCGTTTTCTTTTGCGATGCAGCGCATCGACAAGCGCAAACAGACTATGGGATCCCTTTCGACGAGAACTATGTTCCGATTGGCATCGAACCCAGCTCTACTAGGAAGACAAACTATGTGGCCCCTCAAGGCGAGTTGAAAGTTGCAATCCTCGGGCGCCTGTCAATTGACAAAGTCTTTGCGGTAACAAATCTGGCTCGTCATTTCGATGCCTATCCGTTTGAAGGCAAGAAAACCCTGTACGTCATCGGAAATGGTCCGGAAGAAAGCAAGGTAGTACCAGAGGACTACCCGTCTGTGAACATTGTGTTCACTGGACCCATGTTTGACGAAAAGCTTGATGCATTCCTGATAGAGAATGTCGATGTCATGTTTGCGATGGGCACGTCTGCCTTGGCATCGGGCCGGCTGGCTATTCCCACAGTCGTAGTTTGCAACGAAATACATGACTATGATGACGACATTTTCGTATACCTTCAGGAAGCCAAAGGGTTCTGCCTGGGCTGGCAAGTTGAACAGGCACCGTCCTTTGACATTCCGATCCGTACATGTGCAGAAGTCATGGGCGACATACTGGACGCAGAAAAACAAAAGCAACTCGGCGAAGACGTCTATCAGTACGTTTCTAAATTTCACAATGCCAAATTTGCAGCTGATGAATTCCTGAAAGCGGCCTCGAAATCAACACTCACGTACCGGGACGCGAAAGAGGCTTTTCTTGGGTGGCAAATCGAGAAGAAAACGTACCGACTTGGCTTCAAAGGGAAACTGCGGGCTGTGCGTTATACTAACGGCATGCTGGAGTTGCGGTACAAGGACAAGCTAATTCGGCGCATGAAGTTTAAGAGCCTGGAGTACAAGTTGTGGCTCTTGCTGATTGGATTGATCGCAATTGCTGCTCTTCCGCTTACATTGTTGCTGATCGGGGCGAACATGTTCCGGAAAGCCAAGAAGAACAGTCGGGCCACGAGGGCACTTAACACCCAACTTTTTGATCTTGTGACAAACCGTGTCCCGTCGCTCACCGCCAAGATGGACCAGCAACATAGTGAGCTTGCAAGCCAAGGCGGACAATTGAGCGCTCAGGCTGAGCGGATGGGCAATCAAACCGCTCAACTCGAAAAACAAGCGTCGCAAATCGCATCTCAATCCGAGCGGATTGAGGCGCTGAAGGCCGAGATTGTTCAGGAAGTCTACCAAAACACCTCAGCGACGGTTTTGGGCCCACCAACAAGTTATGTAAATAATGGCGCGCACATCGCACATATGGACACGTGTGAATCAATAATTGATCAAGTGTCCTATGAAAAGTTCAGCGGCGATGTAGAGCAGCTGTATTTGGACTTGATTGCCGGTCTGGACGAGGAAAGCCGCCGCATCATAACTCGGGTCCTGAAACGTATCCGCGACTATGCAATTGACGATGCCGGGGCCTTCCAGCTTACACGCGAAGAGGAAGATAAATTCCGCGAGTTGATGGATTTCCACTACAATCGCATCCTGAGACTATCGGACAAGTGGTATCTATATGACGGAAAATATCGTTTGCCGTCCGCAGATATCTCTTCAACGGTGTTCTATTACAAACACTTCATCACTGAACTTGAACGTCCTGAATTCCTGAAAGACAGGGCAATGATCGATGTAGGTGCATATTTCGGCGATTCCGTGCTGATAATGCGCGAGTTTAGCGACGGCGACATTTGGGCTATCGAACCTAGCCGCGAGAGCTTTGATCTCCTGAATGAGACGATCAAACAGAATAACATACAAGCCGTTCGATCATTGAATATCGGGCTTGGCAGTGAGCCGTCTGAAATGGCGGTGCTGGATCGTGGAGATCAGTCTTGCTTGATAACAGAGTCGGACGATCAGTCCGTCGAGCATGACAAAATTGCCGTCCGGACTCTGGACTCTCTGGTGGAAGAACATGGGATCAAAGTCGGCTTGATTAAGATTGACGTTGAGGGCATGGAATTCGATGTTCTGGAAGGTGCTCGAAAGACAATAATCGAGCAAAAGCCCGTTCTCCTCATCAGTATTTATCACAATTTTGATCAGTTCTTTAAGGCCCGGAAGTGGGTGGAAGAATTGGGTGTTGAATACGAATTCAAGGTTCGAAAACCATTGGACATGTCAATCGCAGTAGATACCAACCTGATCTGCGAACCGCGCGCCGTAGACAGCTGAAAGTAAGGAAGACGCTATGATCAGCTTTTTGAATTTGAAAGAGATTAACGCACGCCACAGCGAAGAAATCGCTCAGGCTATGCAAGACGTTCTCGCTAGCGGATGGTACGTACGTGGTACACAGTATCAGGATTTTTGTCGGGAATTCGCCGAGTACTGCGGCACTCAGCATGCAATCGGAGTAGGCAACGGCCTGGATGCACTAGAGCTTTGTCTGGATGCATTGGATTTGGACGCCGGTGCAGAAGT
Source organism: Ruegeria sp. CDSC002 (assembly GCF_059610905.1). Taxonomy (NCBI): domain Bacteria; kingdom Pseudomonadati; phylum Pseudomonadota; class Alphaproteobacteria; order Rhodobacterales; family Roseobacteraceae; genus Ruegeria; species Ruegeria sp. CDSC002. Next base: position 288,900 of record NZ_JBXWOM010000002.1, read on the forward strand.
CCTAGTTCCAGCCAACACCTACATTGCGACCGTCCTTGCCATATCCAGAGTTGGTTTGACGCCCGTTCTGGTTGAGCCGGATCCCAATACCTTTAACCTGTCGAAGAACGGGCTGGCTGAAGCACTGACGCCCAAAACACGGGCAATTCTGGCGGTGCATCTATATGGGCGATTGGCGGACATGCCAGCCATATGCGAATTTGCCAAGGAACACGGATTGTTCGTCATCGAAGACTGCGCGCAATCCCATGGCGCAACTTTTAATGGAATACGAGCAGGAAACTTTGGCGATATCTCGGCGTTTTCCTTTTATCCAGGTAAAAACCTCGGCGCCTTAGGAGATGGCGGTGCCGTCGTGACAAATGACGATGCCCTGGCGGCAAAAGTGGACATGTTGTCGAACTATGGTTCGCGGAAAAAATATGTAAATGAAGCCAAAGGCCGAAATTCCAGACTGGATGAGCTTCAGGCTGCCATTCTCCGGGTCAAGCTGAGATACCTTGACGATGAAAACGCGCGACGCCGCGAAATCGCGCGCGCTTATTGTGATGGCATCAAAAGCAATCACGTGACGTTGCCGGAATTCCCAAGCGATGCACTGACCAGCGTCTGGCATTTGTTTGTCATTCGCACGAAACATCGCGACCTGCTTGAGAAACACCTGAAAGAACGCGGTGTCCAAACTCTGGTTCATTACCCCATACCGCCCCACCAGCAGGCTGCATATGCTGAACTGGCCGATCTTTCCTTTCCCCTAACGGAAGCCATTCATGAAGAAGTGCTGTCGTTGCCAATTGATCCGACAATGTCGGATGAAGACGTGCGTGATGTTTGCGAGGCGTTGAATGCATTCACGGCGTGAATTGCTATCTAGGACGATTGCGAACGCCCAAAAGTTTGAACGTATTTGTTTTGAACTTGCCGCCATTAAAACGCCTTCTAAGAAAATGAAGGCCATAGAGGTGGCAGCGCATTTTGCCAATGGCACCGGTGCCGGTGTCTATCGGTCGCGCGAACTGGAGGCCGCCCTCTCCGAATTGGCCAAAACGATAAGGCCGCCAATCAATCCGGGGAAAACCGACCGTTCTGGTGTTTTGCACGTTATGAGCACAGCCTTTCCATGGGGAGGGCACACACGCGTCGTGGAACGCTGGATAGCCTTGGATGGTGAAAAGCGTTCACAATCCGTGGTTCTGACGGAACAGGGTACCCAGCCGGTTCCAAAACTATTGAACGACGTCGTGACCAATGCAGGTGGAACAGTACATAGGTTACGTGACAAGAAATCGATCGGAACACGCGCCGAGGAACTCAAGTCCATTGCGCTTGGGTACGCATTCGTTGTTCTGCACATTCATATGCACGATATTGTGCCGTCCCTCGCATTCGGGCTGCCCTCTTTTCCTGTGCCCGTGATTTTTTACAATCATGCCGATCATCGTTTCTCAGTCGGAATGGAGGTGGCGCATGCGGTTGCGGAAACCCGTAGCTGGGGAAGAGCGTTGACCGGGACAAGACGCGGTATTTCAAACAGCAAGCGACTGGGGATCCCTCTGTCCGTCCAAAACAAAGGGGCAAGCACTGATCAAGGTTTCAGCCGCGACCAATTTTCGATTCCAAAAGAAGCCAAAATCGCGATTGCGTCGGCATCGCAATACAAATTCCAGCCGTTTCTGGATTTGAACTTCTTCGAAACGGTCAAGAAAATACTTAGGCGAAACAACCGGATTTGGATACTTCTTGTTGGTGTGTCAGAGACCTTCTGCCGACAACAATTGATCGCCGTCGGATGCGACGCGCACGACCTCCAGCGGGTGATTCCAATTCTTGCTTGCGACGAAGCCCAGTTCAAGAGCTACCTGAAAGCAGCGGATGTTGCACTGGACACCCTGCCAGAAAACGGCTGCACCGCTGCTATGGACTATATCAGCAATGGTCTTCCGGTGGTTTCCAGAAAGACCTTTATCGGGCAAATGGACTATCTGATCGATCAACCCGAATATACCCGGACGGACGACGAGTTCATTGACCAGGTTTTGGATTTGATGGACGCAAATGGTGACCGCAAAATCACCGCAGCACGGCAATTTGAAAGCCTGAATAATGACTCTCGTAGGGACGTCTTCTTAGACAGGCTGGATGATCTGTACACCTTGGCAACCGTTCAAAACCCTGTTGGCATGGCTGATGGCAATCTCTTCCACGGTTTTTCGGATTTGGATTTATTTCACACTCATAGAACGACATTAATCTAAAAAGATCGGCGGTAATCCGCGCCAGCAAAGAATGCCACATATTGTCCACATCCGATTGCGATCCGCCCTCAATTTGTCAGGTTATGCGATTCAAGCAATTGACCCTTTTTGTAATGGGCACCTGGTTAAATTACAGCGGTGCGCCGTTGCGATGCCGTCGTCTCAGGACATAACTCCAATCGCTATTGTCAACCTTACTGAAGGAACCTAGAGATCAGAAAGCTATTTGAAACAGTAGCAGTTGGCAGCGTGTTATGAGAAAGCTTACATAAAAAGTCCGGCGGGGGTATCTTTGCTGCTTCCAAGTTTCCTGCCAGATTTAGCAACGTATTAAATTTCTTTTGCACGGAAGCAATCGTGCGATCATACAGCCCACACATGAACGAGGTAGTGACGTGAAAATACTGGTAACAGGCGGAATGGGGTTTATCGGCTCGGCAGTGGTGCGCCTGGCAATCCGTAGCGGTCATTCTGTGATCAACGTTGATTCACTCACCTATGCGGCATGCACCGAAAATGTTGCCAGCATCGCCCAAAGCCCGAACCACTTTTTTGAAAAAGCCGACATATGCGACGGCGTTAGAATGCTGGAGTTACTTGAACAGCATAAGCCTGACGCGATCATGCATCTTGCCGCTGAAAGCCACGTAGACCGTTCAATTGACGGTCCGGGCGCATTTGTCGAAACCAATATTGTCGGAACCTATCGGCTGCTAGAAGCAGCCCGCCACTGGTGGGTATCGCAGGGTCGGCCAGAAGGATTTCGTTTTCATCATATCTCAACCGACGAGGTATTTGGTTCACTTGGGACAACCGGATTCTTTGTTGAAGACAGCCCCTACCAACCGAACTCTCCATATTCGGCTTCCAAAGCCGGGTCAGATCACCTGGTACGTGCATGGCATGAAACCTACGGGCTGCCGATTGTGATGACCAACTGTTCTAACAATTACGGGCCATTTCAGTTTCCCGAAAAACTGATCCCGGTGGTGATCCTCAAGGCTTTGGCCGGCGAGGCTATTCCGATCTATGGAAAAGGCGATAATATTCGCGACTGGCTACATGTCGAAGATCATGCCGGAGCCCTTCTTTTGGTCTTGGAAAAAGGCGAACTTGGCCGCAGTTACAATATCGGCGGCGAAAACGAGATGACCAATCTGGAGCTGGTTGAAAAGCTGTGTGGGGTCCTGGATCGCTTGAGACCTGCAGCTGCTCCCTATTCCGAACTGATCACGTTTGTGAAAGATCGCCCAGGCCACGACAAGCGCTATGCAATTGATGCGACACGCATTAGTGAAGAGTTGAGCTGGCGCCCATCTCACACGCCAGAGACAGGATTGGAACAGACTGTTCAATGGTACCTTGAAAATGCGGACTGGTTGGAAAACCTCAAATCCCGTACGGGTGTGGGTCAGCGTTTGGGTTCTTCCGGCTAACATCATTTTTGCAGAATATGTGAAATTCGCCAAATTTCCGGCGGATCGATCACAGCAATTACAAAGGAAAGAAAATGAAACGTAAGGGCATTATTCTGGCTGGCGGCTCGGGTACGCGCTTGTACCCAATCACAATGGCTGTTTCGAAACAGCTATTGCCGATCTACGATAAACCGATGATCTATTACCCCCTTAGCGTTCTTATGCTGGCGGGTATTCGGGAAATCGCGATTATCACTACGCCGCAAGACCAAGCCCAGTTTCAAAGACTTTTGGGAGATGGAAGCCAATACGGGCTAGACCTGACCTGGATCGTTCAGGACTCGCCGGACGGGCTTGCCCAAGCTTATCTGCTTGCCGAGGATTTTCTGGACGGTGCGCCATCTGCAATGATCCTGGGCGACAACATTTTCTTTGGTCACGCATTGCCCGAGCTCCTGGACGCCGCGAACAATCATACTGAAGGTGGAACGGTTTTCGCCTATCGGGTTGCTGACCCCGAACGTTATGGCGTCGTGGATTTTGATGGCGACAAGGTACGTCACATAGTTGAGAAGCCCAAAAACCCTCCATCAAGATATGCCGTAACAGGTCTGTATTTCCTGGATGGAGACGCTCCCAAACGGGCCCGTGGTATCCAGCCGTCTGAGCGCGGGGAACTGGAGATCACTACGCTTTTGGAAACATACTTGGCGGACGACCTATTGAATGTTCAATCACTAGGGCGTGGTTTTGCTTGGTTTGACACCGGAACGCACGCGTCCCTTCTGGATGCCGGCAACTTTGTGCGTACACTCACGGAACGGCAAGGGATGCAGGCCGGAAGCCCCGACGAAATAGCATGGGTGCAAGGTTGGATCGATAGTTCTGTTCTGGCTGAAAGAGCCGAAATCTTCAAGAAAACGCAGTACGCCGACTATCTGAGACTACTGTTGGAAGACAAAATGATGCAGCCAAAAAACGACTGAATCAGAGCGGGTTCCCAAAAACGCAGCGTGGTTGACAACCACGCTGGCGATTGCCGTTTCTATATCAGGCTCCACTAGTTGTCTGCGCTGACCATCTTGCGTGACTTACTGAATCGGCTACGAGCGAAATCTATTATTTTTCGGCGCAATCGCTCGCTGGATGTTTCCTGCCATGGCGTCTGGTTGCGAAGATCCCAATAGAGCTCTCGCAAGGGATGGTTGCAGTTTGAATTCCACGGTTTTCTGTTGTCGGTAAAGTGCAGGATGCCGGGCGAAATTCTGGCAATTTTTGCTTCTTCCGGCGTATAGGCCGGCTCTAATTTGTTGAGGGTGTACAAGCGCGTATTCGCATTCCACCGCAGATCCAGTTTTGCCGTTTGTCCCTCGAACATCAGGTTCAGAATGTCCTGATCCTGTAGTTCGACCTCGACATCCGTACGCGAGACCGTCTCTTCAACCTTGGCGGCGAATTTCTTGGGATCGATCGCATTCAGATTGAAAATCAGTACCCCTGCGTTGAAATAGAAAGCCGTTTTGGAAAAGTTAAGGCGCTCAGCTTGTGTAACGCCGCCCTCATCCGGGGCTGCAGCAATCGGCGAAGTGCCAATATCGGTCGCCCATAATATACTCAATCGATCGGTTATGATCGTATCACAATCCAAGTAGATTACCCGGTCGGCAACCTTGTGTAGAATTTCTGGAATGAGCAGGCGAATGTAGGTTGCCCTTGATATATGCTCACGGTTGTCAGGGAGGCTGTCAAATCGGTCACCATCAACCCGATGCCACAGGATGTTGGCACGCTGCGACAACCCTTCGAGCGAACTCCGGGATCGATCATCTATGTCATCGACGTGAAGAATATGCACATTCAGTTTGCACTCGCTCCCAACTGAACGGATGGCCGACAACAAAGTGACGGCAGCATGAGGAACAAATTTCCGGTCGAAAGTCAGACAGATATCAATTTCGGCTACTTCTTCGTTGGCTTCTATATTGGAAAGCTGTTGATTAATGTTCTCGACGATCGGGCTTTTTTTGTTTGATGATTGCACAGTCATGCTCGCTTCTTCACACTAATCTGGCTGTACCGACGTCTAATACACCGTTGATACGAAATTTCACCTAGTTTTAGTTACTGCACCCGTCAGCTTTCGAAGCCTTGCGCCTAAGTTGGCTTAAAACCCGGCCACAGCATCACGCGAACGTCCAATAAAGCTGAAACAGGCGCATCGTTAGATAGTACAGCCACGCGCGAATTCCCGGTATGACATCACAGTTTAAAGAAGAACCAAATGGCGACCCCGGCAGGATTCGAACCTGCAACCTGCCCCTTAGGAGGGGGCTGCTCTATCCAGTTGAGCCACGGGGCCGTCTTTTGAAAAACAACAGGTCAGATTGTCTTACAGCAGACGATTTGAGAACACAGAAACGGTTCATTTAGCCTTGCTTATTCGATCAGTGAACGCATTCCAAGGGGCCTGAGCCCTCGCTTTTTGAAAGATAGGGCGCGCGTTGATCTAAGCGTTGCCTACATCGACGGTTTAAATCAGGATACCCTACGCAGCTTCAGAACGTCAGCTATCCCAAACAGATACGACATTTTTACTTCTCGCCGTTCCAGCTCTGCGCCAAACAGCCCCGCCAAAACCGGCGGGACTGACGTTAGCTTCATCATTGCTTTTACAGAAGAAAGGCGTCGTCTTCTAACAAGGTTGAAATCACCAGATCATCGTCTTCAATGCCTTCGAACTCCTTCAAAAGAGACCCAGCTTGCCGCTCGAACCCTTCGCTACCAGACAGTTCAGATCGGCTTGAGAACAACAAAGAAAAATCATCTTCAATTTCGTCCGCCGGCAAGAGGTCAGAAGCGAATTTGAGAAGATCAGCAGGTTCCTCCAGAAGCGCGTTGTCCGAAACTTTCTTGGCGCTTACCGCAAGCCCTGCCGTTGGCAAGAACGGACTCAGCCTTGGCTCTTCATACCCAAGGTTACCATCGCCGTTCAGATCGTATTGATAGAAGCTTTCAACGTCGATTACCTCCGCAATAGCCACGCTGCTAACAAATTCTCCGGTAACGGAAACCGTCCATTCGCTAAACGCGCCATCCTCATTCTTCCACAGTACTTTAAAGCCATCCTCAATTGCCTCGGCATGAAGCGCTTGCCAACCGGGGAAGCTGTTGGGGCCGATTTTGGCTCCATTATTCAGCGTCAGCTCGATCGAGTTATGGATCAGATAAACATCACGCGTTGATGAGGCGAGCGTGGTGGATCCGTTAGTTTCAATAATGGTATTGAAATGTCCGGTCCGGCCGTCATCATTCAGATCGACGTTGTAGAACTCTTCGACGTCGATGATATTTTCGACCCCGTTGCTGCCAATAAACTGGCCAGCGCTATTGACGGTCCATTCGCTATAAGCGCCGTCCGCATTCTTCCAAAGCACCTTATAGTTTTCGCCAGAGGCTTCGGCGTGAATCGCATCCCAACCACCAATAGTACCGGGGCCGACAAGCCCGCCGTTCAGGGTCAGTCCAATATTGTCGTTCAGTAGATAAACGCCGTGGGTCGACGAGTAGAAAGACGTGTCCCCGTCGTTTTCGATAAGCGTCGAGAAGTGTCCAGTCCGACCGTCGTTATTCAGATCGACATTGTAAAACGCCTCGACGTCGATGACATTTCCAACCCCGTTACTGCCAATAAACTGGCCAGCACTATTGACGGTCCATTCGCTATAAGCGCCGTCCGCATTCTTCCAAAGCACCTTATAGTTTTCGCCAGAGGCTTCGGCGTGAATCGCATCCCAACCACCAATAGTACCGGGGCCGACCAGCCCGCCGTTCAGGGTCAGTCCAATATTGTCGTTCAGTAGATAAACGCCATGGGTCGACGAGTAGAAAGACGTGTCCCCGTCATTTTCGATAAGGGTTGAGAAGTGTCCAGTCCGACCGTCGTTATTCAGATCGACATTGTAGAACGCCTCGACGTCGATGACATTTCCGACCCCGTTGCTGCCTTGAAACTGACCTGCGCTGTTAACGGTCCATTCGCTGTACGCACCGTCCCCATTTTTCCACAGCACCTTGAAACCACCTTCGATGGCTTCGGCCTGAACCGCTTGCCAACCGGCAATGCTGTTAGCACCGATAAGGCCGCCGTTCAGGGTCAAGCCAATATTGTCGTTCAGAAGATAAACTTCATGAGTGGACGAAAAGAGCGAAGTGCCCCCCGTGTTTTCAACAACGGTCGAGAAGTGACCTGTCCGGCTGTCGTTATTTAGATCGACATTGTAGTATGTTTCGAAGTCGACAATGTTTTGGATGCCGGCGCTGGCGACAAACTGACCCGCGCTGTTGATGTACCACTCGCTGAATGCTCCGCTTGCGTGCTTCCAAAGCAGTTTATAGCCACTTAAATACACTTCGGTCTGAACAGCTTGCCAACCTGCAATCGAGTTTTGTCCGACCGCCTGACCATTCAAAGTCACACCGACGTTCGAGTTGCCCGCATCCACTACATAGACACCCTGATTTGCGTGCTTCAGTGTCAATCCCGTAGTGTCGATATCCGAAAGCTGTGTCGCGTTTATGATGCTCGATCGGTCATACTGAATCAAACCGTTCTGGAATTGGATCAGCTCCACGTCACTTGAAACCGAAAACGTGATACGCGTGACGATGTTCAGAAACTGGTAAGTCGAACCGTTACTAATGAACAGATAACCGCTCAGCGCACTGACAAACCTAGCGATATCTGTGCCGGTTCCGCCGGAAAAAGATCCGGCATTGCTTGAAATAACGGCAACATCATTGCCTTGTTCGCCAAATACCTGATCTGCACCGGTGCTGACCGCGACGTAAATCAAGTCGTTACCGTACCCGCCGAAGATTGAGTTATCGCTTCCATCCGAAAGTGACTGGAACGTGTCGTGGCCGCTGTTGCCGCGCAAAATGTTCTGGGCATTGTTGCCAAAGATCAGATCGTCACCTGCACCGCCATAGGCGTTTTCGATCACAACACCCTGCGCGATGGTAAAGCCGCCTTTTACTCCTTCGGCAAACGAAATTACACCGCCACCGGTGTCAGTGTAATCCAGTGTCGCCGGGCGCAAGTCGATTCTTGCGTTCGCACTACCCTGATACCAGAACGAGTCATAACCGCCGGTGTCCCAGATAGCCTGATATCCGACACCTGCGACGTTCGCGGACGGGATGACATATGTATTATTCCCCGAGTTGGTCGAGGTGTTCGCACCGTACATGGCCTGAAGCGCCGCGATGTCCAGAGCACCTAACCCGGTCGACCCACCATAAGTCGCATTTGCCGGGAGAGTTCCGTTCTTTGAGGTCCAGCCGTCATTGTATGACATGACTGTGTAGGCACCCTGATTAAGGCCGCCGACACCAAATGAGTTAAAAGGCGCGGTAACCCCGGCCATAACCGTCGTGCCCAGACCATCATCCTGTGGATGACCTAACCCAAGCGCGTGGCCCAATTCGTGCAGCAATGTCGTAAAGAAGAATCCACCCGGGTCGCCGTTGCTGTTAAAACCGGCTGTCCAGAAATTCGTGTTGAAGGCGCCAACAGAGACCCCATCGGATGGGGTGGAATGAAACCCAAGAACATTCGGTGAATCAAAAAATGTCGCCGGCGCGATAGCTTCCACCAGATCAGCCGACCCAAAAAATGGAGTTTCGACAAATCTGATGTTCGCCACAGCTTCTATCGCAGCGAGCGCCGCACGAAACTCGGCTTTGTACTCTGAAGTCCACGTCCGTGTATCTAGGAAATTCCCGAAATGGTATGTAATCGTGGTAACGGTCGCAGGGTTGCCATCGCCATATGCGCGCGTACCTTGAATTGCACTGAGGGGGGAGGATGCAGGCGGTCTTGCGACAAATGTAGTAGCAGTCATTAGGGATTCTCAACTTAAACGATATTGATTGCTCGGGTTTTCTCTAAAAATGATGACCCAATTAAGGCGACGAAACCTCACTTTCGTGAAATTGAAAGAAAAAAACAACAGACTTAGCTGTTAACGTGAGGTTAAAAGCATCTACCCAATTTTTACCGCTGATCAACCTCTCTTTTTTATGATTTTCGGTTAAAAACCCCACACTAAATCCTCAATATGCATGATGCTAAAGTAGAAATGGAAATTGGTTGTGCGGTCGAATTTCCATTACGTTTTTGTGCTGTGTTGTCGATGTCTGGCAGAGTGTTATCACGCGTCGCCTGATCTATACGGCCAGTTTATAGCACTTTGGCATGCTTGCCTGTCATTAAGACAGGATTCGTGAGCACTTAAGAGGGGGCTGCTCTATCCGGTTAAGCCACGGACCCGCGCACGGCTCTTTCTAACCGGGTTTTTCAGGGTCGCCATGACCTTTGCGCGACGGTTGTAAAACTTGCGCTGTTCACGCTACCATCGGGCAAAACAACATCGCAGGTGCCTCAGTGACAACAGAAACCAAACGCCCGCTTACCCTTCGTGATGTATCGGAAGCATCCGGAGTGTCGGAAATGACGGTCAGTCGGGTTCTACGGAACAGGGGCGATGTTTCGGACGCCACACGCACCCGCGTCTTGGCCGCCGCGAAAGAGCTGGGGTATGTGCCAAACAAAATCGCAGGCGCATTGGCCTCCAGCCGGGTGAATTTGGTGGCGGTGATTATCCCCTCGCTGTCGAACATGGTCTTCCCCGAGGTTCTGACAGGTATCAATCAGGTGCTGGAAGACACCGAGTTGCAACCGGTAGTGGGCGTCACCGACTATATGCCGGAAAAAGAAGAAAAAGTGCTGTACGAGATGCTCTCGTGGCGGCCGTCCGGAGTGATCATTGCTGGCCTCGAACACACCGAGGCCGCGCGCGCCATGTTGGATTCCGCAGGTATTCCAGTGGTCGAGATCATGGACACCGACGGCAAACCGGTCGACGCGATGGTTGGGATTTCCCATCGCCGTGCCGGGCGCGAAATGGCGCAGGCGATCCTGAAGGCGGGCTATGAGCATATCGGGTTCATGGGCACCAAAATGCCGCTGGATCACCGGGCGCGCAAACGGTTCGAAGGCTTCACCGAAGTTCTGGGCAAACACGGGGTTGAGATCGAGGATCGCGAATTCTACTCTGGCGGATCAGCTCTGGCCAAAGGGCGTGAGATGACCCAGACCATGCTGGAACGGTCCCCCGATCTGGATTTCCTCTATTACTCCAACGACATGATCGGTGCAGGTGGGCTGCTGTATCTGCTGGATCAGGGTATTGATGTGCCGGGACAGATCGGCCTGGCCGGGTTCAATAACGTCGAGCTTTTGCAGGGTCTGCCGCGCAAGCTGGCCACAATGGACGCCTGCAGGTTGGAGATCGGACGCACAGCCGCAGAGATCATCGCGGCGCAATTGGCTGATCCCAATGCCGAGGTCGACACGCGTGTGACCCTGACCCCCAAGATCAGCTTTGGCGACACCCTAAAGCGGCGCTGAACGCGTGGTGCTGCAACGGCTGGACAACCGAACAGCTCGCGCGCTGTTCATGGATCGTCATGCATTGGCCGAGCCGCCATCGGGCGGCGCAAAAGGCGCGGAATTGCTGGACCTGATCCATCGTCTTGGCTTTGTGCAATTGGACAGCATCAACACGGTTGCGCGCGCCCATGACATGATCCTGTTTTCGCGGCGCCCATCCTATCGCGCAGGCAATCTCAAACGCTTGTACGAAAGCGACAGGGCACTGTTTGAACACTGGACCCATGACGCCGCTGTCATTCCGATGGCGTTTTATCCGCACTGGCATTTGCGGTTTCAGCGCGATGCAGATCTGCTGAAGTCCCGATGGAAAAACTGGCGCCGCGACGGGTTCGAGCAGCGATTTGCAACCGTTCTGCAACATATACGGGATCACGGGCCAGTATCCTCGTCCGATGTTGGCAAGGACGAGAAAAAGGGGTCCGGCGGCTGGTGGGACTGGCATCCGTCAAAAACGGCGCTGGAGTTTCTTTGGCGCTCGGGCGCACTGACGGTCATAGGGCGGCAAGGATTTCAAAAGCGCTATGATCTAACTGAGCGGGTGATCGAAACGCATCTTTGCCTGGGCAATATGCCCTGTGATGCCGAGGAGACGGTGGATTGGCTGTGCAACGCGGCGCTTGATCGGTTGGGGTTTGCAACCTCGGGCGAATTGGCTGCGTTTTGGGATACTGTCACGACAAGCGAGGCAAAATCTTGGTGTGAACAGGGTCTAATTCAGGGAAAATTGGAAGCGATCGAGGTGACTTGCGCGGACGGCAAGCTGCGCAAAGTGATCGCCCGACCAACCATTTCCGAGGATGCAGAGGCTGCACCCCGTCCCCCAGGCCGCATTCGGGTCCTTAGCCCATTTGATCCCATGCTGCGCGACCGTAACCGTGCCGAACGGTTGTTCGGCTTTCACTATCGCATCGAGGTTTTTGTACCTGCCCCAAAGCGCACTTACGGTTACTATGTGTTCCCGTTGCTTGAGGGCGACCGATTGATCGGGCGGATTGACATGAAAGCCAACCGGGATTGCGGGGTACTGCAAATCAGCGCCTTATGGCCGGAACGATCCGTGCGCTGGTCCGATGCCAGAACCAAAAGGTTGCAGTCAGAGCTCGACCGAGTCCGACGATTTGCCGGGCTGGACAACGTGGAATTCGCCCGTGATTGGTTAAATGACCCTAAATAGGGTCTTTTTTTCAGATCAGACTCAGGCTGATAGACTGTAACCCGTCTATCCCGCCTTCCAGGAAATCGCCCGCCAACACCGGGCCAACTCCAGCCGGTGTACCAGTCAGGATCAGATCACCGGGCCGCAGGTGATAGTATCCGGACAAATGGCAGATGACCTCATCTATCTTCCAGATCAGCTCTTCCAGCGTCGCGTCCTGTCGCGTTTCCCCGTTCGCGTTATGATAGATGCGTTTATTGTCGTCCGGGGACCAATCTGCCCTGCGGGTCAAAGCGGCCAACACAGTGCCGTTTTCCAGATCCTTGCCCAAATGCCACGGGCGCTGTTTATTCCGTTCGCGGACTTGCAGGTCACGGCGCGTCATGTCCAACGAACAACCATAGCCATAAACCGCATCCAGCGCATCGGCACGCGTCGCACGGAAAACGGGTTTACCGATCGCGCCCGTCAGTTCCATCTCGTGGTGAAAATTCTCAGTTCCAGGCGGATAAGGCACGGTTGCACCCGACAGAACCGCGTTCGGGGCAGATTTTTTAAAGTAGAAAGGCGCCTGACGATCGACTTCATTTCCCATTTCGGCCGCATGGGCCGCATAATGGCGGCCAACACAAAAAATGCGTCCCACAGGATAGGTCGACAATTCACCCTCAACCGGGATCGAAATCGGGTCGGGTAAGGAAAAAAAAGCTGTCCGGTATCAAAGCCCCCTAACTGCAACTTGCAGCTTGTTTCTAAGTTGGCGGGACCAGTTGAACAAGCCATGCAGGTTCGCGCCAGGCATCACCATCACGCGAACTAGCCCCGTGGCCGGCTGTTCACAATTCAAAGTTTTGCCTTGGAAAGCCTTGGGTGCGCGCTACCTTTGGTTGTATCATGGATCACGCCACCATCGTTTAGACACTCATTCCCCGGCGAGATCCGAAATCCACCCGTCGCTGATCAGGTGATTTGCCTGTAGTCGGGTGCAACTGAATCAGAGAGCGACGGCCAAAGACCTGTACCCCCACACGGTCTTTGCGTCCGGATGTCCGCTTATTTTCAGGTGGCCGTTTCTCTGAGGTGTGAGCCGGATAAATCCATCCGGCCACGGGCCAGACACGCAGTCCAGTCAAAGTCTGGCCACCCCGCCAGAGGATACCCATACTTCTCTGGCGGGGACAAAAGCCTTTGCATGCGCGACGTGCGATCAGGTCTTCAGATCATGCAGATCGTTCAGCAGGTCCAGCAGCGCTTCGTGCCGATCCGGGCCTAGCTGGGTCTTGATCTCTTCAGCCAAACGTAGTGTCACCTGCATGTTGTCTTGGATGATCTTTTCGCCTTTGGCCGTGATATCGATGATCTGACGACGCTTATCCTCGGGATGGACCCGGCGCCGGATCAAATCCTTGGCTTCCAGTTTTTGCAGAATGCGCGTCAGACTGGGTAGCAAAAGGCACGATCGATCCGCTATATGCGTTGGCTCTTGAGGGCCTTCTTCTTTCAGAACACGCAGAACGCGCCATTGCTGTTCCGTAACTCCCGCATCAGCCAGCATATTTCGAATGGGCCCCATGACCCTTTCGCGCGCCCGCAGCAGTGCAATCGGCAATGAGCGGGACGTATTAGGCAGGTCTCTGGTCATATTGGAATTTTTGCCCAAATTGGATCAAACTGCAACTGTCCAAGAATTTTAGTTATGATATCAGTAACTTGAACGCGCAATATACTACCCTTTTAGGCACATCGCAGCTTCGAGCCGCATCTCAAAATTAGTAAACAAAGCAATTAATATTGACGTTTTCTTCAGAATGACGATCACTGGACGCGCAAAGAAACTAAGTCCCGGTCCGATCCCGGGGTTGGCAGAAATCTGAGGGTTAAGATGAAGTGGGATGAGTTTTCGGATTGGGGCAAACGAATTGCCGAGTGGACGCAGGATTACCACCTGACTGTAGGTGACAAACCCGTCCGCGCCCGGACTGAGCCGGGGGATATCCTCAATGCCTTGCCCGCGCTGCCGCCCGAGCACGCACAGTCACTGGAGGACGTGTTTCAGGATTTCGAACAGATCGTGATGCCGGGGATCACCCATTGGCAACATCCAAGGTTCTTTGCCTATTTCAATTCGAACGCCTCTGCCCCATCGGTCCTGGCCGAGTTTCTGGTCAGCGCCATCGCACCGCAATGTATGTTGTGGCAAACGTCACCGGCTGCGACCGAGATGGAAACACGGATGATGGACTGGTTGCGCCACGCGCTGGACCTGCCCGGGGGATTCGCTGGCGTTATTCAGGACTCCGCCTCGTCAGCGACATTGGCTGCTGTACTAACGATGCGCGAGAAGGCGTTGAAGTGGCAGGGAAATCAACAGGGTCTTTTTGGGCAAAAACCCCTGCGCGTCTATTGCTCGGCCGAAGTGCACACGTCAGTCGATCGTGCCATTTGGGTTGCGGGGATCGGGCAAGACAATCTGGTTCGGATTCCGATCAAGGGAGATTGGCGCGGGATGGATCCCGCAGCACTGGAGGCAGCGATCCAGGCCGATTTAGACTCTGGTTTGCATCCCGCGGGCGTCATCCTTTGCGTTGGCGGTACAGGAACGGGGGCGACGGATCCCGTAGATGAATGTTTGAAGATCGCCCAGGAATACGGGCTTTACTCCCACGTAGATGCGGCCTGGGCCGGATCGGCCATGATCTGCCCGGAATACCGCCACTACTGGCCTGGCGTGGATCAGGCCGACAGTATCGTTTTCAACCCGCATAAATGGCTGGGTGTGCAGTTCGATTGCTGTGCGCATTTCCTGAAAGACCCCGATGATCTGGTGCAGACGCTGGCGATCAGCCCTGAATACCTCAAGACCCATGGCAAGGACGGTATCATCAACTATTCGGAATGGTCTGTGCCACTTGGCCGTCGGTTCCGGGCGCTCAAGCTATGGTTCGTGATCCGGACATATGGGCTGGAAGGGTTGCGCCAACGCCTGCGCAATCACGTGAACTGGTCCGTGGCGCTGCATGACCGGTTGGCGGCAGAGGCGGATTTCGAAATCGTAACTCAGCCTATGTGGTCTTTGTGGACGTTCCGCTATGCACCGACGGGCCAAACAGACCTGGACGATTTGAACCTGCGCCTGGTGAACGCCATCAATGACGACGGCCGCATCTATTTGACGCAAACCCGCGTGGATGGCGATCTGGTGATCCGGTTTCAGGCCGGTCAGTTCGAAACCACCGAAGACGATGTTCGAATGGCCTATGACGTCATAACCGAAATCGCCCGCACACTGACATAAACAGGAGGTCCGGCCATGCCAGTCCCAAAAAACAGCTTCAAACAGGCTCTAATACAGGGTGATCGGCAGATAGGCTGCTGGATGAGTTTTGCCGAATCCATCACTGCCGAAATTATGGGCACCGCCGGATTCGACTGGCTGGTCATTGATGGTGAACACGCGCCGAACGATATCCGATCAATCCGTGATCAGCTTATGGCGTTGGCGGCCTGTGCCTCGCACCCGGTGGTGCGGGTTCCGGTTGGCGACACCGCTTTGATCAAGATGGTGCTGGATGCCGGCGCGCAAACCGTTCTGGTACCGATGGTCGAAACCGCCGATCAGGCGCGACAATTGGTTCGGGACTGCCGCTATCCCCCAACTGGCGTGCGCGGCGTAGGGGCCGGTGCGGCCCGGGCGACAATGTACGGCTCGATCTCCGAGTACATTCAATCTGCAGACGATCAAATTTGCCTTTTGGTTCAGGTGGAAAACCGCGCCGGTATGGCTGCGCTAGATGATATCCTGATGGTTGAAGGCATCGACGGAGTGTTTATTGGCCCAGCGGATCTGTCCACCGACATGGGATATCAAGGAAACAGCGCAGCGCCGGAAGTGCGCGCTGTCATTGCGGATGCCATCACAAGGATCAGGGCCGCGGGCAAAGCGCCCGGCATTCTGGGCACCAATGACGAGGCCAGCCAAGCCTATTATGAAATGGGCGCACAGTTTCTTGCGGTCGGCATTGATGTGATGTTGCTGGCGCAGGCATCCCGGGCGCTGGCGGCGAAATGGAAGGCGAAATAGCGCGTCAGGCGTACATGGTGGCCGCGGCCTGCGCATAACCACCCGATGCCCCATCCACAAAGTGAACATGATCGTCGCGCGTAGCCGAGGGGACGATACAGGTCATCATTGCCTCGTCTTGCGCATGCAGCCCATAGCGGATCTTGCCCTGTCCGCGTGCCTGTTCAAGCATCATCTGGATTTGCGTCAACGTGGCAGCGTCACAATCCAGTGTCATTTTCAGCCCATCATCGAATTTACGGTAGTCGGCGTTGCGGCTGACCATGCGCTTGTAATGGCCGGGTTCGAAATTGCCCAACCGTTTGCCCGATGTGAACAACAGGGCGATCAAAAAGTTCTGGCCCAGCAATTTGATCCGCTGCAGCAACAAATTGTTCCCAGCTCGTGATACGCGGGCATCCAGGCCAACATCCGGCGGTGGCCAGCTGATCGGCGGGCCATCTTCTGGTACTGGATGACCCGAACGCTCCAACCCCTCCGAAGCTGACAGAACCGAGCGGGCCAAATCCGCAAAGTCACTCTCGGTCGCATTTGCTGTGGGCTGAACGACGACCGAGACGATTTGACCATTGCGTGCCTTGCTGTTGGACCACCGGCAGGACAAACCGGTTAGGTCGGGCTGTGCACCAGGTTTGGCAGGCGGCACCATAAAGGTACCAGCCTTCATCTGCGCCTCAGCCCAGGCCAACCCCCCACCCGAGAACATGGCGTAATCCACCCCATCAGACGGCGCATAACGCGCGACCCGCAGGTCCTTTCCTGCCTTACGAATTTCGGCAACCGGAACCAACGCCGCGCGCAGCGAGATCGAGAATTCTTCTTCCGCCCAGCGCCTGAGGTCCGCCAGTACCGCTTTGGCGGTGTCGATCTCACTTGCGGGCACGGCGAATCCGGCGCCGTCGCCGCCAAAAACATAAGGGAACTCCTTGCCGTGGAGCGCATTGATCATGGCCGAGATCACCGCCGCGCCGACCATATTCACCGTCTTGTAGCGCCCTTTTGCAATCTCACCGGTGGAGTCGACGATATCTGCCACGCCCAACGCCCAATCGCCCGGAACAGCAGAGAAACGCGCCGGGTCCACCAAACGGGTAAAGTCCCGCAACAGGGGAAGACTGTCATAGAACGCGGCCTGGGCGTCTTTCATTGGCACCTCGGATATTCGGTAAGGACAAGGATAGCCCGAATGTGATCACTGTCCGGCAAAATCAGTATAGCACACGCGCTTGTGTGTGGCACCGTGACGTGCCAAGCATTTCTTCGCCGGTTTGGGGGAGAAGGTTTTCATGAAGGCAGGTCTGGTGGTGTTGTGCCTGGGCTATGTGCTCAGCCAGTTCTTTCGCGCCTTTCTCGCGGTTCTCAGTGTTGATCTGGGGCGCGATATCGGGGCCACACCCGAGGACCTGGCCTTTGCGTCAGGTCTTTGGTTTCTGATCTTTGCCGCCATGCAGTTGCCCGTAGGCTGGGCATTGGACCGGGTTGGACCGCGCCTGACGGCGGCGGTCTTGCTGCTGGTCGGTGGTGCCGGCGGAGCGGCATTGTTTGCCCTATCCAGCTCCCCTTTTCACATCGCCATCGCCATGGGATTGATCGGGGTCGGCTGCTCACCGGTGTTGATGGCATCTTACTATATCTTCGCCCGCGAATTCCCACCTGCCCGCTTCGCCACTTTGGCGGCTGTCATGCTGGGCGTTGGATCGGTCGGCAATCTGGTTGCCTCGTACCCTACTGCGCTGGCGGTCGAGCTGATGGGATGGCGGGCCACGATGGGGACGCTGGCCGTTTTTTCCGCTGCGATCGCGTTGGGCATCTGGTTCAGCGTGCATGATCCCAAACGTGTCGAGACCGAACACAGGGGATCGGTGCTGGACCTGCTGAAAGAGCCCGCCCTGTGGGCGATCTTGCCGCTGATGCTGGTGGCCTATGCCCCGTCGGCGGCAACGCGCGGCCTTTGGGCCGGGCCATACCTCAGCGATATCTTCGGTCTTAGCACCACCCAGATCGGGACAGCGACCCTGATCATGGGGGCGGCGATGATTGCAGGTACCTTTGCGTATGGGCCGCTCGATCGAATGCTGGGCACGCGAAAATGGGTGATCTTTGGCGGCAACGCGCTGGGCACAGTGGGGCTGGTTCTGATGTGCCTTTGGGTCGACAACGCAGTTGGGCTGGCGGTCGTCCTGATGGCAGCGATCGGGTTTCTGGGGGCCAGCTTCCCGGTCATCATGGCTCATGGACGGGCCTTTGTTCCGCCGCATCTGGTTGGGCGCGGCATGACCCTGCTGAACCTCTTCGGCATTGGCGGTGTAGGACTGGCGCAATTCGTCACCGGCCGCATCCATGCCGCCACGGTGGACATCAGCCCGACCGCGCCCTACACAGCGATATTCGGCTTTTTTGCGGTCACGCTGGCCATCGGCTGCGTGATCTATTTGTTCAGCCGCGACAGCGTCGCCTAACGCTGGAACTGCCAGGAGTGTCCATGTCAGACCCGCGCGTCATTGCCCCCAACCTCAAACGCAGACTTTCGGGTGTGACCGCGACGATTGCCCGGTTGGTGCCGCTGCAAGTGCAGTGGATCGACATCGCGGCCACCGGGCCGGGTCTGCCGGATGACATCCCACATATCCCGCTGGGCCGCCTGCCCTTTTTGTCGCGCAAAACACTGCGCGTCTGGCACGCGCGCCGCAATACAGAGATGCTGCTGGGCCTGATCCTGCGCAATGTGCTGCGGCTGCGATTGAAGCTGCTGTTCACCAGCGCCTCGCAACGCGCGCATAGCGGCTACACCAAATGGCTGATCGACAAAATGGACGCGGTCGTCGCGACTTCGCGCAAAACCGCCGAGTATCTGGAGAGAGATGCGCAGGTCATCATGCATGGCATCAACTTGCAGGATTTCACACCGCCCGAAGACAAAGCAGCTGTTCGGGCGCGACTGGGTTTGCCAGATGGTCTATTGCTGGGCTGCTACGGCCGCATTCGTCACCAGAAGGGCACCGATGCTTTCGTCGATGCAATGATCGAACTGTGCGGCCGCTTTGACGACGTCCATGGCATCGTCATGGGCCGCGCCACGGAAAAGCACACCAGCTTCCTGACCGAACTGAAAGACAAGGTCGCCGAGGCGGGCCTGTCCGACCGCATTCTGTTCATGCCCGAGGTGACCGTCGATCAGATCGCCGAATGGTATCAGGTGCTGGACCTGTTCATCGCCCCGCAACGGTGGGAAGGGTTCGGCCTGACGCCGCTGGAAGCAATGGCCTGCGGCGTGCCGGTTGTTGCGACCGATGTAGGCGCGTTCTCCGAGATCGTCACCGACCCGTCGCTGGGCCGAGTGGTCGAACCTGGTGATATCCCCGCGCTGGCCGAAGCCGCCGCCGAGATGTTGTCCGACCGCGAATCCCTTGCCCATTCCGGTATCGCAGCCCGCACCCATGTCGAGCAGAATTTCGACATCAGTGGTGAGGCAAAGACGCTTGTCGCGCTCTACGAACGCCTTTTGACCGACACCTGAGGCGATGCGCCACGTCAAATCGGTGCCTTTGCGCGAAATAAACCCCGAAAACTCTTTTTTATTTGCTGCAACGCGGCTATGAACGCGCGTCCTTAACATTGGAGACATGAAATGGGCTATCGCGTCGTAGTCGTCGGCGCCACGGGTAACGTGGGCCGCGAAATGCTGAACATTCTGGCTGAACGCCAGTTCCCCGTCGATGAACTTGCTGTTCTGGCAAGCCGTCGTTCGCTGGGCACCGAAGTAAGCTTTGGCGACACGACACTCACTACCAAGGATCTGGACACGTTCGATTTCACCGGCTGGGACATGGCGCTGTTTGCCGTAGGGTCCGAGGCGACCAAGGTCTACGCCCCCAAGGCGGCCAAAGCCGGCTGCGTGGTGATCGATAACTCGTCGCTCTATCGTTATGACCCGGACATTCCGCTGATCGTACCGGAATGTAACCCGCAGGCGATCCACGACTACAAAAACAAGAACATCATCGCCAACCCCAACTGCTCGACCGCGCAGATGGTTGTCGCGCTGAAGCCGCTGCATGACCGCGCGCGCATCAAGCGCGTCGTCGTGTCGACCTATCAGTCGGTGTCTGGCGCCGGTAAGGAAGGCATGGACGAGCTGTGGGATCAGACCAAAGCGATCTATAATCCCACTACGGACGTGCCACCAAACAAGTTCCAGAAGCAGATCGCTTTCAACGTAATTCCGCAGATCGACGTTTTCATGGAAGACGGCTCGACCAAGGAAGAGTGGAAGATGGTGGTCGAGACCAAAAAGATCGTCGACCCGTCGATCAAGGTCACAGCCACCTGCGTTCGTGTACCGGTCTTCGTTGGCCACTCTGAGGCCGTGAACATCGAATTCGAGGAATTCCTGGACGAAGACGAAGCCCGCGATATCCTGCGCGAAGCACCGGGCATCATGGTAATCGACAAGCGCGAGGCCGGTGGCTACGTCTCGCCGATCGAATGCGCGGGCGATTTCGCCACGTTCATCAGCCGGATCCGCCAGGACTCGACCGTGGAAAATGGTATCAACCTGTGGTGCGTTTCGGACAACCTGCGCAAAGGTGCAGCGCTGAACGCGGTGCAGATTGCGGAACTGCTGGGCCGTGAGGTTCTGAAGAAGGGCTAAGCCCCGACCCGAAGCTGCGGATTGTTTAAACCCTGCTGCGCTGTCAGTGGGGTTTATTTTTGGCGGGCAGCGGAATCTTCGCTGCCTCGAAGGGCGTCCAGGATCGCCCGGGAACCTTGCTCTTGTCCTTTAGCTGATACACACTTCGATACGCAGCAGTGGCTACTTTAGCCGCAAAGCCTGTTGTCGAACCGACAAGTACGATTCCGTCCTTTTGGAGGAGTGTGTCATGACATCCAACACCAATGGGTCCTCGCCCCCGGACAACCTGACGCCGCAGCAGCAAGCCATGCCCGAGGTGAACACATTGACGGCGGCAGATATCAGCGCATCGCTAAAAGCCGGATTAGCTGATTTTCTGGCACGCCCAGTCATGAGCGGCTTTTTTGGCCTGTTTTATGCAATTTTTGGGATTCTATTTGTCTGGTGTCTGGTCTGGCTTGGCAAAATCTGGATGATCATTCCCGCGGCTGTTGGCTTTCCGTTGGTTGCGCCTTTTGCCGCCGCCGGGCTCTATGAGATGTCTCGGCGGATGCAAAACAACGAGGATTTCGGATGGTCTGATATCCTCACCGTCATGGCCAACCAGCGAAAGCGTGAAATGGGCTGGATGGCCTTTGTAACCCTGTTCATTTTCTGGGTATGGACCTATCAAATACGGCTTTGGCTGGCGATCACGCTGCAAAATGCATCGTTTTCTGATTTTGACCGTTTTCTGAACATCGTCTTCTTTACGCCGCAGGGCTGGACGTTCCTTGTCATAGGTACCTGTGTGGGCGCACTTTTGTCAGCAGTCCTGTTCTCGGTAACGGTCGTCGCCATGCCAATGCTGCTGGACCGAGAGACGAACTTCATTTCCGCGATGATCACATCCGTCCGAGTTGTCACCGGAAACCCAGTGGTCATGCTCAGCTGGGCAGCGATTATCTCGGTCACGATGTTGCTGTCGATGTTACCTGCATTTCTAGGCCTGATCTTCACCCTTCCGATTCTGGGCCACACCACGTGGCATCTTTACCAAAGGGCTGTTTCCCCAGCCGAGGGGTGATCAGACCGATCAAACCCAGCCGTCGCGAATGCATCGAAGCGCCTGATTTATCCCTGCTCCTCGACCAATGCTTTGAGGTTTGTCAGACCGCGCTCGTAATCTCCTCCGACCCATTTATCCATCATCAGACCCATCCAGCGTGACATGGGGTTCATGCCTAGATCGGATTCGAACCCCCAAGTCACCTGAGTCTGTTCACCCTCGGGAGTCAGATCGAAGGAGGCCGATGCGGACCCCATCGGACCGAAATCAAGCGCTGTTTTGACGGTTTGATCCGGAACGCTTTCGACGATTTCCTGTGACCCAGTACCAACCTGCGGGTGTTCAGATGCCCAATTCAAGGTGTTGCCGACGCCCGCCTCAGGGCCGCTGTAGGACAGCTGGGTTTCGGGATCGCGCGTCAACCAAGGTGACCATTTTTCAGTTTCCTGCATCGAATTCACGTAAGGAAAGATCGCCCTGGCGGGTGCGTTGATCGTAATGCTGCGGGACAGTTCGGCCTTGCCCGGCAAAAGATAAGACACGCCAACCAGAACCAGAATAAGAACAAGCAGAGTGATGAAAATACGTTTTATGAATCGCATGACGCGCTCCTGATCGAAAGAGTGTGTTTTCGATCATAGCAAAAAATAGCGCGAAATCAGATATCTGATCCGCGCCATTCGAAAACTCTCAGATGTCAGCCCGTTTAGACAACCACGAATTTCTTCTCGGCCGGGTCATAACATTGCAGGCCACCTTCACCGATGTCGGTCCACAGCCCATGCAAGCTCAGCGAGCCGTCATCTACCGCAGATGAAACGAAGGGAAAGGTCATCAGGTTCTCCAGCGATGCCACGACTGCCTGCCGTTCAAACTGCCGCGCTTGATCGACGCTGTCTTCAACATCGGCAACCAAGTCATATTTCGGTTTCAGGATGTCCATCCAGCGGCCGACAAAGCTTTCTTTCGCCTCCAGTTGCGGGGCTTTTCCCTTGCACATGTCAATGCAGCCCTGAACGCCACCGCATTGCGAATGGCCAAGAACGATCAGGTGCGCGACTTTCAACGCCGTAACCGCATATTCGATTGCCGCACTGGTGCCGTGGTGATCGCCATCAGGTGCGTAAGGCGGCACAAGGTTTGCGATATTGCGGTGAATAAAGAACTCGCCCTGATCGGCACCGAAGATCGATGTCACGTGAACCCGGCTGTCACAGCACGAAATCACCATCGCACGCGGGCGCTGCCCTTCAGTGGCCAGGCGGCGATACCAGACCTGGTTTTCCGAATAGGTGGTGGCTTTCCATCCGTGGTACCGCTTGACCAGATAGGTCGGCAGAGGTTTGGCTAAGTCCATTCTCATGTCCCCGTTCTTTTGTCTGTCGGCTGCTGTAACCTGAATTCGCAGAAAATTCGACCCATTTTCCAGCATCGACGCAAGGTTTTGCAAAGGATTCTACCGCCAATGTCCAACTATGCCGTGGGGGCGTAGAGAATTGGGGTAGATGTGGTGGATAAAATAGTCACGCTTGAACAAAAGGAAACCGTTCGGCTGGATACGGACCGCTTGAACGGGCTGTATCACCAATTGGGCGACAAGAACGCATTGGATGTTTTGTGCCGTACGGTCGAGGAATTGGCCGTGCGCCTGTCAAACTGCGAGCGATTTTGGCGTCAGCGCGACTGGGCCGGGCTGCGCAAATGCGCCCGGTCATTGGTGGCCATCGCCGAACAGATTGGCATGACCGCGCTGGCCCGAGTCGCCGGTGATGTGGCGCAATCTGTGGATGTTGGGGATGCGGTCGCGACGGGGGCCACCCTGTCGCGCCTGATCCGTGTAGGTGAGAAATCGCTGACCGTGATCTGGGATCAGCAGGATCTTTCCCTCTGACGGGGCTTGCGGACGGATCGTGGGCGGCTAGGCTGAGCGTAATTCGAACCAGCCGAGATACACATGACCCTGTCCTTCGCTTCGCCGTCCGAACCCTCTGTTCCGCTGCATGTCATTTCGCAACCCGATCTTGACGATTGGTTGAAAGACCAGCCAAGCCACATCGCATCGTGGGTCGAGGTCAGCGGATTCACCGGGGCCATGGGACAAGCTCTGCTGATCCCGCAATCGGATGGTACCCCCCAAATGGCCTTGGCGGGTTACGGAAAAAGCAACAAGCGCGCGCGCAAACGGTTCCCGTTGGCAGCGGCGGCCGAAGCCTTGCGGAAGGGAACCTATCGCATCGCATCAGGTGTGCCCGCTGATGCGATAAGCAACGAGTGCCTTGGTTGGTTGCTCACAGGATATGCCTTTAACCGTTACGCCAATCAATCACCCGCCAAGGCGCGACTGGTCGCACCGGAAGGTGTCGATGCCGCGCGAATTGAGGCGCTTGCCAGTGCCGAGGCGTTGACCCGCGATTTGGTCAACACACCGGCCTCGGACATGGGACCGGATCAGCTGCAGGCCGCAGCCGAGGATTTGGCGCAGGAATTCGGCGCGTCCTGTTCGGTAATCAAAGGCGACGACCTGTTGGATCAAAATTTCCCGCTGATTCACACGGTCGGACGCGCCGCCGCGCAAGCTCCGCGCTTGATCGAGATGACATGGGGCAACACCGGGCCCAAACTGACCCTTGTCGGCAAGGGTGTGTGCTTTGACACTGGCGGACTGAATCTGAAACCAGGGAATTCGATGTCCCTAATGAAAAAGGACATGGGCGGTGCGGCCAATGTGCTGGGTTTGGCGCGGATGATCATGGCACTAAAGCTGCCTGTGCAACTGCGCGTGCTGATCCCGGCGGTTGAGAATTCGGTCGCGGGGAATGCCTTCCGTCCGGGGGATATCCTGACATCGCGCAAAGGTCTGACGGTTGAGATCAACAACACCGACGCCGAAGGGCGGTTGGTTCTGGCTGACGCATTGGCACTGGCGGATGAGGGTGAACCTGACCTGATCATCTCGATGGCAACGCTGACTGGTGCCGCGCGCGTGGCGGTTGGCCCCGATCTGGCGCCCTTTTACACCGATGACGATGGCGCGGCAGACGCACTGGTCAACGCTGGTCGACAATCGGCCGACCCGGTCTGGCGGATGCCTTTCCATGAACCCTATGAGGCGATGATCGAACCCGGCATTGCTGATTTGGACAACGCCCCATCAGGTGGGTTCGCAGGCTCGATAACCGCAGCCCTGTTCCTGCGCCGCTTTGTCGGTGACAGCCGCTATATGCATTTCGACATCTATTCCTGGCAGCCCAGCAAGGCCCCCGGGCGCAGCAGAGGGGGGCTGGGCCAAGGGCCGCGTGCCGTTCTGACCGCCCTGCCCGAGATTCTGAACCTATGACCCGCCTGCGCGTCATAAAGCCGGTTGTCGACCTTTTGCGCAGCCCAAAGGGTCCCAGGGACCGGCAGCTGTTGTTTGGCGACCCGGTAGATGTTGTTGACAAAACCGATGGGTGGAGCCGGATCACCTCGGACAAGGACGGCTATCCCGGTTGGGTCAGGTCCGATCAGCTGGGACCTGAGGCGCAACAGACCCACTGGGTCACCGCGCCCGCGACACATGCCTATAAACAGCCCGACATGAAAAGCTCGGACCGCGTATCGCTGAGTTTCGGCAGCAAATTATGCGTGCTGTCGGAACAGAATAGGTTTCTGGAAACAGAACTGGGGTTCGTTCCGGCGATTCACGCCAAACTCAGTGCAACGCACCTGACCGATCCCGTAGCGGTGGCCGAGCTGTTTCTGGGCACACCTTATCTTTGGGGGGGAAACAGTCGCTTCGGTATTGATTGTTCTGGGTTGGTTCAGGCCGGTTTGCTGGCCTGCGGCATACCCTGCCCCGGTGATAGCGGCGATCAGGAACGCGAACTGGGTACGGCGCTGCCCGCCGGAGCGCCAGCCAAACGCGGGGATCTGTTGTTCTGGAAAGGCCACGTTGCATGGGTCTATGGCGAGAACATGCTGCTACATGCCAACGCCTACCACATGGACGTGACGTTCGAGCCGATGGATCAAGCAATCACACGGATTCTGGAGCAGGGCGACGGGTCTGTAACAGCCCACAAAAGGCTCTAATCAAGGTCAACCGACCGGATCAGCTTGCGTTCCAAAACGCGCAGCACGGTGCGCAGGTCATGGCCTCGCTTCAAGATACGCCCGTCCATGCCGATCACCGAATACATCCCCTGTTTGGACCGCAGACGAGGGTGTTTTTCGACCCGGTAGATCGGATGCTCTGCCGTACGTCTGAAAATGGAAAAAACCGCCATATCGCGCAGGTTGGAAATGCCATAGTCACGCCATTCTCCGGCGGCGACCATCTTGCCATAGACAGACAGTATATGTGACATCTCGCGCCGGTCGAACGCGACGGGCATCTGGGCCGAGTTTGCAGAAAACCGGCTGGGAGGCTGCATGTTCATACCCTCAGCCTTGCCGGAAAACGCATTTGAATCAAGTCCGGTGCCAACAGGTGTGGTAAATTTGAATCGTTTCGTCCTACCGCCGCCCAACTTGCCGACAGATCAGAATCACCGGCAAAAGCCCAACTGCCAGGATCACAAGCGAGGGAACCGCTGCCCCCTCCAACCGCTCGTCTGAGGCCAGACGATAGGCCTGGACCGCAAGCGTATCAAAGTTGAATGGGCGCATGATCAAGGTCGCGGGCAGCTCTTTCATCACATCCACAAATACAATCAGCAAGGCTGTCAGCAGCGAGGGTGTCAGTATTGGTAGATGCACTCGTCGCAAGGTACCCAGCGGCGATTGGCCCAAAGACCGGGACGCAGCATCCATATTGGCGTGTACAGTACTCTGCCCGCCTTCATACGCGCTGAGCGCTGCCGCAAGAAAGCGCACCATGTAAGCCGCCACCAGCAACCAGATTGACCCCGTCACCAGCAGACCTGTCGAGACGTCGAACGTCTGGCGCATCCACGAATCCAGCGCGTTGTCGAATCTGGCGAAGGGTACCATCAGGCCAACGGCGATTACGCCGCCAGGCACCGCATAGCCCAACCGCGCCAGATAGCCTGTGGTCGATGATCCCCGACCCGGGCGAAGGCGCTGAAAGAACCCAACGCAGATCGCGGCGCAAACCGTGACCACGGCGGCCACTCCAGCAAGTGTCAGCGAGTTTTGAATGAACCCAATGTAACGCCGCGACAGCAGGTTTTGTTCCGAGGTCAGGCCCATCTGGATCAAGATAAATACCGGCAGCAAGAACCCCAGCACCACTGGAATAGCGCACAAGGTTATGGCAGCTGCGGATTGCCAGCCCTTAAGTTGCGCCGAAGGCAGCGAGGCATGGCTTTTGCCTGCCTGATAGTACTTTGCCTTGCCGCGCTGCGTCCGCTCGGCTACGGCCATGACCAGCGCAAAGCCCAGCAGGCACAAGGCCAACTGCGCCGCACCCGCCCGGTCGCCGATCGAGAACCAGCTTGTGTAGATGCCCGTGGCAAAGGTCTGAACGCCAAAATAGGCGACGGTTCCAAAATCGGCGATGGTTTCCATGATGGCCAGCAGGACACCACCGGCAATGGCCGGGCGGGCCATCGGCAAAGACACGTGCCAGAACGCCAACCACGGGCTTTTGCCCAGCGCACGAGCGGCCAGAAAAGCGGTGGCACTTTGCTGCAGAAACGCTGCCCGCGCCAGCAGATAAACATAAGGGTAGAGCACTAGGATCAGCATCACCGCCGCGCCCTCGGTCGAGCGGATTTCCGGGAACCAATAATCGCGCGGCCCCCAACCCGTCACGTCGCGCAGCGTGGTCTGCACGATACCGGGGTGATCCAGAATGAACGTATAGGCATAAGCCAGAACATAGGCCGGAAAGGCCAGCGGCAGAACCAGTGCAATTTCCAGAAAGCGCACACCGGGAAAGCGCGTCATCGTCACCAGCCACGCCGCGCCAACTCCGATAGAGAACGTGCCGATAGCCACCAAAACGACAAGGATCACGGTTGTCAGCGCATACCCGGGTAAAACCGTCTCGAATAGATGCGAGACCGTTTCCGTACCCCCCGTCACCGCCGCCAGAACAACCGCAACCATCGGCAGAAGACAAGCCGCTGCCACCATATAGGCCACAGTCGCCACCAACCGGGTGCCCAGCGCGCCGCGATTGCGTTTCCCGTGTTCTGAATAGTCGATTTCGGCCATGGACCCGGATTGTAACTGGCGTTGGCTATTGATCAGCCTTTAATCGACTAAAATGCTAAGAAACACCAGTGCGGGGGAAAACGAATCTGCGGCACATACTGCCGCAGATATGGATCGGGGTTATTCGTAAACGCGCTGATCCTCGATCACCAACCCGTCCTTCGGCAGTGATCCAGGGGTTACAACCTCGATTGCGCCTTTCAGTTTCAGCACTTCGACCACGGATTTGGCATAGGCCATATCGTCGCCTCCCGCGCTTTCGATCTGGACGGTCATCGTGTCCATCTCTCCCTGACGGGCGGCGATGACTCGGGCTTTGACGATTTCCTCGTGCTTATCGACCAATGCTGCCACCTGTTCAGGGCGCACAAACATACCCTTGATCTTGGTGGTCTGGTCCGCACGACCCATCCAGCCTTTAATACGCAGATTGGTCCGCCCACAGGGCGACACGCCCGGCATGATCGCGGACAGATCACCCGTGGCAAAGCGGATCAACGGGTAATCAGGGTTCAGAGAGGTCACGACAACCTCACCCACCTCACCTGGCTCTACCGGTGTTCCGGTGCCAGGGGTGACGACCTCGATAATGACATGTTCGTCGATGATCATCCCTTCCATCGCGGCGCTCTCGTAGGCGATGTTGCCCAGATCAGCCGTGGCATAGCATTGCAGGCAGGAAATACCTCGATCGGCATAGTCCTGGCGCAACGATGGGAACAGCGCGCCGCCGCCTACAACAGCCTTTGAGAAGTTCAGGGCCACGCCCATCTCAACTGCCTTGTCCAGAATGACCTTCAGATAATCTGGTGTGCCCGCATAAGACGTGCAGCCCACATCGCGTGCCGCGGTCACCTGCAATTCGGTCTGACCGGTGCCCGCTGGCAGCACAGCGGCCCCTACCGCGCGCGCGCCGCTTTCAAAAATCATACCCGCTGGCGTGAGGTGATAGCCGAAACAGTTTTGCACGATATCTCCGGGTCCGACGCCGGCGGCGTTCAGGAAACGCCCCATGCGCCACCAATCATGATCCGTGCTGCCGGGCTCATAGATCGGACCGGGAGACTGGAACACATGATGGAAATGCCGGGCTGGTTTGACGGTAAACCCGCCGAATGGCGGACGCGACGCCTGTGCTTGCGCCAGATCGGATTTTCGCAATACCGGCAGTTTCACCAGATCGTCGGCTGAAATCACCGCGCTGGTATCCGCATCCGCCAGATGCGCAGCGAAGCCCGGAGCGGACAGGGCGCGGTCAATCTGAGTACGCAGCGCCTGTGCCTGATCGGCGGAGCGTTCATCGGCTGATCGGGTTTCGAGAGCGTCGTAGTAGGTCATCGCCAGATCCTCCATTCGCTTACAACCACCTCTTGCGGCGGCGGTAAGAGCGCACATCACGGAAGCTTTTGCGGCCTTCGTCGGACATGCCCAGATAGAACTCTTTCACGTCCGGGTTTTCGCGCAAATCTGCTGCCGGACCGTCCATCACGACGCGCCCGGATTCCAGAATATAGCCGTAATGCGCAAACCTTAGAGCCACATTGGTGTTCTGTTCGGCCAGCAAGAATGACACACCTTCTTTCTCGTTCAGGTCCTTCACGATACCGAAAATCTCTTCGACCAACTGCGGCGCAAGTCCCATCGAGGGTTCGTCCAGCAGGATCGTTTCGGGTCGGGACATCAAAGCCCGACCCATTGCAACCATCTGTTGCTCACCACCCGAAGTGTAGCCTGCCTGCGACCGGCGGCGTTCCTTCAGGCGGGGAAAATACGTGTAGACCAATTCAAGGTCCTGCTGAATGGCGGCCTTGCCATCCTTGCGGGTATAGGCGCCCGTCAGCAGGTTTTCTTCAACCGTCAGGTGTTCAAAACAATGGCGGCCTTCCATCACCTGGATGACACCCTTTTCCACCAGATCGGCAGGATCGCTTTCATGCACGCTGGTCCCGCGATATTCGATCGTACCCTTGGTGACCTCACCGCGCTCAGAATGCAAAAGGTTCGACACCGCCTTGAGCGTCGTCGTCTTGCCCGCGCCGTTACCCCCCAGCAGGGCCGTGATACCGCCCTTGGGCACAGTCAGGCTGACGCCTTTCAGGACGAGGATCACGTGATTATAGATCACCTCGATATTGTTGACCTCAAGCAGGGTTTCCGACTTGGTGTCAGTGGTTTGTGCCGCATCCAGCATCTGCGCGTGTCCTTAAGCGAGTGTGGGGTTCGGGACGGCGGTCTGCCGCCGCCCCGGTTTGTTCAAAGCGCTGTATCAGCAACGCCCTTCAATGTTGTTTTCTGCTGCATAGGCCGCAGAATCTTCATCGATCAGCGCGCCGATCACTTCACCATCGGTCTGCTTGAAGTCCGAGATCAGCGTCCAGGTCTTGTTTGCTGCATCCCACTGCGTCACACCCACAAGGGCGTCACCGCCATGGTTTTCGCATGAGACCGAGAAGGTCGGACCAAAGTTCGCCAGGCCCAGTTCGGCCATCTTCTCTTCTGTCATCTCCAGTGCTTCCATACCGGCACGCATCTCAGACGGGGTGATTTCCGCATTGCCCGAGATTTCCTGGGCTTTCTTGATGGCTTCGGCAGCCAGAACAGCCGCATAGAGACCACGGTTATACAGAACCGTGCCAACCTGATCACCCGCGCCTGCAGCCTTACCTGCATCGACAACGTGTTTCTGCAGATCGTCAAAGACCGGGAAGTCCGTGCCAACGTTGTGGAAAGTCAGCGCTTTGTACCCATTGGCAGCTTCGCCCGCTGGCAGCACGTCGTTTTCAGAACCGGACCACCAGATGCCGATGAAGTTTTCCATCGGGAACCGGATGTTGGCGGCCTCTTGCACGGCAACCTGGTTCATAACCCCCCAGCCCCACATCAGGACATAGTCGGGACGATCACGGCGGATTTGCAGCCACTGCGACTTCTGTTCCTGACCCGGGTGATCGACCGGCAGGGCGACCAGTTCGAAGCCGTGCTTTTTTGACAGCTCTTCCAGCGTACGGATCGGTTCCTTACCATAGGCCGAGTTGTGGTAGACCAGCGCGATTTTCTTGCCGCTCAGGTCACCACCGTTTTCCTCAAGCAGGTAATTGACCGCGCCCGAGGCCCCGTCCCAGTAGTTGGCTGGATAGTTGAAGGTATGGCTGAACACGTCGCCATTCTTGGCCGAGGTCCGGCCATAACCCATCGTGTGCAGCGGAATGTCGTCTGCAGTGACTTTTGGGATCAGCTGATAGGTGATGCCAGTCGACAGCGGTTGATACACCAAAGCACCTTCGCCCTTGGTGGCTTCATAGCATTCCACACCTTTTTCGGTGTTGTAGCCGGTTTCGCATTCGACCATCCGGATCGGAACACCGCCGATGCCGCCATCGCGCTCGTTCAGCAGGGTGAAATAGTCGTTATAGCCATCCGAGAATGGAATGCCGCCAGCGGCGTAAGGCCCGGTACGATAGCTCAGATCGGGGATCACAAGATCCGCCAGAGCGGGTCCTGCAGCCATCAGGGCGCTTAGCGCCGCGGTTGCCAGTTTCAATTTCATCGGGTGTCTCCTCCCTTGGTTAGTCCGATGTTGCATTCAGGCTTGTTCCGCCCGTTTTTTCATTGGGCCGACCCCTTAGTGCGGGAACGGCCATAGTCTGAGTTTCTCTTTCGCCACGCGCCACAGCTGTGCCAGCCCGTGCGGTTCCAGGATCAGGAACATGATGATCAGCGCGCCGACGATCACCAGCTGCAGATGTGCTACGATATCCGTGGGCCAGCCCAGAACGTCGACGCCCACCACTTTCAGGACCACCGGCAGCAGAACAAGGAAAGCGGCACCGGCGAACGATCCGAAAATAGACCCTAACCCTCCGATAATAATCATGAACAGGACCAGGAACGATTTCTGGATGCCAAAGACTTCGCCGACCTCGACCGCGCCAAGATAGACTGCAAAGAACAGCGCGCCCGCGATGCCGATGAAGAACGAGCTGACGGCAAAGGCGCTCATCTTGGCCTTTAGCGGGTTCACCCCGATGATCTCGGCTGCGATGTCCATATCGCGGATCGCCATCCATGTCCGGCCCGTGGTGCCGCGCGTCAGATTGCGTGCGATCAGGGCGCTGACGGCCAGGAAGATCAGGCAGAACAGATAGGTGGCCCAGGCAGGGGCATTCGGACCGGTGATGATGATGCCAAACACATCCCGTTCCGGCGCATTGATCTGACCCGAGGCCGAATAGTTGTAAAACCACGGCACCCGGTTAAAGAGCCACACAAGGAAGAACTGCGCCGCTAGCGTGGCCACCGCCAGATAAAACCCCTTGATCCGCAGGCTTGGCAGGCCGAACAGCACACCAACAATGGCCGTTATGCCGCCAGCCAGAATGACATGGATGAACATGCTGACATCAGGGAATGAGGTCATCAGCTTGTAGCAGGCATAAGCGCCCACAGCCATGAAACCACCGGTACCCAAGGATACCTGCCCGCAATAGCCCACAAGGATGTTCAACCCGATTGCCGCAATGGCATAAATCAAAAAGGGCAATAACAGCGCGTTGGCCCAGTAGTCATTGATGACGAACGGGATGATCCCAAACGCCACCGCCAGCACTACATAATACCGATACCGGTCGAACTTGATCGGAAAGGTCTGGCTGTCATCTGTGTAGGAGGTTTTGAAATCCCCGGCCTCACGATAAAACATGTCTTACTTTCCCCATTCTTCCTGCGCCCGGTTGCGGGCCTCGGCGTTCAGCTGCTTGGAGCCTTTTGCATATCCGCTCGCCTCTGAGGCGCGCACAAGTTTCATGTAGGCCAGGATGCCCATGGCGAGCCCGGCAAAAGCCAGAATTGCTGCAATCACCAACTGGCCTTCGGTCAAATCGTCCGAAGTGAGCGCGATGTAGCCAAAAGCCCAGAACCCGGCCCATGCGATCACGTTGATGATGGCGATCAACTTGGTCATGCCGCTAGACCCTCTCGATGATCTTCTCACCGAACAGACCTTGCGGCCGGAACACGAGGAAGATCAGCGCCAGAACATAAGCAAACCAGTTTTCGGTTGCACCGCCCACCAACGGGCCAATGGCGAACTCGAATAGTTTCTCACCGACACCGATGATCAAACCACCCACGATGGCACCAGGGATCGAGGTGAATCCACCCAGCATAAGCACCGGCAGCGCCTTGAGCGCGATCAGTGACAGTGAGAACTGCACGCCCGATTTGGTGCCCCACATGATGCCTGCAACCAGTGCGACAAAACCTGCAACCGACCACACCATGATCCAGATGAAGTTCAGCGAGATGCCGACCGACAGAGCCGCCTGGTGGTCATCCGCCACGGCGCGCATCGCTCGGCCCTGCTTGGTGTACTGGCTGAACGCGACCAGTGCGGTCACCAGCAGCGCGGCTATCACCGTCGCTACAAGGTCCAGATTGTCGATAAAGAAGCCGTAGCCAAAAATGTTGAACGTGGTCTCATCGATCCACAAGTTGATACCCTGCGGCAGGCCGACATCCAATGTCTTGATCTCGGATCCCCACATCAGGTCAGCCACGCCCTCAAGGAAATAGGCCAGGCCGATGGTCGCCATGAACAGGATGATTGGCTCTTGCCCGACCAGATGCCGCATCACAAAGCGCTGCACCGCCCAGGCCAGCAGAACCATGACACCCATCGTCAGGATAATCGCCACAAACGCAGGTACATTCCATCCGAACTTGTGGATATGCGTCCCGAAAGTCGCGTTGATGAGATGGGCAAACGGGACCTGCCCGTTCATGATCCCGACCAGCGTCATGGCGGCAAACAGGGCCATAACCCCTTGAGCATAATTGAAAATTCCGGACGCCTTGTAGATCAACACAAAGCCCAGCGCGACCAGAGCGTACAGCACACCGGCCATAAGACCGTTGAGGAAAACCTCCATCGCGAAAATCAGCTGATCAGGCATGTGCGCCCCCTCTCATGTCTGTCAGTTGCTCAGTCATGGCTCACCCCCAGATAGGCGTCGATGACTTCCTGATTGCTGCGCACCTCGTCCGGGGTACCGTCGCCGATCTTTTTGCCATAATCCATCACGACCACACGGTCGCTCAGGTCCATCACCACGCCCATGTCATGCTCGATCAGCGCGATGGTGGTGCCAAACTCGTCATTCACGTCGAGGATAAAGCGGCTCATGTCCTCTTTCTCTTCAACGTTCATGCCGGCCATTGGTTCGTCCAGCAGCAACAGCTTAGGCTCGGCCGCCAAAGCGCGGGCTAACTCGACCCGCTTTTTCAACCCGTAAGGCAGGCGGGAAACCGGCGTCTTGCGGATGTGCTGAATTTCGAGAAAGTCGATGATTTTTTCGACCGCTTCGCGGTTTTCAACCTCTTCCGCCTCAGCCTTGCCCTTCCACATGGCCTGCTGAAAGAGGTTGGTTTTCATATAGTTCAGCCGCCCGGTCATGACGTTGTCCAGCACGCTCATGCCTTCGAAAAGGGCAATGTTCTGGAACGTCCTAGCAATACCTTGCCGCGCAACTTCATAAGGGCGCATCTGCGGACGCTTGGCCCCATGGAACCAGACCTCGCCCTCCTGCGGGATATAGAACCCGGATATCACGTTCAGCATCGAGGATTTACCGGCACCGTTCGGACCGATGATCGCGCGGATCTCGCCCTCACGGATATCGAACGAGATATCCTTGATCGCCACCACGCCGCCAAAGCGCAGGGTGATGTTCTTCATCTCCATCACCACGCCGCCGATTTTGCGGCCGTCTTCGGTGACATATCCTTCGGAGTTATCCAGCATCAGTCACTCCCTGACTTGCGGAAAAACGGGACGGTGGGCGGGGCGATGACCGCAGGTCGAGCGGCGCATGACCGGCCCTCATTCCGCCGCCACCTTGTGCTGAGCAACCGGCACGACCGGTGCATCGATAATCTCAAGCGTTGCGCTGATCGAACCTTTTCGGCCGTCCTCATACGTCACTTCGGTCGTGGTCGAGACCTGCTTGGACCCGTCATAAAGCGCATCGATAATGTCACTGAACTTGTCCTCAACAAACCCACGGCGCACCTTCCGCGTACGGGTCATCTCACCGTCATCCGCATCCAGTTCTTTGTGCAGAACCACAAAGCGATGCACCTGACAGCCCGACAACATCTCATCAGCGGCCACAGACTTGTTCACCTCTTCAACATGGCTACGAATCGTCTCTAATACACGGGGATTCGCTGTCAGCTCCTGATAGGATGCATAGGCCACGTTGTTGCGCTCAGCCCAGTTCCCAACAGCCGTCAGGTCGATATTGATAAACGCGACGCAGCGGTCCTTGCCATTTCCGAACAGGACAACCTCAAGGATATCGGGATAGAATTTCAGCTTGTTCTCGACGTATTTCGGCGCAAACATCGACCCGTCGGCCATCTTGCCCACGTCCTTGGCGCGGTCGATAATCCGCAGATGGCCCGAGCTTTCCTCGATGAACCCGGCATCCCCGGTTGCAACCCAACCCTCGGCATCTTTGGTCGAGGCGGTTGAGTCCGGGTTGTTGTAATACTCAACGAACACACCGGGTGAGCGGTAGTGGATCTCACCCTTGTCGTCGATCTTCAGTTCGACATCCGGGGCAGGCACACCAACGGTGTCGGCGCGCACCTCTCCATCGGGCTGAACCGTGATAAATACGGTCGCTTCGGTCTGACCATAAAGCTGTTTAAGGTTGATGCCCAAAGAGCGGTAGAAATCAAATATCTCCGGCCCGATTGCTTCACCTGCAGTATAACCTACGCGGAAGCGGCCATAACCCAGCGTATCCTTGAGTGGCCCGTAAACCAGCAGATTGCCCAGCGCGTATTTCACACGGTCGCCAAAGCTCACCGGCTTGCCGTCCAGCAACAGGCCGCCCACTTTCTTGGCGTGCGCCATGAAGTAGTGAAACATGCGCTGCTTCAGTTTACCTGCGTCCTCCATCCGGATCATCACATTGGTCAGCTGAGTCTCAAAAACCCGCGGCGGAGCGAAGAAATAAGTCGGCCCGATTTCGCGCAGATCGGTCATCATCGTGTCGGCGCTTTCGGGGCAGTTTACGCAAAAGCCGCACCAATAGGCCTGACCGATGGAAAAGATGAAATCGCCTACCCAAGCCATCGGCAGGTAAGACAGGATGTCTTCGTTCCGGTTCAAATGATCGAACTCGGCGGAGTTCTTGGCGCTTTCGATCACGTTGCGGTTCGACAGCACCACGCCCTTGGGTTTACCCGTGGTGCCCGACGTATACAGCATGACGCAGGTGCCGTCGTATTCGATTTCGGCAATCCGACGATCCAGTTCCTCGTCAAACCGCGCGTGCCCGGCACTGCCCTCAGCCATCAGGTCGTCCAGCGCGTTCATCTGGCTGTGATCGTATTTCCGCATCCCCCGTTTGTCGGTGTAGAGGATGTGTTTGACCTGATGCAGGTTCTCCTGAATCTCGATGACCTTGTCGACCTGCTCCTGATCACCACAGACGACGTATTTTGCGCCGCAATGATCCAGCACATAGGCCATCTCTTCTGCGACTGCGTCCTGATAAAGCGGCACCGGCACGGCACCCACCATCTGAGCCGCAACCATCGACCAGTAGTGCGCCGGACGATTGCGCCCGATCACTGCGATGTGGTCGCCTTTTTCAACGCCAAGTTCCAGAAAGCCCAGGGCAATCGCACGGATTTCCCTGGCCGTTTCGGCCCAGGTCCAGCATTGCCAGATTCCGAATTCCTTTTCCCGGTAGGCCGGGGCGTCCCCGAACTGGGTCGCATTGCGGTGTAGCAGCGCGGGAAGAGAGTGCATCCCTTCAGCGCCCGACTGCGTCTGAGCCAATCTCTTTCTCCTCCCCATCCGACCCCTCCTCCGGGCCGGAAACGGCGGACCAGGGATCAACCCCGGACGCCAACGCCCCGATAAGGGACGCGGGAAAGATCAGCGTCAACTTTTTCCTGATGTTTTCTCAATTCTTACGAATTGTAACAGGGGTGGAGAGGTAGTCTTCCGGTTTGTACAAGTTGCACAAACTGCAAAGTTAGGTGCTTCAAAAAGCTAGCTTGAGTTTGCGCTCCACTTATTCGCCAAAAGGCTGCTGAGTTTGAGAATATGGCCATGGGTATGCGGCGTGCATGAAGGGCATCTTCAAGCCCAAATGGACAGTTTCAAAACAAACACATACGTTGATCTAGTAAGCTGTGTTGCAATGCGTGGACAAATGCCAGTTCAACTTTTCAAACTGTGTCAGTTACATTTATGCTTTTTTTAGCAGGACTTGCTTGTTCTCCGGCAATTGGGGAGCAAAGCAATCAATCCGAAATCGTAATAAGCTGCACTCTCAAGAGTACAGAAGGGAAAAAAGTAAAGGTCATTCTCACAGAAAAAGAAGGAGAACTAAATTTAAACGTTAATGACTTGGATTTAATCGGCGTAGTTCCACTTCGAGGCAACAGTCATTCACCGACCATTGCTGTTGCCAGCAACATGGACGATAGAGGTGTGTATACCCTGGCAATCCATAGAGCCTTTTTTCGGCCTTTTCCTCTCGGATTTGACCCGAACAATCCCCCGGCCACGCTGACTGTGCAACAAGCTGATTACGACGTTGTCCCGACAATCTTAGTGTTCCAAGGAAATTGCAATTTCGACTAAATCTGAGGCATCTGCTTTGTCTGAGTACACTATATCCGGACTTATCAACTCGAATGCATTTGTCGTTTTCTGCTATAACCAATCCCGCAAAATCGGGATCAGTGGCACATCCGCCGCAGGCATCGGATAGTTCCGCAACTCATTCGCGCGCGCCCATTTAAGCGCCTGCCCTTCCTTAGACTGCGGGATACCCTCCCACTTGCGGCAGGCAAACAGCGGCATCAACAGATGGAAATCGTCATAGCTGTGGCTGGCAAAGGTCAGCGGGGCGAGGCATGAGGCCCAGGTGTCTATACCCAGTTCCTCATGCAATTCGCGGATCAGGGCGGCCTCGGGGGTTTCGCCGGGTTCGATCTTGCCACCGGGGAATTCCCAGAGACCGGCCATAGATTTGCCCTCGGGTCGTTGGGCCAGAAGCACCCGGCCCTCAATGTCGATCAGGGCGACAGCGGACACCAGTAAGGTCTTCACGAGCGATAATCCGCGTTGATCTCGATATAGCCGTGGGTCAGATCGCAGGTCCAAACGGTGGATTTGCCTTCGCCCAACCCAAGATCGACCGCAATCACAAGGTCTTGACCTTTCATATAGGCGGCAGCGTCATCCTCACGGTAATCCGGGCTGACCCAGCCCTTTTCGGCAACCAGAATATCCCCGAAGGAAATACTCAGCAGGTCGCGGTCAGCGGCGGCACCGGATTTGCCGATGGCCATAACGATCCTGCCCCAGTTCGGGTCTTCACCAGCAATAGCCGTTTTAACCAGCGGTGAGTTGGCAATCGCCAGCCCATGCACCTTGGCGTCCGTATCCGACGCGGCACCGGTTACACGAATTTCCACAAATTTCGTAGCACCTTCACCGTCGCGCACCACCTGTTGCGCCAGATCCAGCATCACGCTTTCCAGCGCCTCGACAAACGCCGGGTTGCCGGTGGCATCTACGCCCGAAGCTCCAGTTGCACAGAGCAACAGGCTGTCCGAGGTCGAGGTGTCGCTGTCCACGGTAATACAGTTGAATGTCCGGTCGGTTCGGGCGCTCAGCATCGCCTGCAGGGCGGACTGTTCGACCTGTGCATCGGTAAAGATGTAGACAAGCATCGTCGCCATATCCGGCGCGATCATGCCTGACCCCTTGGCAATCCCTGCGATAGAGACTGTTCTTCCGTCAATCTCGACCTTTACGCTGGACCCTTTTGGAAAGGTATCCGTGGTCATGATCGCCCGCGCTGCGTCCTCGATCGCGTGTCGGCTGAGGCCCGCCTTCAACGCCTCAAGCTGTGCCACGATGCGGTCGTGGGGCAGCGGCTCACCAATCACGCCGGTGGAAGAGGTGAAGACGCGTTCCACTGCAACGCCGGTCGCTTTGGACACTGCTTGCGTGACCTCAGCCACCGAGGTTTGACCATAATGACCTGTAAAGGCATTGGCATTGCCCGAATTCACCAAAATCGCCGCTGGCCCATCGCTGGACCCGCCGATCTTGTCCTGACAGTCCAGCACGGGGGCAGCGCGGGTGGCCGATCGAGTGAACACCCCGGCCACAGATGTGCCTGGATCCAGAACCGCCAACATTACGTCGGTGCGGCCCTGATAACGCACGCCAGCCTCGACGGTGGCAAAACGCACACCGTCAATGGCAGGCAGATCGGGAAAACCCGCTGGCGCGAGCGGCGAAACCTTGGTGATCGCGGCCACTGGGGTTACTCCTGAATCAGATCGATCTGACGGATGACCTCGGGGCCAACACCGTCCAAAGCGGGACGTTCGATCTGCGACTGCTGCGTCAGCTCGTCAATCTTGGCTTGAATCGCGTCCTGCTGAAGAGACTGGGCCAGCTGTTCACGGACGGCATCAAGCCCCGGCGCTTCGGATTTTCGCGTGTCGTTGAGAATGATCAGGTGCCAGCCGAACTGTGTTTGCACCGGATCCGAGATCTGACCCTTTTCCAACGAAACAACGGCGTTTTCGAATTCCGGAACCATCTGGCCCTTGCCAAACCATCCCAATGACCCGCCATTCGGACCCGATGGGCCGGTCGACTTTTCCTTGGCCGTCTCGGCAAAATCGCCGCCGTCATCCAGCAGGGTTTTGATTTCCTTGGCTTCTTCTTCGGTAGCTACAAGAATATGGCTGGCGTCGAACTCATCTTCGCCTTCGAAGTTGCCGAATTCCGCGTCATAGGCTGCCTGAATTGACTCTTCGGTCACGACATCGCCCAGCAACGCATTTACTGTCTGTACCGCCCGCATGGACCGGCCTTCGTTTTCCAGTCCCAACTGGTTCAGCCGGTTCAGATCGTCCTGCTGCTGCGCCAGCAATTGCTGCTGGATCAATTGCTCGATGACGAATTCATACAGAACGTCATCTTCGACCTCGGAGTAATTCGGCGGCAGCGCCGCGACAGATGCGATAACGTGACCCAGTGTGATTTCATCCCCGTTCACATTGGCGACAACCGTATCCGCGTCCGGCTTGGTTTCGGCAGCAACCGGCATCGCCATCACGGCAGCCAGAGCCAGCGATGGCAGAAAAGTGAGGCCTTTGGGCATGGAATCATCCTATTTCTTTGCCGCGACGGGGCGTGGCGTTGACACTCTGGGACCTGCCGCTTACATCGCTTTGAAGCCTTGGACAGGGCCGCCTTTCATCCCCCGTATCTATGGGTTGCAAGCAAGGTGGGCAAGCCTGTCGCAACCAAGACAAGAACAGATCCGCTGGAGTGAACATGCTGGGACTCGGAACGCTCGCCAAAAAGGTGTTCGGAACACCGAACGACCGCAAGATCAAGGCGACCCGCCCGCTGGTCGAAAAGATCAATGCGCTGGAACCTGAGTTCGAAAAACTGTCCGATGAGGGCCTGATCGAAAAGACCGCCGAACTGCGTAAACGCGCACTTGATGGTGAGGCGCTGGACGACCTGCTGC
Source organism: Ruegeria sp. CDSC002 (assembly GCF_059610905.1). Classification (NCBI taxonomy): domain Bacteria; kingdom Pseudomonadati; phylum Pseudomonadota; class Alphaproteobacteria; order Rhodobacterales; family Roseobacteraceae; genus Ruegeria; species Ruegeria sp. CDSC002. The sequence goes on from NZ_JBXWOM010000002.1 coordinate 329,753, forward strand.
CCGAAGCCTTTGCCAACGTTCGCGAAGGTGCCAGACGCGCGCTGGGTTTGCGCGCCTTTGACGTACAGCTGATGGGCGGCGCGTTCCTGCATCAGGGCAATATCTCGGAGATGAAAACGGGTGAGGGCAAGACGTTGGTTGCCACTTTCCCCGCCTATCTGAACGCACTGACCGGCAAGGGCGTGCACGTGGTCACGGTAAACGAGTACCTGGCCAAGCGTGACGCCGAATGGATGGGCAAGGTGTTTGGTGCCCTTGGCATGACCACCGGTGTGATTTGGTCTGGTCAGCCGGACGCCGAGAAAAAAGCCGCCTACGCCTGTGACGTCACCTATGCCACCAACAACGAGTTGGGCTTTGATTATCTGCGCGATAATATGAAAGCGGAACTGGATCAGATTTACCAAAAGTACCACAATTTCGCGATTGTGGACGAGGTCGACTCGATCCTGATCGACGAGGCGCGGACGCCGCTGATCATCTCGGGCCCTTCCGAGGACCGCTCGGACCTGTATACCGCCATCGACGCCCTGATCCCGTCGCTGCAGGATGACCATTTCTCGTTGGACGAAAAGTCCCGGAACGTGACCTTTACGGATGAGGGAAACGAATTCCTGGAACAACAGCTGAACGCCAACGGTCTGATCCCGGAAGGCCATACTTTGTATGATCCGGAAAGCACCACAGTCGTTCACCACGTCAACCAGGGTCTGCGCGCACACAAGCTGTTTACACGTGACAAAGACTATATCGTCCGTGACGGCAACGTCATTCTGATCGACGAATTCACTGGCCGGATGATGCCAGGTCGCCGCCTGTCCGAAGGCCTGCATCAAGCCATCGAAGCCAAGGAAGGCGTGCAGATTCAGCCTGAAAACGTGACACTGGCCAGTGTGACCTTCCAGAACTACTTCCGCCTGTATGACAAGCTGGGCGGCATGACCGGCACCGCGCTGACCGAGGCCGAAGAATTCGCCGAAATCTACGGTCTGGGCGTGGTCGAGGTTCCGACCAACAGGCCGATTGCCCGTCTTGACGAAGACGATCAGGTTTATCGCACTGCCGATGAGAAATACGGCGCGATGATCAATGAGACCAAAGAAGCGCAGGAAAAGGGCCAGCCGGTTCTTTTGGGCACAACCTCGATCGAGAAATCCGAACTGCTAAGCCAGCTGCTGCAAAAGGAAGGCATCGAACATAACGTTCTGAACGCCCGCCAGCACGAGCAAGAGGCACAGATCGTGGCCGATGCCGGCCGGTATGGTGCGGTGACCATTGCCACCAACATGGCTGGCCGCGGCACCGACATTCAGCTGGGCGGCAATGTCGAGATGAATGTGCTGCAGGCGCTGGCCGAAAACCCCGAGGCCGATCCTGCCGAGCTACGAGCCAAGGAAGAGGCCCGCCACGCCGAGGAAAAGGAAAAGGTTCTGGCGGCCGGTGGTCTTTACGTCATGGCATCCGAACGTCACGAAAGCCGTCGGATCGACAATCAGCTGCGCGGTCGTTCGGGCCGTCAGGGTGACCCGGGCCGTACCGTGTTCTACCTGAGTCTCGAAGACGACCTGATGCGCATCTTCGGATCAGAGCGGCTGGACAAGGTTCTGACCACGCTGGGCATGAAAGAAGGCGAGGCAATTGTTCATCCTTGGGTGAACAAGTCGCTGGAACGCGCACAGTCCAAGGTCGAAGGTCGCAACTTTGACATGCGCAAAAACGTTCTGAAATTCGACGACGTGATGAACGACCAGCGTAAAGTGGTGTTCAGCCAGCGGCGCGAGATCATGTCGACCGATGACTTGTCCGAGATCGTCTCGGACATGCGCGAACAGGTGATCGACGATCTGATCGACGAACACATGCCGCCAAAAACCTATGCCGATCAGTGGGACACAGACGGCCTGCACGAGGCGATCAAGGAAAAGCTGACCATCGATGCGCCCGTACAGGACTGGGCCGCCGAGGAAGGCGTCGATGATGAACAGGTGCGCGAGCGTCTGGTCAATGCTGCCGATGAGATGATGGCGCAAAAGGCGGTGGCCTTTGGTCCCGAAAATATGCGCAACATCGAAAAGCAGGTTCTGCTGCAGACGATCGACAGTAAATGGCGCGAGCATCTGCTGACGCTGGAACATCTGCGCTCGGTCGTTGGATTCCGTGGTTACGCCCAGCGCGACCCGCTGAACGAATACAAGAACGAGAGCTTCCAGTTGTTTGAATCCATGCTCGACGGTCTACGCGAAACCGTGACTCAACAATTGTCGCGCGTCCGTCCGCTGACCGAAGAGGAACAGCGCGAAATGCTGGCCCAGATGCAGGCACAGCAAGCACAGGCACAACAGGCAGTGGATCAAGCCACGGACAAGGCCGAAGCACTGGCCGAAGCTCAGGCTTCAGGCGATGCACGCCCCGGCTTTGTCGAAGACGATTCCTCGACTTGGGGGAACCCGTCGCGCAACGATCTCTGCCCGTGTGGATCGGGCAAGAAATTCAAACATTGCCACGGCCGACTGACCTGACGTCACCTTGATCAAAACACATTGAGTCCGTTTCACGGCCACATATTGGCCGTGATTCAACTTCAGGATGCGACTCGCTCCTTCAACTGGGGAGGGTGTTTTGTTTGTAATAAAGAATTACGTGACCACTGGCGGCACCGTCGCTTGTGCCTTAGCCATTGGTTACCTGATGCAAAATGGATCGCCAGCGCAATCGGATGGCGCGCAGGCTCCTGTAACTGTGGCTGCCGCCAATCAGTCCTCGGTGATTGCCGGGCTGGAAGGAATTGTTCTGACCTCCTCGCTTCCGGCCGCTGATGCAACCACCGACATCAAGGCATCGCGGCGAGCCCTGCAACCCGCCCGATCGACCCCCTCTGATCAGAAAAGCTGCACTCTCAGTGCCCGCGCAAAATCCGTCCCCGGCGCTGCGGCGCGCCTGACCGTCAAAGCCCCCTGCCACGGCAATGAACGGATCGAAATCCATCACAGCGGACTAACAGTTACCCAACGAACGGACAAAAACGGCGCTTTGGATCTGACGATCCCGGCCCTGTCGGAATATGCGATCTTTCTGATCTCGGTAGATGATCAGACCGGGACCGTAGCCACCACTCACATCCCCGACCTGGCCAACTACAACCGCATCGCACTGCAATGGCAGGGTGAGACAGACCTGCAGATCCATGCGCTGGAATTTGGGGCCAGCTATGGAACCGCCGGACATGTATCGTCGAACCCTGACGCGAAAGGTGCGGGTAAGGTCGTGCATCTGGGCCAACAGGCGTTCGGCGACGCGCAGAATATCGAAATTTATTCCTTCCCTGCAGGCGAAACCAGCCAGACCGGTTCGATCGAACTGACGGTGGAGGCCGAAGTGACCGAGGCAAATTGCGGCCGGGATTTGGCCGTTCAATCACTCGAGCTGCGTGGCGATCGCCGCCTGCGGTCGCGCGATTTGACGCTGCCCATGCCGGATTGCACGCAGGCCGGTGATTTTCTGGTGTTGAATAATCTGCTCCAAGACCTGACAATCGCGGCAAATTAAACCGCAGGCAGGCTCGACTTTCTTATGACATTTTTTCGTGTGGCAGTGGCCACACTGATTTCGGTGACTCTGGCGTCATATGTGCACGCACAGGATATCACGCTGACCTCGCAAGACGGCAAGGTCGAGGTCACAGGCAACCTGCTGAGCTTTGATGGCGAGTTCTATCGCGTGGATACGCAGTTCGGTGAGCTGACAGTGGATGGGTCGGGTGTGACCTGCGAAGGACCCGCCTGCCCCAACCTTACGGATTTCGTGGCCGAGGTTCGGTTCTCTGGTTCCTCCGTCATGGCGGAAAAGGTACTGCCGGCCCTGATCGTTGGTTTCGCCCAGCAAGAGGGGATGTCGGCGACGCCGCAGCGTTTGGATTCGGGCGCATTCACCTACGAGCTTCACCAGACCGGGCGCGATGCTCCTTTGGGACGGTTCTATTTCGCCCCCAACAACACAGGTAGCGGCTTTGCGGATCTGATCGCCGATGAGACCGATATCGTCATGGCACTGCGTGAAATTCGCCCATCGGAACAGGAGGCTGCGCAGACCGCTGGTCTGGGTGATCTGGCAGATGCAAGGCGTTCCCGGGTCATCGCGCTGGACGCGCTGGTCCCAATTGTGGCCCGGGAAAACCCGGCGCGGCAAATTTCGCCCGCAGAACTGATGAGCGTGTTTTCCGGCGAGATCCAAAACTGGTCTGAATTAGGAGGACCCGATGCGCCCGTTTCCCTGCACTTACCAGACGCCGGTTCAGGTTTGGCGCAAGGGGTTGAGGATCGGTTGCTGGCCCCCGCTCAATCCACGCTGGCCGAGGGAATCGTCCGTCACACCCGTAGCAGCGATCTGGTTCGCGCTGTTGCTGATGACCCTTTTGCCATCGGTATCGCCAGCCATGCCGAGGTCGGGCCTGCCCGGGGCCTGCCTTTGACCGGCGGTTGCGGTCACGCGCTGACCGCCACGCGGCAATCCATCAAGACCGAAGACTATCCGCTGACATCGCCGATGTTCCTGTATCTGCCGGAAATCCGCCTGCCCCGCATCGCACGGCAATTCCTGGCCTATTCGCAAAGCGCCGAGGCACAGATGGCGATCCGCGATGCCGGATTTGTGGATCAAGAACCCGAAACCATGCGGATGGGGTTGCAAGGGGATCGTCTGGCCAACGCAGTGGTTTCAGGTGGTGCCGAGGTCGGGTTGGAAGAGTTACAGCGCATGATCGACACGCTGCGCCCACAATCGCGCCTGTCTCTGTCGTTCCGTTTCGAGGCCGGTTCCTCCAGACCCGACGCGCAGTCACGTTCCAACATCCGGCAGTTGGCCCACGCCCTCGAAACCGGGGCTATCGACGCCCGTAAGCTCACTTTTGTGGGCTTTAGCGACGGCGAAGGCGCGGCCACAGCCAATGCAAGGATCGCATTGCTGCGGGCAAAGACCGTGCGCAACGCAGTGCTGTCGGCGGTAGAAACAGCCATTCCGGAGAGTGTCGAGATCGCCGTGGACGCATTTGGCGAGGCAATGCCCATGGCCTGTGATGACACGGACTGGGGCCGCAAAGTCAATCGCAGGGTCGAGGTCTGGGTTCAGTAACCCTTACAAATAGCCCTCGGACCGAAAGCTCAACTCATTCGATTTTCCAATAATCAGATGGTCATGCAGCGTCAGGCCCAGCGCGACGCAGGCATCCTGAATTCGGTTGGTCATATCGATATCCGATTGCGACGGTGTCGGATCGCCCGATGGGTGATTGTGTACCAAGATTAGCGCCGAGGCATTCAGCTCCAGCGCGCGTTTGGCTACCTCACGCGGATAGACGGGGACGTGGTCGACAGTGCCTTTGGCCTGTTCTTCATCCGCGATAAGTACGTTCTTGCGGTCAAGGTAGAATACGCGGAACTGCTCAGTCTCGCGATGGGCCATCGTCGTATGGCAATAATCCAGCAATGCGTCCCAGCCTGATACGACGTGCCGTTGCATGACCCGCGCGCGGGTCATCCGATGTGCACACGCCTCAAGGATTTTCAGGTCAGTGATCACCGTATCGCCTACGCCTTTGATTTGCCGCAGCCGTTCTTCGGGTGCGGTCAGCACGCGGTTAAAGTCGCCAAACGTATCCATCAGCGCACGGGCCAGGGGTTTGACATCCTGCCGGGGGATCGAGCGGAACAGGGCAAGTTCCAACAATTCGTAATCCGGCATTGCCGCCGACCCACCAGATATGAACCGTTCGCGCAATCGTTTGCGGTGATCTTTGATATACGACGGCAAGCGACCAGACGGCAGCGGTTGCACCGGCGCTTCGTCGGTTTCAAACAGCATCGGGGCTTCGGCAAAGGCGTCCTGAGTCATGGGACCACCGTGCCGCAGAATCGGTTTCTGAATGGTTAACGCATCTCACCCGCAATGCCTTCAGTTGCCCGTCGGACAACCATGTGCAACAGGATCGAAAACACCCCCAGAGTCAGCATCGCCGCAAACATCAAACCGGTTTTGGCCCGCCCATTGGCTAGCAGCATTAGGTACCCCAATCCTTGCGACGACCCGACCCATTCGCCGATCACCGCTCCGATCGGGGCATAGACGGCCGCCAGCCGCATGCCCGAAGCCAATGAGGGCAAAGCTGCGGGGATACGAATGTGCCACAACACGGCGCGCCGGCTGGCCTGCATGGTCCGCGCCAGATCAAGATATCCGGGCGGCGTGCGCATCAACCCGTCGAAAAAGGAAGAGGTGATCGGGAAATAGATGATTAGCACTGCCATTGCGACCTTGGACCAAAGACCATAGCCCAGCCAAAGGGTCAGCAACGGAGCCAGAGCAAAGACCGGCAGCGCCTGCGTAAACACCAGCATTGGCTGCACCAGCACCCGCGCAGCGCGGGAATTCGCCAGTTGCAGCGCGGTAACGACCCCCAATACTGTCCCGCAGGCCAGGCCGATTATGACCTCAACGGCCGTGACCCATGTGTGTTCAGCAATGATCCAGCGGTTTTGCCACCAGGTCTCAGCCACCAAAGCAGGGCCGGGAAGAATGAATTTCGGAAGGCCGGTTGCCGAGACGATTGCCCGCCAGATTGCCAACGCGAACAGAGTGGCGGCAAGGCCCGACAGCAGTTTCATGCCGCCTCCTCCCGCAACAGCCGCAGTAGCGCGCCTTGCGTTTCCAGCGTTTCCAGATCGTCCACCTTGCGCGGGGCCGGTGCATGTGGGGGCTGGCAGGGCGTTATGCCGTTCTGCGTCATGACCACGATGGATTGACCCAACCGCGCAGCCTCGCCCGGATCATGGGTGACCAGCAGAACAGTTCGGCCCTGTAACGCTTCGGCCGCAAGGTCCTGCATATCCGCTCGGGTGCGGGCGTCGAGGGCCGAGAACGGCTCGTCCAGTAGAACGATGGGCCGATCTTCCATCAACGTGCGGGCCAAGGCCACGCGTTGACGTTGCCCACCAGAGAGTTCGCCGGGCTTCTTTGCCATATGATCCTGCAGGCGCATCCGTTCGATCAGCTGATCACAGCGGCGCAAATCTGGCTTTTCTCCACGCAACCGCGCACCCAGCAGGACGTTCTGCGCCACAGTCGCCCAAGGCAGCAGCAGATCGTCCTGCGCCATGTAGGCTACCCGCTCCCGCACAGATTGCCCGTCACTGGCGCGGATCTGTCCAGTGAACTCTGCGCCAGTGTCCAAGCCAGCAATCAGGCGCAGAATGGTGGTTTTGCCGACCCCCGATCCACCCAGCAGACACGTCCACCGCCCTGCTGCAAGCGTCAGGGTCAACGGCGCGAACAACAACGCGTCGCCAATCGCAGCCGAACCACGGACGGTCAGATCGGGGGCTGGGGTCATGGGGTCAGGCCCATTTGCCAGAAATTGACCTCTAACTCGGTCGCGGTACGGAAGGTGTGGCACAGACGAGTCCAACGCGGGGATGCTTCGAAATTCTCGCCAATACGCCTCGTTAGAGCCATATCCAACAATTCCCCAACCGCCACGCAGGCATCTTGGTAGTCATCGCTGGCATAGGTGGCGATCCAATCGCGATAGGTGTCAGACGTCGCCTCGGTCGCCAGTCTTGTGCCAATCTCACCATAGCCCATCACACAAGGTACCAAAGCCGCCAGCAGATCAAGTAGATCGCCGCTGTACCCAGCCTCTAGCACGAAACGCGTATATGCCAAGTTCCCGGCACGTTCCGGCGTGGCAAACAGCTGGTCCTGCGGGATGCCTTCGGCCTCGCAGATCCCGATATGCAGCTTCATCTCTTCGCTGATCAACCCGTTCACGGTGCGCGAGGCTGCCAGCATTTCCTCATGCGTTTCCGACTTCACAACCGCCAGCGCCCATGCGCGAGAGAAATGAATCAGGAACACATAGTCTTGCCGCAGATAGTGCAGAAACGCCGCGCGCGGCAGCGAGCCGTCCTTCATCCCTTCGACAAAAGCGTGGCAGGTGTAATCCTGCCACGGCCCCTGCGCCGCCTCACGCATCAGCGCGAATGCTTTGCCATAGTCGCTCATTGCACGGTCACATCTACTGAGATGTCGCTGACCGGATTGATGCTGTCGATCATACCGCTGTCTTTGAGGAAAGCCTCGAAACGGGCATAGCGACCTGCATCAAAGCCCGCCGGGCGCAGCGCGAAGCGGGGCAGTGTATCCACCCAAGCGCGCGCGTTCAGTTCATCCTGCAGTTCGGGTGAGGTGGCGGCAAAGATATCCCAGCTTTTTTCCGGGTTGTTAACGATGAACTGGGTCGCCTTTTCGGTCGCAGCCAGGAAACGGGCGACCTTGTCGGCATCCATCGTGTCGGGATTGGCGACATAGATCAGCTCATCATAAGACGGTACCCCTTCTTCCTCGATGTAGAAACAACGGCCCGCGACGCCTTCGATGTCCATCTGGTTCAGCTCAAAGTTCCGGAAGGCACCGATCACCGCATCCACCTGTCCCGTCATCAGCGAGGGCGACAGCGAGAAATTGACGTTGACCATCTCAATATCATCCAGCGCGACATCATGGGCGTTCAGCATGGCGCCCAGAACGGCCTCTTCAACGCCCGCGACCGAGAAGCCGATTTTTTTGCCCTTGAGGTCGGCGAGCGTTTTGATCGGACCGTCCTGTAGCACCAGCAGGCAGTTCAACGGCGTCGCGACCAAGGTGCCGACGCGCTTCAGCGGCAGGCCCTCATGGATTTGCAGGTGAAGTTGCGGCTGGTAGGACACCGCCAGATCAGCTTGCCCGGCGGCAACCAGACGCGGAGGGGCCGATGGATCCGCGGGTGGCACAATCTCAATTTCCAGCCCCTCGTCGGCAAAGTATCCGTTCTCTTGCGCCACGATGATGGGCCCGTGGTCGGGGTTAACGAACCAGTCCAGAAGAACGGTCATCTTGTCTTCGGCCCAGGCCGGCGCGGCGGCCAGCAGGGCAATTGCTGTCATCAGCTTTTTCATATCTCGCGTATCCTTTTCGTTCACGAGGTTGAGGCCGCGACGAGAACGATCTCGCCCGGCCAATCCGGTTGCAATTTTTCGGCAGTACGCCACGCACGCAGACCAGTGGCGCAGCACAGTGCCAGCCTTTTGTTTTTGTTAGGCTCTGGTTTTACCAATTCAGAAGACCCGCGGAGCGCTTTGGGATGAATGGGTTCAGGGGCCTCATCCGAGCTGCGCAACTCGATGATCAGATCATCGGTGGTCAATTGGCAGACCGACACAAACGGGAAGTGATGGTTGGGCTCGGGCGCGTCGTCAAAGCGGAACGTGCTGTTTCGCATCGTGCGAGCATCGAACTGAACCATCTGCCCCAATGGCGAAGGGTCCAGCCCAAGAATAGCGCTCAGCGCCATTTGCGCCTGCATTGCGCCAATCATTCCGACGACCGGACCCAACACACCAGCAGTGGCACAGCTTTCACCGCTGCCCGGCGCGTCGGGAAAAACCGCCCGCAAAGTTGGGGCACCGCCGCAAAAACCGCCGACATAACCAGACAACCCCAGGACCGAGGCACTTATCAACGGTTTGCCCAGCGCGTGACACGTATCCGACAGCGTATAGCTTGCGGCATAACTGTCCGCGCAATCGAGAATGACGTCGGCTTGTGAGACAAAACGTTGCGAATTTGAATTAGTTAGAGCTTGATTATTCGTAGAGATCGTAATTTCAGAGTTTAAGGCCTGACAACGCTCTGCCGCGACTTCGGCTTTGGGGCGGCCACAGTCCCCTTCGGCAAACAAGGTCTGGCGATGGAGGTTCGACAGGGCGACTTCATCGGGGTCTACGATGGTCAAATGTCCGACCCCTGCACCAGCCAGCAGAGGCAAAACCGGTGCTGCCAGCCCCCCGGCCCCCACCACAAGAACCCGCGCGCCGGACAGGCGGGCCTGTCCACGCGCGCCGACCTCCGGCAGGATCATCTGACGGGCGTAGCGGCTCATGTGGTGACCTCGATCCACGCACGTACGCGGGCTTCTGGGTCTGCATTCAAGGTGATGTCTGTCACGACTGAGACAATGTCCGCCCCGGCCTGCAACACACCCGGCACGCGCTCGACACTCATCCCGCCAATACCGACCAAAGGGACTTCCCCCACGCGCGCTTTCCATTCAGTGACACGCGGCAGGCCCTGTTGTTCCCATTTCATCTTTTTCAGGATCGTCGGGTAGACGGGACCAAGCGCGACATAGTCGGGGTTCATGGCCAAAACACGCTCAAGCTCGTCATCGTCATGGGTCGAGACACCCAGTTTCAGCCCTGCGCGTCGGATTGCCTTTAGATCTGCGTCATCCAGATCCTCTTGTCCCAAATGAATCCAGTCGCAGCCCGCCTCAATGGCAACCTGCCAATGGTCATTCACCACCAGAACAGCCCCATGCGCACGGCACAGATCCCGCGAAACCGCGATCTGTTCGCGTACCACCGTGTCCGGTTGATCCTTGATCCGCAACTGCACCAGTTTCACGCCCAAGGGCAGCATCCGGCGCAGCCAGTCGGAATGGTCGAAGATTGGATAAAACCGGTCGAGGTTCATGACAAAAACGCCTTTCCAATAACAGGGGTCGAGGGTTCGGCCATATCGCGCGCTTCGATCGGGTCGGCCTGATAGGCCAATCGCCCGGCCTCGATGGCCAGCTTCATCGCCTTGGCCATTGCGGCGGGATCGCCGGCCCGTGCCACCGCGGTGTTCAGCAGAACGGCATCATACCCAAGCTCCATCGCATGTGCGGCGTGGCTGGGCAGGCCGATACCAGCGTCAATCACCAGTGGTATTTCGGGAAACTCAGCGCGCATTGCGCGCAGGGCGTATTCGTTGTTCAGACCGCGGCCCGAACCAATCGGGGCCCCCCAAGGCATCAGAACTTCACACCCTGCCGCCAAAAGGCGCTCACCCACGATCAGGTCGTCCGTGGTGTACGGAAAAACCTCGAACCCGTCTTCGCTCAGAATGCGCGCGGCCTCGACCAATTGGAACACGTCGGGCTGCAGGCTGTCGGTATGCCCGATCAGTTCCAGCTTGATCCATTTGGTGTCAAACACCTCTCGCGCCATATGAGCGGTGGTCACAGCTTCTTTCACCGTATGGCAACCTGCTGTGTTGGGCAGGACAAGAACGCTCAGATCGCGGACCATCTGCCAGAAGGTTTGTCCTGCGCCTGCTTCGCGTCGCAAAGATACGGTGGCCACCCCGGCCCCGCTGTCCCGAAATGCCTCTTCCAAGATTGCGGGGCTTGGATATTGCGCGGTGCCCAGCATCAACGGGTTCGGCAGTGATGTGCCGTAGAAGGTCTTCATCGCTCAGCCCCCCTGCATCGGGGCGACGACTTCGATCCGATCGCCATCCTTGATATTGCGAGCTTTGCGCAGGCTTGAGGGCACAAAACCCTCGTTCACAGCCGTCGCCACCCGGCCCGAAAACCCACATTCCTGCAAAAGATCGGCAAGAGTTTCGGCCTGCACCTCGCGCTTTTCGCCATTAAGTACAATCTTCATCAACCATCTCCGAATGTTTGTTGTCCAACGCCAGGTCAGCCACGCCCTTTGCCAGTGCAGGGGCCAGCAGGTAGCCGTGGCGGTAGAGGCCGTTGGCGTAGATTGTCGGTCCCAGTCGCCGAATACGCGGCAGGTTGTCGGGGAAAGCGGGACGCAGATCGACGCCGATTTCCAACACTTCAGCCTCGCCAAAGGCGGGGTTCAGGGCGTAGGCTGCGCTCAGCAACTCAAGCATCGAGCGTGCGGTAATTCGGCTGCTGTCCTCGGATTCGATCATTGTTGCGCCCAGCATGTAGACGCCGTCGCCGCGTGGAACGATATACAGCGGCACGCGTGGATGAAGCAGTCGTATAGGCCGGGTCAGTGTCACGTCTGGGCACCGGATCACCAGCATCTCACCCTTTACGCCGCGCAAGTCCTGCAGGTTTTCGCGCGCGTGCAGACCTCGGCAATCAATAGCGTTGTCCAATCCCGTCGGAGCGCGCGCATGATGGAATTCAACACCGTGATCCTGAAGCTGGTGTGACAGATCCAACAAGGCTTGACGCGGGTTCAAATAGGCCTCGGCATCAAAGTAGAGACCCTTTCCGAAACCGTATAAATCAGGCTCTAATGCAGTTATTTCGTCGGCATCAACTTCGGAAAATCCCTCAGTCCTGCGGGCAAAGCGACGTAGATCCGGCAGGTCCCTTGGGTTAGCAACAACCAGTGTGCCACGCCTGTGGACCTGAGTACGCTTGGCCCACCAGTCGATTGCCAATTGCCCCAGACGCAGGACAGGTTCCTCGGCGTTTTCATACTCGCACCAAGGTGCCAACATTCCGCCCGCCCACCAGGAGCAACCATGCGGCCCCGGTGCACCGCCGGGATCAAACACCTGAACCTTGGCCCCGCGCGCGACAAGTTCGGACGCGACGGCCAACCCGGCCACACCTGCGCCTATGATCGACCAGACGGTCACGCGGGCCAAACCTGATGGAAGTGATGAACAGGTCCGTGACCTTGCCCGATGTTTAAAGCATCGGCCTGAGCGATGGCGCCCTGCAGATAGTCATGTGCTTGCGCTACGGCCTGGGGCAGCGAAAGGCCCTTAGCCAACCCGGCCGCTATGGATGAGGACAGGGTGCATCCGGTTCCGTGGGTGTTGCGGGTCTGTCGGCGCGGCGCTTGAAACTGAGCAATCACGCCCGAATGTGAGATCAATATGTCATGGCAGATGTCACTCTTGCCGTGACCGCCCTTCATCAGAACCGCACCAGCGCCAAGTGCACACAGATCTTGCCCTTGTGCGATCATCTGTTCGAGGCTGCCCGCAGACTCAGAGCCCAGCAGACAGGCTGCTTCGGGCAGGTTTGGCGTTAACACGGTCGCGCGTGGCAACAATACGTCGCGCAGGGTTTGCACCGCCTCTTCTGCCAACAACGCATCGCCGGATTTCGCAATCATGACCGGATCCAAAACTACCGGCCCGTCAAACTCGGCGATACTGTCTGAGACACATTGGATGATCTGAGGGGTCGCCAGCATTCCAATCTTGATCGCGCCAACATCGAGGTCGGTCAGAACAGCCTCGATCTGGGCTGCAATGACGTCCACAGGGATGCCATGCACCGCCGTAACTGCGCGAGTATTCTGCGCCGTCACTGCGGTAATCACACTGGCACCATAGACGCCAAGCGCCGACATGGCCTTGAGGTCTGCCTGAATTCCGGCCCCTCCGCCGCTGTCAGATCCTGCGATTGTTAAGGCAATGGGTGCCATGTCGTTGCTCCGGTTCAAAATGGGCAACGGGCATGGAAAACGTCTAAGCACTATAAGACCGTTCCCTACGCCGGTATTGCCCGGATCAGGTTCGATGGGTTAGCGCATTCACGCCTCTCAGCCCCCAAACAGGGCACCCCAACGGTTGGGGCGACACTCTCAGGGGATGGCGGGGGAATCAAGGGCCAATTTTGATGCAGATTACGGTCAAACTGGCCTTATGAAATGCAAAAGCCGGCCTCAACGGACCGGCTTCTGTTTGATGTTCAGGTGTGCAGGTTCAGCCCTTCATACCGTCCCAAAATGACTTGACTGACGAGAAAAAGCTTTTTGATTCCGGATGGTTATCTTCGCCCAGATCGTCGAACTCACGCAGAAGCTCTTTTTGACGGCTGGTCAGATTGACCGGGGTTTCGACGGCCAGTTCGATGAACATATCGCCAACGCCACCGCCGCGAAGGGCGGGCATGCCTTTGCTGCGCAAGCGCATCTGACGTCCTGACTGACTGCCAGCCGGAATTTGCACGCGACCACGGCCACCGTCGATGGTGGGCACTTCGATCGAACCGCCCAGCGCTGCCTTAGCCATGCTGACCGGAACGCGGCAATACAGGTTTACGCTGTCGCGCTCGAACAGCTTGTGGTCCGAAACTTCGACAAAAATATACAGGTCGCCCGGAGGACCACCGCGCATCCCGGCCTCACCTTCGCCCGCAAGACGGATGCGTGTGCCGGTTTCGACACCAGCTGGAATGTTGACCGACAGCGCGCGTTCTTTTTCGACGCGCCCGGCGCCGCCGCATGATTTACAGGGGTTCTTGATAATTTGACCCAGACCCGAACAAGTCGGACACGACCGTTCAACTGTGAAAAAGCCCTGTTGCGCCCGCACTTTTCCCATGCCCGAACAGGTCGGGCAGGTTGTGGGCTCAACCCCGCCTTCCGCACCCGAGCCGTCACAGGCCGAGCAGGCCACGGCAGCAGGCACGTTGATCGTCTTTTGCAGGCCAGAGAATGCTTCTTCCAAGCTTACACGCAGGTTGTAACGCAGGTCTGACCCGCGCGCGGCCCGTCGACCACCCCCGGTAGCACCGCGCTGACCACCCATAAAATCGCCGAACAGGTCATCGAACACGTCCGAGAAGGCACTGGAGAAATCGCCCTGTCCGCCAAATCCGCCGCCGGGACGGCCACCGCCGCCCATACCGTTTTCAAACGCGGCATGACCAAAACGGTCATACGCGGCCTTTTTTTCGGCATCGCGCAAGACGTCGTAAGCTTCGTTCGCTTCTTTGAACTGAGCCTCGGAATCCGGGTTGTCCTTGTTGCGGTCGGGATGCAATTCCTTGGCTTTCGTGCGAAAGCCCTTCTTGATCTCGTCCGCTGATGCGCCCTTGGACACGCCGAGCACATCATAGTAGTCGCGTTTTGACATCAGTATTTCCTTCTGCCGCAACGTAATCGGGCCGGCCCGGTGACCGGACCGGCCCGAATTGGCCCGGTTTCCCGTTACTTACGCTTTTCGTCGTCAAGATCTTCGAATTCGGCATCGACGATATCGTCTTCACCAGCCGGAGCGGCATCCGCCGCCGCTGGCTCATCCTCGGTCTCTTCAGACTGCGCCTTGTAGATGGCTTCGCCCAGCTTCATGGCGGCTTCGGTCACGTTCTGAATGCCTGACTTGATCTTGTCGGCATTCTCGGTTTCCAGCTCGTCCTTCAGCGCGACAATCGCCAGCTCGATGGCTTCGATGGTGGTCGGGTCGACCTTGTCGGCATGCTCTTCCATCGACTTCTCGGTCGAGTGGATGAGGCTTTCCGCCTGGTTCTTCGCCTCGATCAGCTCGCGGCGTTCCTTGTCCGCCTCGGCGTTCTCTTCGGCGTCCTTGACCATCTTGTCGATATCTTCGTCCGACAGACCACCCGATGCCTGGATGGTGATCTTCTGCTCTTTGCCGGTACCTTTGTCCTTGGCCGAAACCGAGACAATGCCGTTGGCGTCGATGTCAAAAGTCACCTCGATCTGAGGCATGCCGCGCGGTGCGGGCGGGATATCTTCAAGGTTGAACTGACCCAGGATCTTGTTATCCGCAGCCATTTCGCGCTCACCCTGGAAACAGCGGATGGTCACAGCGTTCTGGTTGTCCTCGGCGGTCGAGAAGACCTGAGACTTTTTCGTCGGGATCGTGGTGTTACGGTCGATAAGACGAGTGAACACGCCACCCAACGTCTCGATACCCAGCGAAAGCGGGGTTACGTCCAGCAGAACCACGTCTTTGACGTCGCCTTGCAGAACGCCGGCCTGAATGGCGGCACCCATGGCAACAACTTCGTCCGGGTTCACACCCTTGTGCGGTTCTTTACCGAAGAATTTGGTGACCTCTTCGATCACCTTCGGCATGCGGGTCATACCACCGACCAGAACAACCTCATCAATGTCGCCCGCCGACAGACCTGCGTCTTTCAATGCGGCCTGACAGGGTTTCATCGATTTCTTGATCAGATCGCCGACCAGCGATTCCAGCTTGGCACGGGTCAGTTTCATGACCATGTGCAGCGGCTGACCGTTGGCGCCCATCGAGATGAACGGCTGGTTGATCTCAGTCTGCGAGGTCGAGGACAGTTCGATCTTGGCTTTTTCCGCGGCTTCTTTCAGACGCTGCAGGGCCATCTTGTCGCTGGACAGATCGACACCGTGTTCCTTTTTGAACTCATCCGCCAGGTAGTTGACGATGCGCATGTCAAAGTCTTCACCACCCAGGAAGGTGTCGCCATTGGTCGATTTGACTTCGAACAGCCCGTCGTCGATTTCCAGAATGGTCACGTCGAACGTACCACCACCAAGGTCATAGACCGCGATGGTTTGGGTTTCTTCTTTGTCCAGACCATAGGCCAGCGCAGCCGCTGTCGGTTCGTTGATGATCCGCAGCACTTCTAGACCGGCGATTTTGCCTGCATCTTTGGTGGCCTGACGCTGAGCGTCATTGAAATACGCGGGAACGGTGATGACCGCCTGCGTAACTTCTTCACCCAGATAGCTTTCTGCGGTTTCCTTCATCTTGCCCAGAGTGAAGGCCGAAATCTGGCTTGGAGAGTATTTTTCACCGCGGGCTTCCACCCACGCGTCACCGTTGCCGCCATCCACGATGGCGTACGGCACCATTTTCTTGTCCTTCTGGACTTCTGCATCATCCACGCGACGACCGATCAGACGCTTGACGCCAAAGATCGTGTTGTCGGGGTTGGTGACCGCCTGACGTTTTGCAGGCTGACCGACCAGACGCTCATCTTCGGTGAAGGCGACGATCGAGGGCGTGGTCCGCGCCCCTTCTGCGTTTTCAATGACCTTTGGCTGAGAGCCGTCCATGATGGCCACACACGAGTTGGTGGTGCCGAGGTCAATACCGATTACTTTTCCCATATGTTCAATCCCTTTCTCTTCAAGGCGATGTCTCGAGGTCCGGACCCGTTATGGCATCCGGTCCCGATCTGGTTTGCGCAACAGCACTACACCATCGCGCGTCCCGGCGTATATAAGGGCGAGATCAGAGGCCTGCAAGCGGTGTAAAAGGCAGGTTTTCGGGAATCTGCGGCCTTTTTGGCAAGGTTTTGGCAAGGATTGGGGAATCTTCAATGGCGCGGCTGCTCTTGCGCGGATTTGACATCAGAAAATCCTATCTGGACGTTGCGGCACAAACGCAACTGATTGAGGCGTTGCGCCCGATTCTGAAATCGGCGCCGCTGTTCCGGCCGGTTACGCCCTCGGGCAAGGAAATGTCGGTGCGCATGACCTCAGCCGGAGCGTTTGGTTGGGTCACTGACAAAGGGGGCTACCGATATCAGGCGCGGCACCCTAAAGGAATGGTGTGGCCCGACATTCCTGATACGATACTGGGCATCTGGCGCAAGCTTGCCAGCATCCAACGCGATCCGGATTGCTGTCTGATCAACTATTACGGCGAAGGTGCGCGCATGGGGCTGCATCAAGACAAGGACGAGGCCGATTTTTCTTGGCCCGTCTTGTCGATATCCCTGGGCGACGACGCCCTTTTCCGCATCGGAAACGAAAGCCGGGGCGGCAAGACCGAGTCGATCTGGCTGAACTCCGGCGACGTTGTGGTCATGGGCGGCCCCGCCCGTCTGACCTATCACGGGGTAGACCGCATCCGTTTCGGATCATCCAAGCTGTTGCCCAAAGGCGGGCGGATCAACCTGACCCTACGGGTGGCGAGTTAGCGGCGCGCCCCCCAACTGGCCGACACATGCTGGCGGGTGTAAAAAATCCCCAGCAATCCAATTGTCAGCAAGGCCAACCCAACCCAAAGCGCGTATTCCCAACTGGAGTTACGTGGATAGTAGTTACGAAAGACAAAGCCACGGCATTGGTCAATTATGTGAAACAACGGGTTCCAGGCAAAGAAACTCAGCAAGAAGCCACCCAGCGCATTCCCTACAACCATTTTGCCCGAAAAAATCATGTTCATGCGTCGGTACAAGTTTCTGAGAATATCAGCAGTCCCGGGGAACCACGGTTTGAGCGCCATGAAAACAACACCCACCGCACATCCCGTAAACCAGGCCAGGATCAGCATATAGAACGCGCCGCCGGGCTCTTGGATCTCCAGCGGCTCAATTATGACGCTGTAGGCGAAGAGGATCACAAGGATCGAAACCAATTGCGTATAAAGCGATCCGAAGGCGGTCGCCAACAACGCGACCATCATATTCATCGGAGAGTGCAGCATCATCGGGTTGTTTCCTGTAGCCACGCCAGCGACGGTCGAGACGGCTTTGATGTGAGTCAGGAACAGAAAGACACCTGATAAGAGAAACAGGATAAAGTTACCCCGGATCTTGGCCACTCGTGTGCCCAACATCGACAAGATCAGATAAAAAACGGTCACAAGTGCGAGAATTTGCACGATATTGATGATGATCGCGATCACGGCATTCGCGTGTTTTGATCGTATCCCGTGCACAACCGCATGATAGATAAGCTCAGCGGTCGTGAAAGCGCTGCCCAAAAGCGTCTGTTTTCGCTTAAAATAAAACACTCAGTACACTCTTTCCCGCTGAACTGCCTGCAAACTGCCACGAAATTCTTGCCGTTCCGTAACCGCCGCATCATAAGGCCCACAAGGATTTCGATCAACAAACTACAGCAACGGAGCATTTTTGTGACCTACGACGCCCTTATTCCCGTAATCAGACGTCTGGCGCTGGAAGCCGGGGACACGATCATGCGGATCTACGAGGCGGATGATTTCGACGTCAAAGTCAAATCCGACGCCAGCCCCGTGACCGAAGCGGACGAGGCAGCCGATGCCCTGATATCGGCAGGCTTGCGCGCCGCGTTCCCGGATATTCTGCTGGTGACCGAAGAACAGGCCGCATCACATTCCGTAAAAGGCGACACATTCCTGATCGTCGATCCGCTGGACGGCACCAAGGAATTCATCAACCGGCGCGGTGATTTCACGGTGAACATCGCATTGGTCGAAAACGGAGTGCCAACTCGGGGCGTTGTGTATGCACCGGCCAAGGGGCGCATGTTCTACACGCAAGCAGACGGTCAATCGGTTGAAGAAACCGGCGCGCTGAACAAGGCACAGGCCGGTGACGTAACCCCGATTTCGGTGTCTGAACCAAACAATTCGGCACTTTTGATCGTCGCGTCAAAATCACACCGCGATCAGGCGACCGAAGATTACATCAACAAATATCAGGTCAAGGACAGCAAAAGCGCGGGCTCGTCCCTGAAATTCTGTCTGGTCGCAACAGGGGAAGCGGACCTCTATCCCCGCGTCGGGCGCACGATGGAGTGGGACACAGCCGCCGGTCACGCCGTTTTGGCGGGTGCGGGCGGCAAGGTTGTTCGTTTCGATGACCACTCGTCATTGACCTACGGCAAGGACGGCTATGCAAACCCGTTCTTTATCGCCTACGCTCCGGGCGTTGACCTGAAGGAGGCCTGATGTCCGTATTGATTGCCATCCCCGCCCGCTATGCCTCGACCCGCTACCCTGGCAAGCCGCTGGTTCCGCTGACCGGGGCAAGCGGCAACGCGATGACCCTGATCGAACGATCGTGGCGCGCCGCCTGTTCTGTGTCAGGTGTGGACAAGGTGGTTGTCGCCACCGATGACGACCGAATCCGCGACGTGGCCGAGCGGTTCGGGGCCGAGGTGGTAATGACATCCGAGACCTGCGGTAACGGCACCGAGCGCTGCGCCGAGGCCCATACTGCGCTGGGTGCGGGCTACGAGATCGTGGTGAACCTGCAAGGGGATGCACCACTGACACCACATTGGTTTGTCGAAGACCTGATCGCCGGTCTGCGCGCCGCGCCTGATGCCGGGGTCGCAACGCCAGTTCTGCGTTGTGACGGAGATGCTTTGAACAGCCTGCTGAATGATCGTAAAAACGGACGGGTCGGCGGCACAACAGCCGTATTTGCCACCGATCACAGCGCAATGTATTTCTCGAAAGAAGTCGTGCCTTTTACTGCCGAAACTTTTGCTGGCCCCGAACCGACACCGGTGTTTCACCATGTCGGCGTCTACGCCTATCGCCCCGATGCGCTGTCAGCCTATCCAACCTGGCCAGTGGGACCTTTGGAGCAATTGGAAGGGCTGGAACAGCTGCGCTTCATGGAAAATGGTCGCAAGGTTCTGTGCGTTGAGGTGGAGGCGAAGGGCCGCCAATTCTGGGAATTGAACAACCCACAAGATGTGCCGAAACTCGAAGAGATGATGGCCGCTATGGGGTTAGATTGACCCATTTTCACCTTAACCCCTTGCAAGACGGCGTCTAACCGGGCGTGGCACCGCAATTTGGAACGATCATGAAAAATATTCTTGTCACTGGCGGTGCCGGGTACATTGGATCTCATGCCTGTAAGGCGCTTTCTCAAGCCGGTTACACGCCTGTGACCTTCGACAATCTCGTTACCGGCTGGCAGGACGCGGTGAAGTTTGGTCCGTTCGAACAGGGCGATCTGCTGGATCGTGCTCGACTGGATGAGGTGTTCGCCAAATACGAACCCGTGGCCGTAATGCACTTTGCTGCCCTCAGCCAAGTGGGTGAGGCCATGTCCGAGCCCGGCAAATACTGGTCCAACAACGTGACCGGTTCGCTGAATTTGATCGAAGCCACGGTGGCCGCCGGATGTGAGAACTTTGTATTCTCGTCCACCTGCGCCACCTATGGCGAGCATGACAATGTGGTGCTGGACGAAGACACGCCGCAACTGCCGCTGAACGCATACGGCGCCTCAAAACGTGCCATCGAAGATATCCTGCGCGATTTCGAGGCCGCGCACGGGCTGAACCACGTGATCTTCCGGTATTTCAACGTGGCCGGTGCCGATCCCGATGGCGAGGTGGGCGAGTTCCACCGCCCGGAAACCCACCTTGTGCCGCTGATGCTGGACGCCATCGACGGCAAGCGCGACGGGCTGACCGTTTTTGGGACGGACTACGAAACACCAGACGGCACCTGCATCCGCGATTATGTGCATGTTTGCGATCTGGTCGATGCCCACGTTTTGGGATTGAACTGGTTGGAACAAGGCAAAGACAGCCGCGTCTTCAACCTGGGCACCGGATCGGGGTTTTCGGTGATGGAGGTGATCAGCCACTCCAACGCCGTCACCAACCGCGACGTGCCTTATGCAATCGGACCGCGCCGGGCTGGGGACTGCACAAAGTTGGTCTCTGGTTCTGTGCGCGCTGGCGAGGAACTTGGATGGTCGCCCAAAAGGTCCACATTAGAGACGATGATTGCCGATGCGTGGCGCTGGCATCAGAACGGTCACTACGAAAAATGAGCTTATTGTGACTGGTACAGGGGAAGATACGCTTCCGCCCATCTCATGGGTGCAAATGTACAAGTTGCGGCTAAAACGACAGCGGTTGTTGTGGCGGTCCTTTCGCAGCCGCCATCTATTGTCCAGTCTGAGCGACCGCACGGCGAACATTAAACCCGGTGGTATCCTGGCCTTCACCACGCTGCGCAATGAAATCACCCGCCTGCCCTGGTTCCTGCGCCATTATCGCGCATTGGGGGTTGATCACTTTCTGATCGTCGACAACGACAGCGACGATGGCTCGGCGCCCTTTCTCAAGGAACAGCCGGACGTGTCACTGTGGCAGACCCGGGGCAGCTATCGCACGTCGCGCTATGGGTTGGATTGGCTGACTTGGTTGCAAATGCGCTATGGGCACCACCACTGGACTCTGATGGTCGATGCGGATGAGTTGTTGATTTACCCCGATCATGACACCCGGCCCCTACCGGACCTGACGAAATGGTTAGATGATCAGGGACGTGTAGCGTTTGGCGCGCTGATGCTGGATCTTTATCCCAAAGGCCCGTTGGGGGAACAAGGCTACGATCCTGAAACCGACCCGACCGAGGTGGTGAGTTGGTTTGATGCCGCGCCTTACCGGACACAACGGCAAAGCCCGCTCGGCAACCTTTGGGTGCAGGGCGGCGCGCGCGAGCGTATGTTCTTTGCCGACGCCCCACGCCGATCCCCGACGCTTAACAAAATCCCGTTGGTCCGGTGGTCGCGGCGCTACGCCTATGTGAATTCGTGCCATTCCGCATTGCCACGACATCTGAACGCCAGTTACGGAGGGCCCGGCGGCACAGCACCATCTGGTGTCTTGTTACACACCAAATTCCTGCCCGAAGTTGTGGAAAAATCAAAGATCGAGAAAGAGCGTCGGCAACACTTTCACGATCCCGAACAGTTTGCAGACTACTATGACGGCATCACGGATCACCCGGTCATGTGGGCGCCAGAGTCCAAGCGATACACCGGTTGGAACTCATTGCAGCAACTGGGTCTGATGGGAACAATTGATTGGGAAAGC
Source organism: Ruegeria sp. CDSC002 (assembly GCF_059610905.1). Lineage (NCBI taxonomy): Bacteria > Pseudomonadati > Pseudomonadota > Alphaproteobacteria > Rhodobacterales > Roseobacteraceae > Ruegeria > Ruegeria sp. CDSC002. The sequence goes on from NZ_JBXWOM010000002.1 coordinate 351,910, forward strand.
CACAACTCAAACTAACGGTTTTTAAAGTCGTTGCTTCGAAAGATGGAAAAATGGCATAAAACGGCAATTGTCCGGTACCACTCTGGCTTGTACAGCCTCCGGGCACGCTCGCGTAAATAACAAAGGTTGGGCAGTCGCGTGGGCCTATTGGATTCATACCGAATGAGATTGCGGCGCAAGCGCCGTATATTGCGTTGCCTTCGAAAGCGGCGCGACCTTGTTCCCGTTTCCGTAAATACAAATTCGATAACACGGAAAGACGTCCTGCTAGTCAGCGTCATACGGAATGAGAAAATTCGCCTGCCATATTTTCTGACCTACTACCGGCAGCTGGGCATCAACCATTTTCTGTTCGTTGATAACGCCAGCAATGACGGGTCACTGGAATATCTGGCGGGTCAACCCGATGTGTCGGTCTGGCGCGCTGATGCAAGCTATAGGCGTGCGTCGTTTGGGGTGGACTGGACAAACTATCTGTTGCGCAAATATGCGCACCGCCACTGGGTTCTGACCGTCGACCCGGACGAATTCTTCATCTATCCATTCTGCGATACCCGGCCGATCCGCGCCCTGACTGACTGGCTGGACGGCTGCGCCGTGCGCAGCTTCAGTGCAATGCTGATCGACATGTATCCCGAAGGGCCGGTCGAAGACGCCATCTATTCCGAGGGGCAAAACCCGTTCGAAATCGCCAAATGGTTTGATGCAGGAAATTATACTATCACAAAGAACCCGACCTACGGAAATCTCTGGATTCAAGGCGGACCCCGCGCGCGCGTGTTCTTTAAGGACACGCCGAAAAAAGCGCCTGCGCTGAACAAGATTCCGTTGGTGAAATGGGACAAGCGCTATGTCTATGTCAGCTCGACCCATGCGCTGCTGCCACGCGGGTTGAACCAGGTGTTTGATGAATGGGGTGGCGAAAAAGCAAGCGGCGCGTTGTTGCACGCCAAACTCATCAGCACATTGGGCGAGAAGGCCCAGGAAGAGATGGAGCGCGGCCAGCATTACCGCAGCTCTGGGGAATATCGCGCCTATGCCGAACATTTGGCGGACATGCCCGAGTTCTGGTGCGACAAGTCCGAAGCTTATATCAATTGGCGACAACTTGAGATTTTAGGCCTCATGTCAAAAGGAAACTGGGCATGAGTAATCTGGGCATCATTATGCTGGTTCACACCGCGCTGAACCGTGCCGGGCAAGTGGCCCGCCACTGGACGTCTTCGGGGTGCCCGGTGGTGATCCATGTGGACCGCAAAGTGCCAAACAATGTCTATGCGGAATTCGTTGCCGCCTGTGCGAATGACCCGCTGATCCGGTTTTCTGACCGTCATGTCTGCAACTGGGGGGGGTGGGGCATCGTTGCCGCCTCGCAGTCTGCCGCCGCACTGATGCTTGAAACATTTCCCGATGTCCGCCATGTTTTCCTGACTTCAGGATCCTGTCTTCCTTTGCGGCCAGTGGATGAACTGGTCAATTACCTCTCGGACAGGCCGCGCGTGGATTTCATCGAAAGCGCCACTACCTCTGATGTAAGCTGGACCATCGGAGGCTTGGATCAGGAACGCTTTACCCTGAGATTTCCGTTCTCGTGGCGAAAGAACCGCAAACTGTTTGACGCCTATGTGAAACTGCAACGCGCGTTGCGCATTCGACGCCACATACCCGAAGGGCTTGAACCGCATATGGGTAGCCAGTGGTGGTGTCTGACCCGCCAAACCCTGTCGGCTATATTGCAGGATCCAAAGCGCGAGACCTATGATCGGTATTTTCGGCGCGTCTGGATACCTGACGAAAGTTACTTCCAGACGCTGGCGCGCCTGTATTCCACCCATATCGAAAGCCGGTCTCTGACACTGTCCAAGTTCGACTATCAGGGTCGTCCGCATATTTTCTATGACGATCACCTGCAGCTACTGCGCAGGTCCGATTGTTTTGTTGCCCGCAAAGCCTGGCCCAACGCGGATCGACTGTATCAGGCTTTTCTGACCGATCAGGCAGGCGCCATGAAACCCACAGAGCCCAACCCAAGCAAAATTGACCGGGTGTTTTCCAAAGCGGTCGAACGGCGCACACGTGGGCGTGACGGGTTGTACATGCAAAGCCGGTTTCCACGGCACGGCAACGAAAACGGGCTGACGTCCTCTCCGTATTCGGTTTTTCAGGGCTTTTCCGAAGTGTTCGAAGATTTTGAACCCTGGTTGAGCAACATCACTGGCGCGCGTGTCCACGGGCATCTGTTTGACCCGAAGCGCGCTGAATTCGCCGGCGGAGAAACCATCGTCAACGGCGGCCTCAGCGATTGCGCAAAGCTGCGGGATTACAACCCAACGGCTTTCCTTTCGAACCTGATATGGAACACGCGTGGCGAAAAACAGTGTTTTCAGTTCGGCCCCGCTGACACGCAAGAGATCAACTGGCTCTTGGCTCGGGACAAGAATGCGCTGATTTCCGTCATAACCGGGGCCTGGGCAATCCCGCTGTTTAGGTCAAACCTGAACTTTGCCGATATCCGCGCCGAGGCCGCCCGGCTGCAGCAGATCGAAACCAAACAACTGGAAATCCTTTCTTCTGTCTGGACCAAGGCGCGGGTTCGCAGGTGGACGTTGGCAGAATTCGTTGAATCTCCGGTCGAGCCTTTACAGACCGCGGTCGAGGATACCGGAACCACCCAAACCAGCCACCTGACCGAAGCGCCAAAAATGGTGGATCTGTCCGGGTTTGGCCAGTTCCTGCAAAACCTGAAGAACCAGGGCATGCACCCTTACCTCATGGGCGATTTCCCACCGGACGACAGCTTTGCGGACCGGGTCCGGCCATATCGAAAACCCTATCTGGTGCAGTAAAGATAAATGACGCCCCAATTTGACTACTTTATCATTCTTGCAGCCATGCGGACCGGTTCCAACTTGCTAGAGGCGAACCTGAACGCCATCGAAGGGGTCACCAGCTATGGCGAGGCGTTCAATCCCCATTTCATCGGGCGCTTAAAATCCGACACTCTGCTGGGCATCTCGGTGGAAGAGCGGGATCGTGACCCTTCTACATTGCTTGAGGCAATCCGGCAGGCACCAGGAGAACTGAACGGGTTTCGCCTTTTTCAGGGACATGATCCACGTGTGTTAGAGCCTGCTTTGGGCGATCCGCGTTGCGCCAAGATCATTCTAACCCGAAACCCTCTGGACAGTTTCATCTCGTTGAAGATTGCGCGCGAAACCAAGCAGTGGCAGCTGAAAAACATTAAGCGTCGTCGTGAAGCACAGGTCGAATTCGATGCCGAAGCGTTCATGAAATACCTGAACCGGCAGCATGAATATCACCTGATGCTGTCGCAGCGTTTGCAGCAAAGCGGCCAGACCCCATTTTACATTGCTTATGAAGACCTGAACCAGGTGCACTTGTTGAATGGTCTTGCCGCTTGGCTGGGTGTGTCCGGCAGGCTGTCGGCAATCGACGAAACACTCAAACCGCAAAACCCCGAGCCGGCGCTGGCAAAGGTGACGAACCCTGATGAGATGGAGCAGACGTTGTCACAAATCGACAGCTTCAACCTGCACAGCACTCCGAATTTTGAGCCACGCCGACGTCCATTGGTGGCGAATTACGTTGCCGCACCAAAGACGCCGCTGATGTACATGCCGATCCGCGGGGGAATGGAAAGCCCGATAACAAGGTGGATGGCCGCGCTGGACCATGTTGATGTCGATCAATTGCTGACCAATCAGAACAGAAAGCAGACACGTCAGTGGTTTTTATCCAATCCCGGGCATCGAAAGTTCGCCGTGCTGCAACACCCAATGGCGCGCGCGCATCGGGCCTTTTGCAGACATATCCTCAACACAGGTTCCGGCGCCTATCCGAAAATCCGACACGTCCTGCGCAACCGGCTAAAGATTCCGATCCCCGGGCAATTGCGCGAAGGCAATTACCCGGTTGAGCAGCATTACGAGGCGTTTTCGGCGTTCCTGACATTCCTGCGTCAGAACCTTGCCCAACAGACCGCCATACGCGTGGATGCGGCATGGTGCAGTCAGTCGCATGCCCTTGAGGGGATGGCGCCCTTCGCATTGCCCGACCTGATCCTGAGGGAGGATGAGGTCACGACAGCCCTGCCCGATCTGGCGCGCCGGATGGGGCACAGCACACCGCCCCTACCCGAACTCAGTGAACCGGATACCCCGTTCACTCTGGCTGAGATTTATGACGACAAACTGGAAACGCTGGCCGCCCAGACCTACCAGCGTGACTATATGCAGTTCGGATTTGAGCCCTGGAAACCGATTAGGGACGCAGAGTAATCAGCGTTCCCCGGTTTACCATTGAATAGATCTCTTCGATCTCGTCATTCTTGACAGCGATGCAACCCGCAGTCCAATCCGACGTCTTTTTGGCGCGCTTACGCTCTTTGCGACGGTTCGGTTGTCCGTGGATAAAGATATCGCCGCCCGGATCGACACCCATAGCCTTCGCTTTCGCAACATCTTCAGAATTCGGGTACGAGATCCCCAGCGACAAATGATAGCGGCTGTTGGGATTGTGCCGATCAATCAGGTAGCTGCCTTCCGGTGTACGCCCGTCACCGCGCTTTGCTTTGGTGCCGTTGGGCGCAAATCCAAGATCAACCCTGTATTCTTTCAGGATCTTATCATTGTGCAGAAGATATAGTTTCCGCGAGCCCTTGTTGATGACCAGAGAGGTCACTTCGGGTCCGTTGTAAGTTAGAATTCTGGGGTTGGCCGAGGCACAAGCTGAGAGGCTCAGCGTTGCCATTGCACCCAATCCAAATGCTCGACGATCCATGTTCACTGCCTGCTGCTCTTTTTTTCTGTATTATGCCAGAAAATGTGAAAACTGAAATCACTTTTTGATGTTTTGCTGCTCTGTCAGGCGACGTTCGATGCTTTCAAGCCGCTCCAGCACTTCGTCACGATAGGCATCGGTTTTGACTTCGTCCTCGGCATGATGCGCATCCTGCATCGAATTTACGATCAAACCGACCAGCAGGTTTACCACCGCAAAAGTGGTCACCATGATGAACGGCACAAAGAACAGCCAGGCGTAAGGATAGATCTCCATTACCGGGCGCACGATCCCCATGGACCAGCTTTCCAGCGTCATGATCTGGAACAGCGTATAGGCTGAAAGGCCCAGATCGCCGAACCAGTCCGGGAAAGTCTGCGAGAACAGTTTGGTTGAAATCACCGCACCGATGTAAAACAGGATCGCCATAAGAAGGAACACGCTGGCCATGCCGGGCAAGGCCGAAATAAAACCCTCAACCACGCGGCGCAGGCGTGGCGCGACCGAGATAACGCGCAGCACCCGCAAAATCCGCAATGCCCGCAGCACCGAAAGGCCGGACCCACCCGGTACAAGAGCGATGCCGACAATCACAAAATCAAAGACATTCCAGCCGTTGGTGAAAAACCTGCGCCCCGTGGCCAGCAGTTTAATCGCAATTTCAACAACGAAAATGGTCAGGCAAAGGCTGTCCAGTGTTACGATCAATGGACCTGCAGCTTCCATAAGGGTGGGCGATGTCTCCATCCCTAGCAGCACGGCGTTGAAGATGATGACACCGGTAATGAACTTCCCGAAAGCTGGTGCTTCGATAAGGGTCAGCAGGCGTTGGGTGATCCCCATTCGGGTAGTCTCCTGTAAGTCTTAAGGGTTCAGTGTGAACCGTGCCGCAAGTTCGGTGTGTGACGACCATCGAAATTGGTCAACAACCTGTACCCATTCAAGGGTGTAGCCCGCATTAACAAGAATTTTCGCATCGCGGGCGAAGGTCACCGGGTTGCAGGACACATAAGCAATCACCGGGCGCAGGGCTTGCGCCAGTTCGGTCACTTGCGCCTCGGCCCCGGCGCGTGGCGGGTCGATCACCACAGCATCAAAAGACTTTAGCTCATCCGGCATCAGCGGTCGCCGAAACAGGTCCCGTGCTTCGGTCGTTATCCGTTTGAGGCCCTGCGCCCTACGCCATCCTTGATCCAGCGCTTGCGTCATCTCTGCTTCGCCCTCGACGGCGTGAACCTCGGCCCCCTCTGCCAGGGGCAAAGAGAATGTGCCGCTGCCAGCAAACAGATCCACAACGCGTTTGGATCCACCCACAGCTTCGGAAACCGCCTTTAATAGAGCCTGTTCTCCGTCCTTTGTCGCCTGTAGAAACGCGCCGGGCGGCGGAACAACATTTGCCTGGCCAAAACGCTGAACGGGTGGCTGGCGCATGGCAATTACTTCACCATCCCAGCTGAGCCGGGCAAGGCCGTGTTTCTCGGTCGCTTGTGCCAAAGCCAGCTCTAGCGGGCCGTCCAGCGGTTTGCCGCCTTTGACCGCCACATCAAGCCCGGCTTCGGACAAGGTTAGCGTCACCGCCAACTCGCCTTTACGGCTGCCACCCAGAATCGCCAGTGCTTCGGCCACCGGAATGGCCGCGATTAGGGCCGGGTCGAGCAAATGGCAATCCGGGATCTCAGTGATCGTGTCTGACGCACGGCCATGGAACCCGGCCAGAGTGCCCTTTTTGGTCCGTCGTACCGCGATCGTCGCGCGACGGCGGGACCGTTCTGGCGACGTATGGATCGGGCGCATCAACGCCTCCAACCCTTGCGCAGCCAGCGCGGTACGCACCACTTCGACTTTCCAATCTGCGACGAATCCATCTGCCGCGTGCTGCAACTGGCATCCACCACAGGACTTGTAGTGACGACACGGTGCCTTGATCCGCTGGTCCGAGGGCGTCTCGACGCGGATATCTGTCAGAAATTGATCCAGCAGCGTGCCGCTGACGACCTCACCCGGCAAGGTGCGCGGAGCGTAAACGGGGCCATCAGCGATGCCGTCGCCTTGATGACCAAGGCGGGTAATAGTGTAGGTTTGCGTCATGGGGTGCCTGATACCGGGGCTTGGCCGGCAACAAAACCCTTATTCCGCAGCTTCAGCCTGAATGAACCCGCCTGACTGACGATGCCAGAACCGGGCATATAGCCCGCCCTGGTCCAACAACGCGTCATGTGTGCCGGTTTCCACGATACGCCCTTGGTCCAGGACAATAATCCGGTCCATCTCGCTGAGTGTGGACAGACGGTGCGCGATAGCCAGAACCGTCTTGCCTTGCATCACCCGATGCAAAGCCGTCTGGATCGAGGCCTCAACCTCGGAATCCAGTGCCGAGGTTGCCTCATCCAGCACCAATATAGGCGCATCCTTCAAAATGGCGCGCGCCAGAGCAATCCGCTGACGCTGACCACCGCTAAGCTTCACTCCGCGCTCGCCCAGATGTGCGTCATAGCCGATGCGGCCGTGGGCATCCTGAAGGCTGAGGATGAATTCATGCGCCTCGGCCTTTTTGGCCGCCTCAATCATTTCCTCTTCCGAGGCGTCAGGGCGGCCGTAAAGAATATTCTCCCGCGCCGACCGATTGAACATTGCGGTTTCCTGCGTGACCATGCCGATCTGACGGCGCAAGCTGTCCTGCGTTACTCCGGATACGTCCTGACCATCTATCAAGATCGTGCCCTTTTCACCATCGTACAGGCGCAACAGCAGCGAAACCAAGGTTGATTTCCCTGCCCCCGAAGCGCCGACAATGCCCAGTTTCTCGCCGGCGTGCACGGTCATGTTCAGGCCTGATACACCGCCAACATCCCGACCGTAGGCAAAGCTGACATGGTCAAAGGTGATCTGGCCTTCGGGCACGGACAACTCCGCCGCGCCCGTTTGATCCTCAACCCGTTCACGCTTGGCCAGCGTATTCATGCCGTTCTCGATCTCGCCAACATTGGCGTATAGACCCATGAGGGTGAAACTGACCCAGCCAGTCATCTGGGCAATGCGGATCGAAATGGCACCCGCGGCCACAATGTCACCGGCTGTCGCAGACCCCGCTTGCCACAGCCACAGCGTTGCACCTATCAGCAAAACCGGCAGAACCCCGGCCAACAACATCAAGATAAAGCGGAAACTGGCCGACAGGCTTCCGAACGCCAACATCTTTTCTCGCAGATCAACCATGGAATTCCGCGCAGCATGATCTTCGAATTCCGAATGGGCGAACAGTTTAACGGTTTTGATATTGGTGATCGTGTCGACGACTTGCCCGGACACCATCGCGCGAGCGCCTGCCCGCGCCGCTGAGCGTTTACGGATGCGCGGCAGATACCAACGGACAAGCAGGAAATACACAACCAGCCAAGCCGCAAATGGCAACATAACCAACGGATGAATAGACCCTAACAAAAGCAATGAGCCCGCCAGCGAGGCCAAGGCAAACACGATCGCACTGATCGTCTCGGATACCACCGACGCCATCGCGTTGGATGTTTGCATCTGCTTCTGCGCGATCCGCCCGGCAAAATCGTCGTCGAAATATGTGACCGACTGGCCCAACGTCCACCGGTTCAGCTTGGCCAGAACCAACGGCGTGATATTAGGCATGACGATATAGTTGTTGGTCAACGACGAAAGCCCGAACAGGGTTGGCCGCAGTAGCATGAAAAACGCAACGACCCCAAGGATCATCCAGACGTTGTTGGCGGTCAGAAAGTTCTCGGGTCCGCTTGTGGTTGCTGCGTCAATGACCAGGCCCAGCATCCACGCAGTGCCCGCCTCCATCGCACCCGCAGTAGCCGAGAAAAACGCTGCGACGAAGATCATTGGCCATGCGCCAGACAGGCACCAGCGAATGAACGCCCCCAGCGTTTGCGGCGGGGGCGTTTCGATGTTTTTGAACGGGTTTATGAGGTCGGCAATCCTCATTCAGCGGCCTCCGGGTTCAGGAAGCCCCCAGATTGCCGTGCCCAGAACTGGGCGTAAAGCCCACCTTGCGCCAGCAGTTCCGAATGCCCGCCCTGTTCAACGATCCGACCACCATCCATGACCAGAATACGGTCCATCTGCGCGATGGTGCTCAGCCGGTGGGCGATGGCGATCACGGTTTTTCCTTGCATCATACCGTAGAGAGTTTCCTGAATTGACGCTTCGACCTCGGAATCTAGAGCGGATGTCGCCTCGTCCAACAGCAAAATGGGTGCGTCCTTCAGGATCACCCGCGCCAGCGTCACGCGCTGTCGCTGACCGCCGGACAGTTTCACACCCCGCTCGCCCACATGCGCATCATACCCCGTGCGCCCTTCTGGGTCTTGCAGATCAAGGATGAACTCATGCGCCTCAGCCTGTTTGGCGGCGGCGATCATCTGTTCTTCGGTGGCATCGGGGCGACCATAGAGGATGTTGTCACGCACCGACCGATGCAACAGGGCACTGTCTTGCTGAACCATACCGATATGGCTGCGCAAACTGTCCTGCGTGACCCTGGAAATGTCCTGATCGTCAATCAGGATTGCGCCCTGTTCAACGTCGTAAAACCGCAAAAGCAACTTAACTAGGGTCGATTTTCCTGCACCGGACCGCCCGATTAGACCGATCTTTTCGCCCGGATTGAGGGTCAGATTGATGTGATCCAGCCCGCCGGTCTTGCGACCGTAATGGTGTGACAGATCACGGATGTCGATCTGGCCCTTGCTCAGCTGCAAGGATTTGGCATTCGGTACATCCAACAGGTCAACGGGCTGGGCAATGGTCTGCATGCCTTCGGCCACGACACCAAGCTGACGGAAGAAGCTGGTCAGCGCCCACATGATCCATCCAGTCATCGCGTTCAGTCGCAGGGTCAAAGCAGTCGCCGCCGCAACGACACCCACAGATGCACTCCCTTGCATCCACAGGGAAATGGCCCAACCAACAACGCCGACGATCAGCAAACCGTTCAGAGCGACCAGAACCGCATCCATTATGGTGAAAATCCGCATTTCGACCTGAAAGGTACGACGCGTTTCTTCAATGGCTTCGCGGGCATAGTCCAACTCTTGTTCGTTATGGGCGAACATCTTGACCGAATGGATGTTGGTATAGCTGTCCACCACCCGACCCGTCACGGCCGAGCGCGCATCGGACGCAGCCTGCGAAGCCGGACCGACCCTTTTCACCGTCCAGCGCACCAGAATGGCGTAAAGCGCAAACCAGATCAGCAGTGGCAACAGCAACCGTGGATCCGCCGCCATCAACAGAATCGCAGCGCCAATCAGATAGGCAATCGAAAATGAGATGGCGTCAAACACCTGAAACACAGCCTCGCCTGCGGCAGGCGGCGTTTGCATGATCCGGTTGGCAATCCGACCGGCAAAGTCATTTTCGAACCACCCAACGGATTGGCGCAGAACGTGTTTGTGGGCACGCCAGCGGATCAAGGTGCCAAAGTTCGGCAGGATCGTGTTGTTTAACAACAGCACATCCACGACATGCAGTATCGGGCGCAGCAGCAGGACAAACGCCGCGACCAGGATAAATTCGGTGCCGTGGTTCTGCCAGACCTCGGCCGGAGGGCCCGACAGCAGGTCAACCACCCGGCCCATGTAGTAAATCAGGCCAACTTCAACTGCCGCAACAACGACAGAGATTAAACCAGCCCAGAAGAACACCCGCATGAAAGGTTGCGAGTAATCCAGCATGAATGGCCACAACCGCGTCGGCGGCGTGTCGGTTTCCTTGTAGGCAACAAAAGGGTCAACGAGGTTTTCGAAATAGCGAAACATGGAGAGTGCTCCGGTTGAGCAAAAAGTAAGTCATGCGAAGAAAGATGGCGCCAGAACACCACCCCTACGGGTCAAAGTGTTCCAGCCTTAGCTGTCCCAGATCCCGTAATACATTCGCATCCCTCCATTCATGTGACAGGGGCAAATAATCATAAACTCTTTTACTTGTCATCCCCTTTTGAGACTTCCTTTATCCGCCAAGCAGATCTTCGCGGCCCAGTGTGAACCCCGAGGCGATCCATTGCGCCTCAAGATCGGCCAGTTTCTGGCCCAGCGCAGGGCCGGTAAACTCGGGGATCAGATCGGTTGCCTTGATCGGGAAGGTCGCGCCCGCACCAACGTGGAGATCGTGCGTTATCGAGTCTAACCAAGGCTGTTCCAGAAAGGCACACCGCAATAGCGCTTCATGAAGCCCGTCTGCTTCACCGTACCGAAATCCCAATTCGGCAAAGCTAGCCGGGCTGGACGCCTCATCCCGCATTCGGGTCAGGCGCTGCAATTGCGCGCGACTCAGGCGCAGGGTTTTTGCGACTTCTGGCGGCGCAATCGCCGCCAGTCGCCGCACCGGTTCCGGATCAGCGCCTGCCTGCTGTTCCAATGCAATCAACGGGGCCAATGCACGATCATCAGCACCCGGCAATAGTTGCACCAGTACTCCGGCGCTGCGCATTGCGGCAACGGATGGCGCGGGGTCTGGTGCGCCCAGAAGCTTTAAAAGCTCAGCGCCCACGCGTTCGCGGGACAAGCCGGCCAGACCTTCCAAGTTGGACGCAATGGCAGCCAGAGCGTCGGGATCGAACCCTGCCTCGACATCGCCATACCAGGCGTGAAACCGGAAATAGCGCAGCGAACGCAGATAATCCTCGCGAATGCGGTTCGCGGCAGTGCCGATAAATCGGACGCGGCGCGCTTGCAAGTCTGGCAAACCGTTCAGAGGGTCCAAGATTCTCCCGTCGGGCCATGCATATATCGCGTTCATCGTGAAATCGCGACGTGCGGCATCCTCTTCGACCTTGTCCGAAAAGGCGACGACGGCGCGACGGCCATCCGTTTCAACATCACGGCGAAAGGTAGTGATCTCATGCGGGATACCCTGACTAACCACGGTGATTGTGCCGTGATCAATCCCTGTGGGTATAGCCTTAAGCCCTGCTTTCTGCGCCAGCTCGACCACTGTGTCGGGCCGCGCATTTGTGGCGATGTCGATATCCGATACCGGAGCGCCTAACAGCGCGTTGCGCACACATCCACCCACAAACAAGGCTTGGTATCCGGCATCGGTCAGGGCAGCACAAACCCGTTGCGTTGCAGGTTCCGTCACCCAGTCTTCTGAAATTTGCGTCATTCGTTGATCCGTGATGCCAATCCCCGCAGAATTCGGGCTGTTGCGCCCCAGATGTAATAAGGGCCGAATGGTACCGTGAAGTAATACCGCCTTTGTCCGCGCCAGCGGCGCGATTCAACGATATAATTCGCAGGGTTGAGCACATGTGCAAGTGGAACTGAAAACACCTCGGCCACTTCGCCCGGCTCAGGCACGGGTTGGAAAGGTTTCCGCAGGATCGCCACCACAGGTGTGACGGTGAATGAGGTCACTGTTTCATGCGTCGGTAGGTGGCCAAGAATTTCCGGCATTTCCTGCGGCAGTCCGATCTCTTCGCGCGCCTCACGCAATGCAGTGGCAGTCACGTCCGCATCGCCGTTATCCTGCTTACCACCTGGGAACGCTATCTGCCCCGGGTGATGCTTAAGCGCCGAGGATCGCTTGGTCAAAATCAAGCGCGGGGCACCATCTGCTACTGAAATCGGAACCAAAACACCGGCAGGGCGCAGTTTGCGACCCTCAGGTAGGGCAAAATCGGGATTCAGGTCAAAATCACTGGACCCGTTGCCGGGGCGACGCAAGGCCGCCCGCAGCTGATCAGTTGGATCAGGCGTTGTCAGCATCAAATCCGACCGTAGTAGGATCCAGCACGTAATGTGCACCGCAGAACTGACAATCAGCCGTCACGTCGCCTTCGGGCGTGGTCATCTTTTCGATGTCCTTGGCCGAATAGATCGACAGGCTCTGACGAACACGGTCTTCTGAACAGGTACAGCCGAATTGCACTGACTGCGCATCGTATACCCGCGGCTGTTCCTCGTGAAACAGCCGGACCAACAGATCCGTGGGTGCAATCGACGGACCGATCAGTTCCAAATCGTCGACCGTATCCAGCAGGATGTTGACGCGGCCCCAGTTTTCACCTTCTTCACCATCGACAAGGTCATCCGCCGTCAGGATGTTTCCGTCGCCCTCGCTGGATGCCACGAAGGGCGAAGCCTTAGGCATGTGCTGCAGCATGACACCACCGGCGCGCCAATGCTCGCCAACGCCGGGTTCGGTCGATTTGCCAAAGCTCAGCGAAAACCGGGTCGGTAACTGTTCCGACTGGGCGAAATACGCCTCGGCACAGGCACTCAGCGACCCACCGGCCAGGGGGGTGATCCCCTGATACGGCTGGGTCCCCTCACCCTGATCGATCATGATGGCAAAATACCCCTCACCCACTTGATCGAACGGCGCACCATCGGTCAGACGGTCGCGGTCAAAGCTGGCATAGGCGCGAATGCGGGCCGGCTCCCCCTCTTGCTGAGGCGCATAATAGTCGGTCGCAATCATGCGCACCGGACCTTTAGACTGAACCTGCAGGGACAGCTTCCAGCGCAGCGCAACAGTCTGGCCGATCAATGCAGTCAGCAGGGCCATCTCAGCCACCAGAGCCTCGACCTTTTCTGGATAGTCATGCTGGCTCAGGATGCCATCAAGCACACCATCCAGACGGGCCACGCGGCCGCGCATATCCGATACATCAAGTTGAAAGGGCAGGACGGTGTCGTCCCACGCGATTTTTGTTCCAAGAGACATGGGGTTTCCTTACACGCCACAGGTTGGCATACCGCCAGCATATAGGTCGAACTATTCGGGTTTTAAGGGGCCATACATGATCAGACGGTTTGGTGAAACCCCTCAGGCCGGGCGAACATATACACGCCGGGTGGGTGTTTATGCGTTGCTGCCCCGAGGCCGCAGCCTTTTGCTGACCTGTCAGACAGAACCCGGACCCGATCTGCAATTGCCCGGCGGCGGAATTGATCCGGGCGAATCACCCATCACTGCCCTGCACCGAGAAGTGTTCGAGGAAACCGGCTGGTTGATCGCGTCGCCCCGCCGCATCGGCGCTTTTCGTCGGTTCACTTATATGCCCGAATACGATTTGTGGGCCGAAAAGCTGTGCCATATCTATCGCGCGCGTCCCATCCAGCGCATGGGTCCACCGTCTGAGCCGTTCCATGAAGCCATATGGATGGACACCGCCGATGCGGTCCAATTGCTGGGCAATGACGGAGATCGCCACTTTGCCGGGCTGCATGAACAGCGGCTTTAGTGTCCATTGTATTCAAAGAAAACAGCCGAAACATCATCATCCATACCTCGGCCAGGTGCCATCGCTTGCGTCAGCCGCCAGAACATATCGTCCAGGAATTCCGTTCCGATCCGATCCGGCCCGCAATCCAGCGCCATCTGCCGCAAGCCATCCTCGTCCAGCAGGCCACCGTCGGCGAGACTGCATTCTGTGAACCCATCAGAATACAGCAATAGCCTGTCGCCGGGTTGCATGTAGAATTCGGTCCGCTGAAACGTGACGTCCGGCAGCAATCCAATAGGCAACCCGCCCTCGCCCAGAAATTCCGTTCTGCCGTCCTGACATAACAACAGCGGATGAGGGTGCCCGGCCTGCACCATTTTCACATGCCCGTTGCGCAAGTCTACGATGGCATAGACCATCGTGAAGTACTCTTCGATCCCCGTATCCGCCATCAGTCGCGAGTTCAGGGTTTCGGCAACTTCTTCCGGTGGCAGCAGAGCATAAAACTTGTCGAACCTCCGTGCCATCGCCACGTTCTGATCAAAATGATTGCTGGACAGATAGCCTCCCAAGCGTGCAGTCATCATCGCAGACGTGATGCCATGCCCGGACACATCGATACTGTAAAACCCAAGCCTGTTCACACCCGGAGAGAACATCCCCACCAGATCGCCGCCGATATGGCCGCAGGGTTTCAGCAGCATGCTGACCCGGGACTTGCCGAAATCGCGCGTCAGATCGGGTACTAGCGATTCCTGTATCTTGCGTGCCTGGATCAGGTCCTTGTCGATCGCGTCATGGGCGACGCGCAGTTCTTCAAGCGCGGTTTCGATCATCTGATTTTTCTTGGACAATTCACGCTGCATATCCAGAATACGCGCACCAGCTGATATACGCGCTCGCAGCTCATCTGCCTCAAGCGGTTTGATCAGAAAATCATCCGCACCGGCATCGAGACCACGCGCCACCTCTTGCTTTTCGCTTTTGGAGGTCAGAAGGATAAAATAGCTGTATTGCTTGTTGTCCAAGGCGCGGAACGCCTTGCAGAAATCCAGCCCGCTCATCCCCGGCATAACCCAATCGCTGAGGACAAGATCCGGCGCGTCCGCCCCGCACATTTCAATCGCAACGTCGCCGCTATCGGCCTCAAGCACGTCGAAGCCCCATTTTTTGAGCGAGGCGACCAGAATACGGCGCTGCAGGCGGCTGTCATCGACAACTAGCACCTTTTGGATCACACCAAAATCCAGATCTGATCCACTGTCTGCCTGACTGACCCTTGTCACCTTAACCCTCTACCCAGCGGCGCCTATCGGAATGGGAAGACCCTATCGCGCCGCAGTTTAACAATGGGTGAAAGCCGAAATTCATTCCGCTTAACCTGCTCTTTACCGGTTCCGCGGTACCAAATCCCCGGGCAGATAAAGCGAGGATGGCATGATCAACTGGTCCAGGGTCCGGCAACTAAGGGACGAGGTTGGCGCCAATGAGTTTGATGAAGTGGTGCAGATCTTCCTTGACGAGGTGAACGAAGCCCTTACCCGGCTTCGGAACGACACCGCCCGCACAGAGTTTGAACAAAACCTGCATTTCGTAAAAGGTAGCGCGCTGAGCCTTGGATTCGAGGCTGTGGCCAAGCTGTGTCAGGACGGGGAACGACAATCGGCACAAGGGGACAGCAAGGCGGTCGACTTTGCCAATATCCTCAGCATTTTTGAACGCTCAACCGCCGAATTTAAGGCGGGGCTCGGCAGTCTTTAGCGAATGTCAGCGTGGCTTCTTCCTGTTCGCGACGCTACATTTCCCGGCAATTCCAGAAATCGAAATGAGAATTGAACAGGCCGGAGAGACACACAAATTGATCGTGGCTTCAAATCACGAACTGCGCCAGCGTTTCGTCTTCGGTGATGTCGGTATAGGTAAAACCCGCATCATCAAGATGCGCAAACAGGCGCACAAAATTTTCAGGCTTTCGCGTTTCGATACCGATCAGCACAGACCCGAAATTGCGCGCCGACTTTTTCATGTATTCAAAGCGGGCAATATCGTCTTCGGGGCCCAGGATGCCCAGAAACTCTTTTAGTGCACCCGGACGTTGTGGCAGGCGCAGGATGAAGTATTTCTTGACGCCGGAATAACGCTGCGCCCGTTCCTTGACCTCAGGCAAGCGTTCGAAATCAAAGTTGCCGCCTGAGGTGACGCACACCACGGTTTTTCCCCGGATAAAACTCTGCACGTCGCCCACAGCCTCGACCGCCAAGGCCCCCGCTGGTTCCAGAACGATGCCCTCGACGTTCAGCATTTCGATCATGGTGGTACAGATGCGATCTTCGGACAGAACCAAGACGTCGGACAAATGGCGGGATTTCAACAGCTCAAACGGCTTTTCACCGATCCGACCTACTGCCGCGCCGTCGACAAATGTATCTACGTGATCCAGAGCCACCGGATGGCCCGCCGCCAAAGCCGCGCGCAGACAGGCGCCACCCGCCGGCTCCACGAACAGACAATGCGTCCGATCCCCGAACCATGCGGCCACGCCAGACGACATGCCACCACCACCCACTGGCAAGATGACATGATCGGGAACCCGTCCAAGCTGTCCTTCAATCTCAACCGCTAGGGACGCCTGACCTTCGATCACGTCCTCATCATCAAAGGGCGACAGAAAGTACCCACCTTGCCGGGCGCACCAGTCTTGCGCGGCGGCCAGCGTGTCATCGAAATAGTCTCCGGTCAGGTGAATCTCGATGTTGTCGCCGCCGAAAATCCGGGTCTTCTGGATTTTCTGCTGCGGCGTGGTCACAGGCATGAAAATGACACCGCGTACGTTCAGATGTTTGCACATATAGGCAACACCCTGCGCATGATTGCCCGCACTGGCGCAGACGAACAGATCCTGCCCTTGCTGCTTGCGCATGGCATTGAACGCGCCGCGGATCTTATAAGACCGCACCGGGCTGAGATCCTCACGCTTAAGCCAGATATCGGCGCCATAGCGGTCGGACAGATGGGCATTCCGTTGCAACGGCGTTGCCGGAAAAACAGAACGCATCACCTGTTCGGCGGCGCGGGCGCGGGTCATGAAATCGGTCATGAACGTTTCAGTGCCGCATCACCGCCGAAAGGGCAAGGAGTACATATGTGTACGCGAGTCAGGCGAGTTCGCGCTTTTCGACACAAAGACCGTACATGGTTGTCAGAACGCTCAGGCTTACCATTGCGATCATCCAATTTACGATGGCCTGAAGCGCATACCCTAATAGTGCCGAGAAGACCCCTAAGAACCCTACAACAAGACCAATAGCAAAACCAAACGCGCCCAAAATCGGGAAAACGATAAGAATTGCTGTCGCAATAGGCCGCGTAGCACGCCACGAGTCATCAAATCTGATCGGCTTTCCCACAGCGCTTGCGGGAAGAACCAGGCTCAGACGCTGAGTGACCCAAATAGTAAAAATCAGCCCGACACCCAATAGAACGCCGCCAAACAATGACAGCGATCCTGCTATAAAACCGCCGGCGGCGTAAACAACGGCGAACAATAGGGCTACCATACCTAAGAGGATCAACCCTAACAAAAGACCCCACCCGAAATACCCTAAAATGCGTGAAACATTAAAATCCGGGATTGTCTTTTCTGGATACTCTTCCATCAGACAGTAGCGATGCCAAGAAACAGCAACCCATAAGGTGGCAATGTAACTCAGAAGCCCAAGCAGCAAGACACCCTCGAACTGACCCTGTCCTCCGGTGACGTATTCCGACCCTTTTACGATGAAAAGCACAACCCCGAACAGGGAAACCGCTATTAACGGGGACGACACTCGCAACGCAGTACCAAAATCATTAAAAATCATGTTAAGCGCGTGCTTAAAAATTCTCCAACCCAACATCCGAAAACTGCCCTCTCAACCAATCCTTGTTTTATAGACGAACGTTTCACCTCAATTCCGGCGCCGGGTCAACGCAGATAACTTGCCCCCGCTCACAAAACCCGTTAGGGGCCAATCGTCTTATGAATAAGGGGAAGTCAGATGTCCGCGCCCAAGAAAGTTGTTCTGGCCTATTCCGGTGGCCTTGATACTTCGATCATCCTGAAATGGCTGCAGACCGAGTATGGTTGTGAGGTCGTAACCTTCACTGCCGATCTGGGTCAGGGTGAGGAACTTGAGCCAGCGCGCCAAAAGGCCGAGATGCTGGGAATCAAGCCCGAGAATATCTTTATTGAGGATGTCCGCGAGGAATTCGTCCGCGATTTTGTCTTCCCCATGTTCCGCGCCAATGCGCAGTATGAGGGCCTGTATCTGCTGGGCACCTCGATCGCGCGCCCGCTGATTTCGAAACGTCTGGTTGAGATTGCCGAAGCAACCGGTGCCGACGCGGTTGCCCACGGCGCAACCGGCAAGGGCAATGATCAGGTGCGGTTCGAACTCGCGGCTTACGCGCTGAACCCCGACATCAAGGTGATCGCGCCCTGGCGCGAATGGGACCTGACCAGCCGGACCAAGCTGTTGGAATTTGCCGAAGCGAACCAGATCCCGATCGCCAAGGACAAACGCGGCGAGGCACCCTTCTCGGTTGATGCCAACCTGCTGCACACCTCGTCCGAGGGTAAGGTTCTGGAAGACCCTGCCGATATGGCGCCCGACTATGTCTATCAGCGCACGGTTCACCCCGAGGATGCGCCGACCGAGCCTGAATTCATCGAGATTGGTTTCGAAAAAGGCGACGCGGTCAGCATCAATGGCGAAGCGATGAGCCCCGCAACCATTCTGACCAAGCTGAACGAATATGGCGGCAAACACGGCATTGGCCGTCTGGATCTGGTCGAGGGTCGCTTTGTTGGCATGAAATCGCGCGGCATCTATGAAACACCTGGCGGCACCGTCCTGCTGGAAGCGCACCGTGGTATCGAGTCGATCACCATGGACCGTGGCGCGATGCACCTGAAAGACCAGTTGATGCCGCAATATGCGGAAGCAATCTATAACGGCTTCTGGTACTCACCCGAACGCGAAATGCTGCAAGCTGCGATCGACAAGTCGCAGGAACACGTCACCGGCACCGTCCGCGTGAAACTGTACAAAGGTCTGGCATCGACCGTTGGCCGCTGGTCGGATCACTCGCTGTATTCAGAGGAACACGTGACCTTTGAAGACGATGCCGGGGCATATGATCAGAAAGACGCAGCCGGATTTATCCAGTTGAACGCCCTGCGGCTGAAATTGCTGGCCGCGCGCGAAAAGCGTCTGTCCAAGTAAGTCACGCCATTGTTGGATGACGAACCCGGTGTCCAAGAGGGCGCCGGGTTTTTCTTTGTCTTCGCTGACCAGTCAGTTCCAGTAGCGTCACCCTTGCCTGTTTCGTCCCTTTTTCTTTACGCAAGGGTCAACAGGGAAAGGGTAGACCATGCTTCAGGACATCGCTGACGGGATTCAAAAAGGTCTGAAAGACAAGACGTTTGACGGCTCTCTCAAGTTCGATTGCGGTGATGACGGGGTGATCGTGCTGATCGACAATCAAGCGACGACGCAAGATCAGGATACAGACTGCACAATACGAATTTCACAGGAAAACCTGACCAAACTGCTGACCGGCAAGCTGAACCCAATGACCGGCGTGGCATTGGGCAAGCTCAAGATCTCGGGCAATATGGGTGTGGCGATGAAACTGGGACAGTTGCTGGGGTAAGCGCCGATAAACTCGTCTCACCAGCGCGTGACAAACCATGTCAGCGGATTGCAACGGCAGAAAAGTAGGGGCAGCCTGATCTCAGAAGGAGATCTGCCATGACCCGGACCACATACCTCTGTTTCGTTAAACCGTCGCTTCTGTTTGTCCTGATCACACTGGCCGCGATGCTGCGTGCCCTGCCCGCGCCAGCTGCCGGCACTGAAACCCTGACCGTCGCCGGAGGGTGTTTTTGGTGTGTTGAATCCGATTTTGAATCGGTTCCCGGCGTGATTGGCGCCGTATCCGGCTTTACCGGCGGTAAGACAGCCAATCCGACTTATGACCAAGTGACGAAAGGTGGCACCGGACATTACGAGGCTGTTCAGATCACCTTCGACTCTTCGCGGGTTTCCCGTGAAACGCTGCTGAGCATGTTCTTCCGTTCCGTTGATCCAACCGATGCGGGTGGCCAATTCTGTGATCGCGGCAACAGCTATCGCACTGCTGTTTTTGTCTCTAACACAGGCGAAAAGGCGTTGGCGCAGAAAGCCAAAGCCAATGCGCAGCAGGCGCTGGGTCAAACCGTAGTTACCCCCATCTTGAACGCGGGCACCTTTTACCCGGCCGAAGCTTACCATCAGGATTACTATAAGGGCGACAAGCTGGTGCTTACCCGCTTTGGTCCGAAACGCCAGAAAAACGCATACAAAGCCTACCGCAAAGCCTGCGGTCGGGATGCGCGCGTCAAGCAGCTCTGGGGTAGCAACGCACCATTCGCCGGGTCCTAACCGAACCGGGCTTCCAGCACCTCTTTGAGGTCGGGAATAACATCTGCCGTGCCGTGCCGCGTGACCATCAGGGCCGCGGCACGATTTGCTTGTGCAATCGCCTGCGGCATCGGCAACCCGCGGTCCATTCCGGCCAGAACGTAACCGGTGAAGGTATCGCCTGCGCCGGTCGTGTCCACGGCTTTCACCTTGTGTGCCGAAATCTCAAGTGCCTCACCATCCTTGGGTAGGTAGCGCGCGCCTTTAGACCCCAACGTGACCAGTACATGCTTAACAGGTAATTCAGCGATGGATTGGCCCGTACTTTCGCGCAGCTGTTCTGCTTCGACTTCATTCAGGATCAGGAAGTCCAGATAAGGCAGCACCGCCTGCACGGCATCAGCCTGAAACGGCGCGGCGGCATAGCAGACGGTCAGTCCAAGATCACGGCCCATACGCGCGGCTTCGACCTGCGCGTTGGTCTCGTTCTGCATAACCAGCAGATCACCGGGAACAGCCTGCGATAAGGCCTGTCCCAGCTGATCCTGTTCGATGGCGTGGTTCGCGCCGGGATACAGAATGATCTGGTTCTCACCCAGCTCGTCCACCGCAATGATCGCGTGACCTGTAGGTACGTCGACCTCGGTAATGAACCGGGTGTCGACGCCATATTCGGTCATGCGATCCAGGGCCCAGCGCCCGTCCGGCCCAATGCCGCCGATATGCGCCACACGCGATCCGGCACGCGCCGCTGCAACGGACATGTTGGCCCCTTTGCCACCCAGAAACCGCTCCAAGTTCGAAGCGGCCAGGGTTTCACCGGCAGTGGGCAGATGCGGCAGGGCATAGACCATGTCCGCATTGATCGAGCCTAGGTTCCAGATCGTCACGGTTTATCCAATATCGCAAGAGGCCAGAATGGCCATGTTCAGAATGTCATTTGCTGTCGAGCCAGTCGAACAGATCTGAATCGGCTTATCGACACCGGTCAGGATCGGGCCAATGACGTTCGCGCCGCCCATCTCTTGCATCAGCTTGGTCGAGATCGAGGCCGAATGCCGTGCGGGTACAATCAAGATATTGGCTGGGCCCGTCAGACGCGAGAAGGGATAAGCCTCTTGCTGTTCCACGTTCAGCGCCACATCCACGGTCATCTCGCCATCATATTCGAAATCGACGCCGCGCTTATCCAGAATCTCGGGCGCTACGTGCATTTTCTCAGCCCGTTCAGATACCGGATAGCCGAAGGTGGAAAAGCTGACAAAGGCAACGCGTGGGTCTAGCCCCAAATGCCGCGCGACCGAGGCCGAACGTTCGGCGATATTGGCCAGATCATGCTCATCCGGCCATTCATGGACCAGCGTGTCACCAATCAGAACGATTTTACCCTTGTGCAACAGCGCCGTCACACCAACGGCCCCATGTTCGGCATCAGCGTCAAACACATGATTGATGCGTTCCAGCACATGTGCCGATTTCCGCGTTGCACCGGTGACCATGCCGTCGGCGTGACCATGCGCCAACATCAGGCAAGAGAACACATGGCGATCCCGCGCGGCCAGACGATGGATATCCTTGCGATCAAAACCACTGCGCTGCAGACGCTTGTAAAGGAAATCCTTATAGGCTTCGAGATGCGTGGTTGTGGAGGCGTTAATCACCTCCAGCTCGCGCACTGCGTCCTCCAGACCGGCGGCTTCCAGCTTTTCCTTCACATCGTCTGGACGACCAACAACCAGCGCCTTGCCAAAGCCCGATCGCTGATACATCACCGCCGCGCGCAAGACGCGTGGATCGTCGCCTTCGGCAAAGATCATCCGGCTTTGCGCCTGACGTGCGCGGGCGTTCAGGCCGCGCAGGATGCTGGCGGTCGGGTCCATGCGGGATTTCAGGCTCAGCTCATAGGCGTCCATATCAATGATCGGGCGTCGAGCTGCTCCGGTGTCCATCCCGGCCCTCGCCACGGCGGGCGGAATACGGTGGATCAGGCGTGGGTCGAACGGCGTCGGGATAATGTAATCCCGGCCAAAGGTCAGAGATTTGCCGTAGGCCATGGCAACCTCATCCGGCACATCCTCGCGCGCCAGATTGGCCAGTGCATGGGCGCAAGCGATCTTCATCTCGTCATTGATAGCGCGGGCGTGAATGTCCAGCGCGCCGCGGAACAAGTAAGGGAAGCCCAGAACGTTGTTCACCTGGTTCGGATAATCGCTGCGCCCGGTGGCGACGATGGCATCAACACGAACCTCATGCGCCTCTTCTGGCGTAATCTCCGGGTCCGGGTTTGCCATGGCGAAAATCACCGGATTGTCCGCCATGCTGGCAACCATATCCTGCGTCACTGCCCCTTTGACCGACACACCAAGGAATACGTCCGTGCCCCTCATCGCCTCTTCCAATGTGCGCAACTCGGTGGTGATCGCGTGGGCCGATTTCCACTGGTTCATGCCCTCGGTCCGGCCTTGGTAGATCACGCCCTTGGTGTCGCAGACGATGCAGTTCTCGTGTTTTGCGCCCATCGACTTGAGCAGCTCGATACAGGCGATACCCGCCGCACCCGCGCCGTTCAGCACGATTTTCACGTCTTCGATCTTTTTGCCCGAGATACGCAGCGCGTTCAGCAGACCCGCCGCACAGATCACCGCCGTGCCGTGTTGGTCGTCGTGGAAGACGGGGATGTCCATCTCTTCCTTCAGGCGCTGTTCGATGATGAAACACTCGGGCGCCTTGATGTCTTCCAGGTTGATACCGCCAAAGGTCGGTCCCATCAGACGCACAGCACGGCAGAATTCGTCCGGGTCTTCGGTATCCAGCTCGATATCGATCGAGTTCACATCAGCGAACCGTTTGAACAGGACTGATTTGCCCTCCATCACCGGTTTCGAACCCAGCGCACCCAGATTTCCAAGGCCCAGAACGGCCGTGCCGTTCGAGATCACCGCAACCAGATTGCCCTTGTTGGTGTAGTCGTAAGCAGTCTCTGGGTTTTCGGCGATAGCTTCACATGGAACAGCGACACCGGGGCTATAAGCCAGCGACAGATCGCGCTGCGTCGTCATGGGAACGGTGGCCTGAACCTCCCACTTGCCGGGTGTCGGGTCGAGGTGAAAGGCCAGCGCCTCTTCTTTGGTGATCTTCGCTTTGGGCATGTGATGGGTCGTTTCTTTACATCTGCGGGACTTTTGCCTCATAGCGCAGGCAGGCGCGCGCCTCAACGAGAATACTTTTCACCTTTCGTCGAGATGGGTGGATTTGTAAGGTCGCGACCGGAATACGCCAAAAGGGGTCAGCCTTGTCCACAGTCACGCCGATGATGGCGCAATATCTCGAAATCAAAGAGGCGCATGCCGATGCCTTGCTGTTTTACCGCATGGGCGACTTTTACGAGATGTTCTTTCAGGACGCCGTCAACGCCGCCGAAGCGCTGGACATCGCCTTGACCAAACGCGGAAAGCATAACGACACCGACATTCCGATGTGCGGCGTACCGGTCCATGCGGCCGAGGGGTATCTGCTGACGCTGATCCGGAAAGGGTTTCGCGTGGCCGTCTGCGAACAGATGGAAAGCCCGGCTGAAGCGAAGAAAAGAGGCTCTAAATCAGTCGTAAAGCGCGATGTCGTGCGCCTCGTAACGCCTGGCACTTTGACCGAAGATGCCCTGCTCGAGGCTCGCCGCCACAACTTCTTGGCCGCCTATGCCGAGGTTCGCGATGAGGCCGCGCTGGCTTGGGCCGATATCTCAACTGGCGCGTTTCACGTTATGCCTTTGACCTCAGTGCGCCTCAGTCCCGAACTGGCCCGGCTGGCACCATCCGAGTTGATCGTGGCCGATGGTGTGCAGGACAAACTGAACGAACCCGTTATGGATCTCGGTATCTCGCTGACCCCAATCGGGCGTGCCAGCTTCGACAGCACTGCGGCGGAAAAGCGCATATGCGGGCTGTTTCACGTGGGCGCACTGGACGCGTTTGGCAGTTTCGGCCGGGCTGAGATTTCCGCCATGGGCGCACTGATCGACTATCTGGAAATCACGCAAAAAGGCAAACTGCCGCTTCTGCAAACCCCACTGAAAGAATCTGAGGACCGAGTCGTTCAGATCGACGCTGCCACACGGCGCAATCTGGAACTGACCCGATCCCTGTCCGGTGGCCGCGCTGGTTCGCTGCTATCTGTGATGGATCGCACCGTCACACCGGGTGGCGCAAGGCTGTTGGATCAACGGCTTTCCAGCCCATCCCGCAATCTGGACGTCATCCATGGGCGGCTGGATGCTGTAACTTTTGCGGCCGAAGACAGCATGATCACATCAGACCTGCGCGAGGCTTTGCGCAAAACCCCGGATCTGGACCGGGCGCTGTCCCGCCTGTCACTGGATCGGGGTGGCCCACGGGATCTGACCGCCATTCGCAACGGTCTGACACAAGCCGCTGCAATCGCCGAACTCTGCGCGGGTCAAGACCTGCCGGTTCTTCTAGCCACCGCCCTGCAAAATCTGGTCGGTTTTGACGACCTGCTGAACCTGCTTGACGAAGCGCTTGTGGCCGAACCCCCATTGCTGGCCCGGGACGGCGGGTTCATCGCCCCGGGTTATGATGCCGAACTGGACGAAGCCCGCACCCTACGCGACGAAGGTCGTTCCGTCATTGCCGGGTTTCAGCAGAAATATGCGGAACACACCGGCATCACGTCACTGAAGATCAAGCATAACAATGTGCTGGGCTATTTCATCGAAACTACGGCCACCCATGCCGAGAAAATGCTGAACCCACCATTTTCTGAGACCTATATCCACCGTCAAACAACCGCCAACCAGGTCCGGTTCACGACCGTGGAGCTGTCCGAGATCGAGACCCGCATTCTAAACGCCGGAAACTTGGCGCTTGAGATCGAAAAACGGCTCTATGCAACGCTTTCTGGCGAAATTCTGGATAAGGCCGCACGTCTCAACCAAGCAGCGCGCGGTTTGGCTGAACTGGATCTGACCACTGCTCTGGCCGATCTGGCGCGTGGTGAAAACTGGTGTCGCCCGCAAGTTGATGCCTCACGCGCGTTCGATGTTCAGGGCGGAAGACACCCGGTGGTCGAACAGGCATTGCGCCAGCAAAACGGCGACGCCTTCATCGCCAATGATTGCGATCTCAGTGCTGACAAAGGCGCGGCGATCTGGCTGCTGACAGGTCCCAACATGGCCGGTAAATCGACCTTCCTACGCCAGAATGCCCTGATTGCCCTGCTTGCCCAGATGGGCAGTTACGTGCCTGCGGAACAGGCGCATGTCGGGCTAGTCAGCCAACTGTTCAGCCGCGTCGGAGCGTCGGATGATTTGGCTCGCGGACGCTCGACCTTTATGGTCGAAATGGTCGAAACCGCCGCCATCCTCAATCAGGCTGATGACCGCGCTCTTGTTATTCTTGATGAAATCGGTCGCGGTACGGCCACCTATGATGGCCTCTCCATCGCCTGGGCCACGCTGGAACATCTGCACGCCTCCAACAAATGTCGCGCCCTGTTCGCAACCCATTACCATGAACTCACCGCACTTGCCGGCAAACTGGAAGGCGTGGAAAACGCCACCGTTGCTGTCAAAGAATGGGAAGGCGAAGTGATCTTCCTGCACGAAGTTCACAAAGGCGCGGCTGACAGGTCCTATGGTGTCCAGGTCGCCCAATTGGCAGGACTGCCAGCTTCAGTCGTTGAACGTGCTCGTATCGTGCTGGACCAACTTGAAAAAACCGAACGTGAAGGGGGGAAGCAAAAGACCCTGATCGACGATCTGCCTTTGTTTTCAGCCGCCCCGCCACCGCCGCCACCAGCGCCCAAAGCTTCTCCGGTAACCGGCATGCTGGACGATATTCTGCCGGATGAGCTTACCCCGCGAGAAGCACTCGACCTGATCTACAAACTGAAAGAGGCGGCCAAAACCTGACCGCCCCTTCATCTTTTCAAAAATACTCTCGCCCAAGGCTTGGCTTCAACGAAGCCAATTAACTTGCCGGAGTAGACGACACCCCAACCTGCGCCGGCCGCAGCAGGCGATCATGCAACATGAAGCCTTCTGCGGACACCTGTATTATGTCACCTGCACGGGTACCCGGCACCGGGGCCTCGAACATCGCTTCATGCACGTTGGGATCAAACCGGTCGCCAACTTCGGGCGTGATCACTTCCATCCCATGCTTTTGGAACACGTCCTTCAGCGCACGCATGGTCAGTTCCACGCCTTCCAGAAGGGGTCCTGCCACTTCTTTCTGCTCATCGGTCGCGGCTTCAAGCGCACGTTTCATGTTGTCGTAAACCGGCAGCATGTCGCGGGCCAGTTTCGATCCGCCATATTGTTCCGCATCGCGGCGCGCCCGGTCACCCCGCTTGCGCGCGTTTTCCGCATCCGCCAGCGCGCGCATGAACTTGTCTTTGAAATCATCCCGCTCAGCACGCAGCGCATCAAGTTCCAGCGCTTCTTCACTGATCTCAGCAAATTCCTCGGCCAGCTCTTCCGCCTCGGCGGCTGCGATATCGTCCAGAAATTCTTCGTTTTTGGGCTCTGCCATCTCTTACCCTCTAGCTCCGGTCGGAAATCAGTTTGCCGACCAGTTGCGCCGTATAATCCACGATCGGCACGATCCGCCCATAATTCAGACGAGTGGGTCCGATGACCCCAACCGCACCAATTATCTTTCGATCAGCGTTCATATATGGAGACACCACCAAAGAGGAACCCGAAAGTGAGAAAAGTTTGTTCTCTGAGCCGATAAAAATGCGCACACCCTCGCCTTCTTCGGTCAATTCGAGGAATTCAGCAATGTCTTGCTTTCGCTCCAGGTCGTCAAACAACGTTCGGATTCGGTCCAATTCCTCGGCTTCGCCTGGCTCCCCCAGCAGATTCGCCCGCCCGCGCACGATCAAACGGGCCGAGTCTGTCCCGTCCCCATCCCAGGCCGCCATGCCGCTTTCGACCATCTCGCGCGCCAATACATCAATTTCCTGCCTGCGCGCGGTAATCTGGGTCTGCATCTGACGCAACACTTCGCTGAGCGTTCGTCCTTCGATCAGAGAGTTCAGAAAGTTCGCCGCCTCGCGCATCGAACTGGGTGTCTGTCCCGGCGGAGGCGTAAATAGCCGGTTTTCCACATGCCCGTCCGCAAAAACCAGAACCACCAAAGCGCGGTCATGGGCCAGAGACACGAACTCTATATGCTTGATCTCGGACTCTTGCTTGGGGGTCAGAACCAGCGATGCGCCATGTGTCACGTGTGACAAGGCCGAACCAACTCGGTCCAGCATCCCGCCCACATCACCCGCGTTAGAGCCTAGTGTTTCATCTAACTTCTGCCGATCGTCTACACCAAGATCACCCACTTCCAGCAACCCATCGACGAACATCCGCAGACCCATCTGCGTGGGCACCCGGCCTGCACTGACATGCGGGCTGTCGAGAAGACCCAAAAATTCGAGATCCTGCATTACATTGCGTACGGTGGCGGCGCTGACCTTTTCCGACAATGTGCGGGTCAGCGAGCGGCTTCCGACCGGTTCGCCGCTGTCCAGATAGCTCTCGACGATCAACCGGAACACCTCGCGTGACCGGTCATTCATTTCGTCCAGAACTCTACTTGCTTCGCTCATCGGCAATCCTCTGCTGGATTGGCATTAAATCGCAGACATCTGAAAGGTCAATCGGGGTTGCATCCTAAGGCACGGGGACGTTATCCCCAACCCAGCAAACAAAGGATTTTCCATGCGACCCTCAGGACGAGATTTAAGCGAAATGCGCGCCGTTTCAATCGAAACGGGGTTTACCAAACATGCCGAAGGTTCCTGCCTGATCAAAATAGGCGATACCCATGTCCTGTGCACCGCCACGATTGAGGATCGCGTGCCACCGTTCATCAAAGGCTCGGGCCTGGGATGGGTTACTGCCGAATACGGTATGTTGCCCCGCGCAACAAACACCCGCATGCGGCGCGAGGCGGCCAGTGGCAAGCAAGGCGGCCGTACCGTAGAAATTCAACGCCTGATCGGTCGTTCGCTACGCGCAGGCGTGGATCGGGTTGCGTTAGGTGAGCGTCAGATCACCGTGGACTGCGATGTTATCCAGGCTGATGGCGGCACCCGCTGCGCCTCGATCACAGGTGGTTGGGTGGCGCTGCGTCTGGCCGTGAACAAACTGATGAAAACCGGTGACGTCATTTCCGACCCGCTGGTCGATCCCGTCGCGGCCGTATCCTGCGGCATCTACGCGGGCCAACCTGTCCTGGACCTGGACTATCCCGAAGACAGCGAAGCTGGTGTTGACGGTAACTTCATCATGACCGGATCAGGCAAACTGATCGAAGTGCAGATGAGCGCCGAAGGCTCTGTTTTCAGCCGTGATCAAATGAACCAGCTGATGGATCTGGCAGAAAAAGGCGTGGGTGAGCTGGTTGCGGCCCAAAAGGCAGCCACGGCATGACCCGCAAGTTCGACGGCGACAGGCTGCTGGTGGCCACGCACAACAAAGGCAAGCTTGAGGAGATGACCCATCTCCTTGAGGCCTTCGGCGTGAAGGTTGTTGGCGCGGCAGAGATGAACCTGCCGGAACCGGAAGAAACCGAAGATACATTCGTCGGTAACGCCCGGATCAAGGCCCATGCGGCGGCACAAGCTACCGGCCTGCCTGCCCTGTCGGACGATTCCGGAATCACGATCGACGCGCTGGACGGCGCGCCCGGTGTCTACACCGCCGATTGGGCAGAAACCGGCAATGGCCGCGATTTCCTGATGGCGATGACCCGCGCACATGATGAGCTCGAGGCCGCACAGGCGCCTCATCCCCGCACTGCACAATTTCGCTGCACGCTGGTCCTGGCCTGGCCTGATGGTCATGACGAAGTGTTTGAGGGCGTCATGCCCGGTCAGCTTGTCTGGCCCATCCGTGGGGAAAACGGCTTCGGTTATGACCCGATGTTCCAACCGGACGGGCACGATGTGACCTGTGCGGAAATGGTTCCGGCGGAAAAACACAAAATCAGCCATCGCGGACGCGCCGTAAATGCCTTTGTTCAAGGCTGTTTCGGTGGATGACTGGCGGCATGGAGGTTTCGGCCTCTATGTGCACTGGCCTTTTTGCGAGGCTAAGTGCCCCTATTGCGATTTCAACAGCCATGTTTCGAAAAATATTGATCAAAAACAATGGCTTAAAGCTTATTTAGCTGAACTGCACCGCTCGGCATCTGAAACCCCAGATCGGGTTTTAAGCACGATCTTCTTTGGTGGCGGCACGCCGTCCCTTATGGCACCAGAAACGGTGGCAGCCATTATCGACGAGGCGCGCAAGCTTTGGCGCCCTGCAAATGACATGGAAGTCACGCTTGAGGCCAACCCCGGATCGGTCGAGGCAGGCCGGTTTGCCGCCTATCGCGATGCAGGTGTGAACCGAGTTTCCATGGGCGTTCAGGCCCTGAATGACGAGGACCTGCGCCGATTGGGTCGTATCCACACGGTCTCCGAGGCCCGCGCCGCATTTGATATCGCCCGCGACTGCTTTGACCGCGTCAGCTTTGACATGATTTACGCACGTCAGCATCAAACCCCGAAGGCCTGGCAAGCAGAACTGACCGAGGCGCTGTCGATGGCCATCGATCACCTCTCGCTCTATCAATTGACGATTGAGGAAGGCACCGCCTTTGGGGACCGGTATGCAGTTGGTAAGCTGCGTGGACTGCCCAAGGATGACCACGCCGCCGACATGTATCTGGCCACACAAGAGATCTGCGAAGCCCACGGCCTGCCCGCCTATGAGGTTTCCAACCATGCCCGTCCGGGGGCAGAATCCCGGCACAACTTGATCTATTGGCGTTACGGAGATTACGTCGGTGTCGGACCCGGCGCGCACGGGCGTATTACGCTGGACGGCCAGAAGATAGCGACAGAGACCTATCTGTCACCCAACGCCTGGCTCAGTGCTGTTGAAAAAGGAAACGGCGAGAAAGAAAGATCATTGCTATCTACGCAAGATCAGGCAAGTGAATACCTTATGATGGGTATGAGAATTTCTGAAGGACTAGATGTTGATCGTTTCAATGCACTTTCCGATCTCACACTGCCAGAAAACAAACTGAGAGACCTGGAAGAGCTGGGTATGATACACCGATCAAACGGCCGATTGATCGCCACCAAAGATGGTCGCGCAGTCCTGAATGCGGTCATTCGAGAGTTATTGGGATAAGCGATGCAGTACCTCTGGGCCGCAATGGGATTGATCTGCGTCGGGTTGGCTGTTGTCGGCATTGTGTTGCCGCTGCTGCCGACGGTCCCGTTTCTTTTGCTAGCCGCGTTCTTTTTTGCCCGATCTTCCTCCCGACTGCACACTTGGCTGGTCAGTCATAGAACCTTCGGGCCGATGATCTTGGATTGGCAACGCTCGGGCGCCATTCGTCCGGCCGCAAAAAAGGCGGCCACCCTGTCGGTTGCCGCCGTTTTTGGATTGTCTGTCGTTCTTGCGCTTCCAAGCCACGTCCTGATCATTCAGGCAGTTGTCCTTAGCGGGGTTATGATTTTTATCTGGACCCGCCCTAACGGCTGAGCTTGGCGCAAAGATCGTCCAATTGATCAAGGTTTTCGTAGGTCAGCACGACCTGCCCCGTTTCCGATCCCGCTTTGTGGTTGATGGCTACTTTCATCGCCAGAATGGCCGAAAGATCCTTCTCCAACGCGCGCGTATCCGCATCCTTGCCAGCATTCAGATTTCTGGACCGCGGCGCCGCCTGAGGAGCATCCCCCTGCTGTTGTTTTTTCACCAGCGCTTCAGTCGCACGCACGCTCAGCCCGTCCTTGACGACGATCTTCGCCAACTCAGAGGGGTCTTCAGCTGTGATTAGCGCCCGGGCATGACCGGCAGACAGTTTTCCTTCAACAACAAGCTTCTGAACGTCCATAGGCAATGACAGCAAACGTAAAAGGTTCGCAATATGGCTGCGACTCTTACCCAATGCCTCGGCCAGCTTTTCCTGTGTATGACCAAAACGGTCCATCAACTGCTTGTAACCCGCGGCCTCTTCGACAGCATTCAGGTCTGCGCGTTGAATATTCTCGATAATGGCGACTTCCAGAACTTCGGTGTCGTCAAAATCCCGCACGATAACCGGGATATCATGCAGCTGCGCCATCTGAGCCGCTCGCCAGCGGCGTTCGCCCGCCACGATTTCATAGTCGCCGCCGCGAACCTCACGCACGATCAGCGGCTGAATGATGCCCTTTTCCTTGACCGAGGCCGCAAGTTCATCCAATCGCTCTTGCTGAAAGGTTCTACGTGGCTGGTTCGGGTTCGCTCGCAGTTTTTCAATCGGGACTTTCATATCCGGACGGCGCGGGTCTGTGGGCATAAGCCCCCCGGTATCCTGCGTCACATCCGCCATCAAAGCGGAAAGCCCCCGGCCCAAACCTCTGGGTTTTGTTTTTTTGGCGGCCACGGTGCCCTCCTCACTGTCGCTTAGGCGGCGACTTTCTTGTTCTTGTGCATGACTTCCCGGGCCAGGTGCCGGTAAGCCATCGCCCCCAGTGATCCCGAGTCGTATTGCAAAACCGGCAACGCGTAAGACGGAGCCTCGCTGACCCGCACATTTCTGGGTATCTTGGTTTTAAATACCATCTCGCCCAGATTGTCACGCGCGTCTTTTTCGACCTGACGGGACAAGTTGTTGCGGTTGTCATACATGGTCAACACAACACCTTCGATTCTAAGGTCCGGATTCGCGGTTTGGCGCACCTCTCGGATGGTCAGCATCAATTGCGATAATCCTTCCAACGCAAAGAACTCACTTTGCAACGGAACCAGGACAGAATGTGCAGCAACCATAGCGTTGACGGTCAGAAGGTTTAGTGAAGGCGGGCAGTCGATTAGCACGAAATCCAAGTCAAACTTGTCGATTGCGGTTTGCCGCAGTGCGTCATGCAACAGATAGCTGCGTTTTTCATTGGATATCAGCTCAATATCCGCCGAGCTTAGATCAACCGTCGCCGGGACAACAAACAACCCCTCGATTTCGGTTTCCTGAACGACCGCCTCTAAAGGCGCGTCATCCAGTATCAGATCATACGTCGTCCAATCCCGATCTTCGACCCCCAATCCGGTGGACGCGTTCCCCTGAGGATCAAGATCGACAACCAGCACTTTGCATCCAGCCTCAGCCAGGCCGGCCGCAAGGTTGATCGCTGTTGTGGTTTTCCCAACCCCGCCCTTCTGATTGGCTACCGCAATAATCCGGGGCCCTGAGGGACGAGACAAATCAACCACGTGATACTCCTTTGATTTTAAGGATAACGGCCTGAGGCTCAGTTAAACTTGTAATCGGGTCAACGTCGAAATTCCATTCTTCCTGCGCCTCTTCCAGCTCTTTTTTCCACCTTTCGCCTTTCGGCAACAGCGCCAGCCCCTTTTTGCTCAAATGTCTGTCGCAAAAGGACAATAGCGTAGGAAGATCAGCAAGAGCCCGCGCAGAAAGGATATCAGCGCTCAACGGTTCAACCACTTCGATTCGCTTGGAAACAACAGTGCATTTCGCGCCGCACTCGCGTGCAACGTTGCGCAGAAAGGCGGACTTTCGTTGGTCACTTTCAATAAAGGTGAACTGGGCATCTGGTGCGTCTTCAATGGCCATTATGGCACAAACCATCCCGGGGAATCCGCCTCCGCTACCCAAATCCACCCAGTTTTCGAATGGGCCTGCGCTTTTATAAACTTGTACGGAATCCTTTATGTGTCGAACCCAGATGTCATCCAAGCTTTTCCGTGAAACAAGATTAATCTTCGGGTTCCACCGCTTCACAAGCTCTACATAGGTTGTGAGACGCTCGAATGTTTCACGTGAAACATCCAAATCATCAATAGTGGTCCCATTCATACCTTGCGGACCTTCTGATCGCGTCGAAGCTTAGCCAATAACAACGTCAGTGCCGCAGGGGTAACTCCTTCGACACGCCCCGCCTGTGCAATGTTCTCCGGCTTTGCATTTGAAAGCTTTTGCTTCATTTCAGAAGATAGCCCTTCCATCGAAAAATAGTCGAAACCCCGTGGAATCTCATATGATTCATCGCGTTTCATTGCCTCAACATCTTTTTGTTGCCGGGCAATGTAGTTTGCGTACAAAGCGTCCCGCTCTACTTGCAGACGGATCTCCTCCTCAACACTCTCAATCTCGGGCATCAGAGGAACAAGATCACCAAAGTGAACATCCGGGAATGCCAGAATAGCCATCCCGTCCCTGCGGTTTCCATCTTGATTGACATTGATACCAGCTGCTCGAACTTCTTTTGGAGTATAGGTTTTTTCTGTCAGCTGGGACTTTGCGGCGGACAACCTCTCCATCTTGCTTGAAAACATGCTGCGCCGCTCACCGCCAACACAGCCGATTTCCAGCCCAATTGGCGTAAGGCGCTGGTCTGCATTATCCGCACGTAGTGACAAACGGAATTCTGCGCGTGACGTGAACATGCGATAAGGTTCCACAACACCGCGTGTTGTCAGGTCGTCGATCATCACGCCGATATAACTGTCAGCACGTGTAAAATGCAGCGGTTCCCGGTCAAGCACCTTTAGCGCAGCATTCAACCCCGCAACCAAGCCTTGCGCAGCTGCCTCCTCATATCCTGTGGTTCCGTTTATTTGCCCTGCTAGATATAGTCCTTCGACATCTGGTAGTGCGAGAGTCGATGTCAAAACACGCGGATCCACATAGTCATACTCAATCGCATAACCGGGCTGCAGGATCTCTGCCACCTCGAGACCTTTGATTGAACGCACATACTCAAGCTGCACGTCCTGAGGTAAAGAGGTCGAAATCCCGTTCGGATAGATCGTGTGATCATCGACACCTTCGGGCTCCAGGAAAATCTGATGTGATTCCTTATCAGCAAAACGTACGATCTTATCTTCGATGGATGGGCAATACCTGGGGCCCACCCCATCAATATGTCCGCCATACATCGCCGATCGAGACAAGTTTTTTTCAATGATTTTGTGCGTCCGCGCGTTTGTATGCGTGATTCCGCAGGAAATCTGTGGGGCTATCACCTTTGTTGACAAGAATGAAAACAAGGTTGGGTCATCATCCCCGTCTTGCTGTTCCAGATCACTCCAATCAATCGTCCGACCATCCAGCCTCGGCGGTGTTCCTGTTTTCAAACGCCCCAGGGGTAGCTCGAAACTGTCGAGCCGTTCTGCCAATTTGACTGACGGGCGATCACCCATACGACCGCCGGGCCGAGATACATCACCAATATGAATGACACCGCGCAAGAAGGTTCCCGACGTCAGGATAACCGTTTTACTCTTGATTTCAGAACCGTCGGCCAGTTTCACACCTGAAACTTGGTTCCCGTCCATCAGGAAATCGACAACTTCCCCGGTAACGACGAAAAGATTTGTCTGTTTTTTCGTCTCTTTCTGCATGGCCGCGCGGTATAGCGCACGATCTGCCTGTGTTCTGGGACCTTGAACGGCTGGTCCTTTGCGTCGATTAAGCAAGCGGAATTGAATGCCGGCCTGATCGGCAACACGTCCCATGACACCATCCAGGGCATCAATTTCACGGACCAAATGGCCTTTACCCAGCCCACCAATTGCCGGGTTACAAGACATGACGCCTATATCTGACGCGGACAATGTGACCAGTGCTGTCTTAACACCCATACGCGCTGCCGCATGAGCTGCTTCTGTACCCGCATGGCCAGCGCCAATTACAATCACGTCGAAATCTGAATGTTTCACGTGAAACACTCCTTACTTACCCAGGCAGAAACTCGAGAAGATCTCATCCAAAAGGTCTTCAACACCGATTCTGCCAACCAAGGTTTCTAGGGCACGGATCGCCGTGCGTAATTCTTCTGCTGCGATATCATACAAGTCTGGACCTGATTCCAGAACCGCCATAGCAGAACTCAGGGATTCTCGCGATTTGATCAAGGCAATCCGGTGCCTTTCCCGCGTCGCAATACCACTGCTTGTAGTTCGGGTACTAAGTACATCCGAAATCTGGGAAATGAGTTGATCAATACCCTGCCCGGTTTTTCCGGATATTCCACCTTCGGATGGATCTCGAAGATCAGATTTCGGCAAAACCTGTATATCGCCATTCATCATCTGAACACCCAGGTCCTTCGGGTCATCTGTCAGAAACACACGCAAATCAGCTAAATCGGCGCGCTTTCTTGCCAGTTCGATTCCCAAGCTTTCGACGTGATCCTCAGTTTCCCGCAATCCTGCGGTGTCCAGCAACGTGACCGGAAGTCCTGCAAGATCCATTCGAACCTCGATCACATCGCGAGTAGTTCCGGCATATTCCGAAGTAATCGCTGCCTCTCGCCCTGCCAAAGCATTTAGCAAGGTTGATTTACCGGCATTCGGAAGACCAACAATCGCGACTTCAAACCCTGTTCGAATGCGCTCTGCAATCTTTACGCCATCTGCTTCACGTTGCAGATCAGCCATGACACCCGTCACAAGGGATTTAACCTCGGGTGTAACATCTGTTGGAATGTCCTCATCCGCGAAATCAATGACGGCTTCCAGCAAGGATGCAGCACGTATCAGATCGCGTCGCCACCGTTCCGCCAGTACACCCAAATCACCAGCCAGAATTGTTTGCGCTTGTTTGCGCTGCGCCTCGGTTTCTGCATCAATCAGGTCGGCAAGACCTTCGACCTGCGTCAGGTCCATCTTGCCGTTTTCCAGCGCGCGTCGGGTGAACTCACCAGGCTCCGCCAGCCGCAGCCCGTCCATATCGGACAGGCACCGCATCACTGCGTTCACCGAAGCAGTGCTACCATGGATCTGCAGTTCGGCCACGTCTTCGCCGGTAAAACTGGCCGGCGCCTGAAAGGTCAGAACCAGCCCGTCATCCAACCTTGCGCCATCCGCGGCATATAACGACCGGACCCGCATACCACGGGACGGCAGCGGGCTTCCGGTTAAGCTGGCAGCTGCGGAATGCGCGTGTGGTCCCGAGAGGCGGATGACCGCCACCCCGGCTTTGCCCTGCGCGCTGGCCAAGGCGAATATCGTATCCATTCGAAGGCCTCGCGTCGTTTAAGACCTGTGTCAGGTGTTCATCGAATCGAAGAACTCACCGTTCGTCTTGGTCTGTTTCAACTTGGACAACAGGAACTCGACCGCGTCGGTTGTGCCCATCGGATTGAGGATACGACGCAAGACGAATGTCTTGGCCAGATCGCCCTTGTCGACCAGCAGATCCTCTTTCCGGGTGCCGGACTTGAGGATGTCGATGGCCGGGAACACGCGCTTATCTGCGATCTTGCGATCCAGAACGATTTCCGAGTTACCGGTGCCTTTGAATTCTTCAAAGATCACTTCGTCCATCCGGCTACCAGTGTCGATCAGCGCTGTGGCGATGATAGTCAGCGAGCCACCCTCTTCGATATTCCGCGCAGCACCAAAGAACCGCTTGGGCCGTTGCAAAGCATTCGCGTCCACACCACCGGTCAGAACTTTACCCGAAGATGGTACCACAGTGTTGAAGGCCCTACCAAGTCTTGTGATCGAGTCGAGAAGAATAACAACATCTCGTTTATGCTCGACCAAACGCTTGGCTTTTTCGATCACCATCTCAGACACGGCCACGTGGCGCGTTGCGGGTTCGTCGAAGGTTGAAGATACAACTTCCCCCTTCACCGAACGCTGCATGTCGGTCACCTCTTCGGGGCGTTCGTCGATCAGCAGAACGATCAGATAGCACTCTGGGTGGTTCTGTTCGATCGAATGCGCGATGTTCTGCAGGATCACAGTTTTACCGGTCCGCGGCGGCGCCACAATCAGCGATCGCTGGCCTTTACCGATCGGGGCCACCAGATCGATCACACGCGCCGACTTGTCCTTGATGGTGGGATCCTCGATCTCCATCTTCAGGCGTTCATCGGGATAGAGCGGCGTCAGGTTGTCAAACGCGATCTTGTGTCTGGCTTTTTCCGGTTCTTCAAAGTTGATCTTGGTGACCTTGATAAGCGCAAAGTAACGCTCATTGTCATCAGGCGCTTTGATATCCCCTTCGACCGTATCACCGGTGCGCAAGGAATGCTGGCGGATCATGTCGGGTGAGACATAGATATCATCCGGACCTGGCAAATAGTTCGCCTCGGGCGAGCGCAGAAAGCCAAAGCCGTCTTGCAGCACTTCCAGCACGCCGTCGCCGCCAACGGTCCAGCCTTCATCCGCGCGTTCGCGCAGAATCTGGAACATCATTTCGCCTTTCCGCATGGTCGAGGCGTTTTCGATCTCCAGCTCTTCGGCCATCGCCAGAAGGTCTTTGGGGCTTTTGGCCTTCAGGTCGGCCAGATTCAGGGATTCAGTGGACATGATATATACCTTCGCCGCTGACATTGCGGCACGAAGTGGAATTTCAGTACGGAAGATACGCCGCCCGGACGGGCGTGTTGATCCCTACATAAGCGCGCGGGCCGTCGGAGTCAAACAGGCCCTCAGAACTTCACAACGACCGCCAGAACGATGATAACCATCAGAACGGTGGGAACCTCGTTCATCATGCGAAACTGCCGTCCAGTGAGCTTGTTTCGGCCTTCCAGGAAATCCCTACGTCTCGCCATCAACCAATGATGGAACCAGGTCATGCCAATTACGGCAGCACCCTTGATCCAGGGCCAGGACCAATCCCACCCGACAATGCCGGGCGTGAACACCATGATCAACCCGCAAAGCCAGGCTACATACATCGCGGGTCGCATGATCACACGCAGCAGCTTCTCTTCCATCTCAAAGAAGATGGTTTCTGCGCCTTCGACCTTTTGGGCTTTCTCAACGTGATAGACGTACAGTCTGGGCAAATAGAACAAACCTGCCATCCATGAGATCACAGCCATGATGTGCAATGACTTCACCCACGGGTAAATCGTGAAAAGAAGATCGGTCATTCTGGCTCCGGACGTTGGTTGGAACCCTCCCTAATAAAAAAATAGGAAAAGAAAAAGGATGATGGTTTTGTAGGGTGAGTAAATTCCGTGGATTACTTTTTTACGCAAGTGTTTTCCCCAGGTGGATAGAATTGTGCCGCGAATGGGTGATTCTGTTGATTTTAATTTTTATGATTTAAATTCAGTGTCTTAGGCAAAAATCATTCAAATTTATCTGGGGATAACTCGTTGGGTAAGACAGGAAATCCCAGTTTTCCCGCGCAGCAAAGTTATCCTTGTCCCAAAAGGACGGTCTTCGAACGACTCAGGGAAGTTTCAGGCGAAATTCCCGGGGTTGCGTGTCAACCGGAAAACCATACAAACCATCCTAGAACGCTCAACGATTTGCTCAGGGGTTTTCCACATGTCTGTCCCCATCATCCTTGCCTCGGGGTCATCTATCCGTGCGCAGCTTTTGCGCAATGCGGGCGTGCCGTTCACGGTGGAAACCGCGCGCGTGGATGAGGATACTGCCAAACGCGCCCTGTTGGCCGAAGACGCTCCCCCTCGGGATATCGCAGACACTTTGGCCGAAATGAAGGCCCGCAAGGTTAGCGACAAGAACCCGGACGCGATGGTTCTGGGCTGTGATCAGGTGCTGGACTTCGATGGCCAGCTTTTGTCGAAACCAGAAACGCCCCAAGACGCGCTGGCGCAGTTGAAGGGAATGCGGGGCAAGCGACATATGCTGTTGTCTGCGGCCGTGATTTATCAGAACGGTGAACCGATCTGGCGCCATGTTGGTCAGGTACGTCTGCGCATGCGGATGAGTTCCGATGCCTATCTACGTGACTACATAGATCGCAACTGGGACAGCATTCGCCATGCGGTCGGGGCTTATAAGCTTGAGGAAGAAGGTGTGCGCCTTTTCGCGACCATTGACGGCGACTATTTTAATGTTTTGGGTATGCCCCTGTTGGAGTTGCTGAATTTTCTAGCTGTTAAAGGGGTGATTGATCAATGACGGATAACCAAATTCCTTTGGCCGGCGTAATTGGGCATCCGATTGGACATTCAAAATCCCCTAAACTGCATGGACATTGGCTAAAGACCTATGGGCTGCCCGGGCACTATGTCCCTATGGATGTCGCACCCGAGGATTTGGAGAGTGTTCTGCGGACCCTGCCCAAAGCCGGGTATGTCGGTGCAAATGTAACCGTCCCCCATAAAGAAGCCGCCTTGCAGATTGCGGATCACGTGTCAGATCGGGCGGCAAAGATTGGTGCGGCGAATACACTTGTCTTTCAGCCTGATGGCTCGATCCATGCAGATAACACCGACGGCTACGGATTTATGGAAAACCTGCTTGCAGGGGCGCCCGACTGGAACCCGCAGGACGGGCCAGCCGTGGTTTTCGGCGCGGGCGGTGCTGCGCGCGCCGTTTTACAGGCCCTGGTAGATGCCGGAGTGCCCGAGATTATGCTAACCAACCGCACGTGTGCCCGGGCCGACCAATTGAAAGAAGAATTTGGGCCGCGCATAACCGTGATTGATTGGGTCAAGGCCGGCAATGTGATCGAGAATGCGGAACTGGTGGTGAACACCACATCGCTGGGTATGCAGGGACAGCCCGAATTGCGGGTGCCGTTAGATGGGTTGCAGCCGGGCGCTGTGGTTACCGACCTTGTCTACGCCCCTCTGAAAACCAAACTTCTGCAAGCGGCCGAAGAGGCCGGGTGCACAACAGTCGATGGTCTGGGCATGTTGTTGCACCAGGCGGTTCCGGGCTTTGAGCGTTGGTTTGGTAAGCGACCCGAGGTAACGGATGAGTTGCGCGCCACGGTGCTGGGATGAGTTTTGCTCTTGGCCTGACAGGCTCGATCGGAATGGGCAAAAGCACCACGGCGCAAATGTTCGTGGACGAAGGCTGTGCGCTGTGGGATGCGGATGCAGCTGTGCATCGGCTGTATTCAGCGGGCGGCGCTGCGGTAGAACTGATGCGCGATGCGTTTCCTGAGGCAATTGTTGATGGCGCGGTCAGCCGGGATGCCGTGAAACAAGCCATATCCTTGGATCCGGCGGCATTGAAAGTGATCGAAAGCATCGTGCACCCTTTGGTGGCCACCGACCGGGCGGGTTTTCGGGATAGCGCCACGGCGGACATTCTGGTTTTCGACATACCCTTGTTGTTTGAAACAGGCGGCAATGCGACGATGGATGCGGTTGCTTGTGTTCAGATCCCGGCGGACGAGCAAAAGCGACGTGTGATGGAGCGCGGAACGATGACTGAGGCGCAGTTCGAACAGATCCGCGCCAAGCAGATGCCCAATGACGAAAAATGCGCGCGGTCGGACTTTGTGATCGTGACGGACACACTGGACCACGCCCGCGCACAGGTGCAGGATGTGGTCAGGCAGATACGGGCGGGGATGGCTAATGCGTGAAATTGTACTCGATACCGAAACCACGGGGTTTGATCCCGAAAGCGGTGACCGGATCGTAGAAATCGGCGCAGTCGAACTGTGGAACCATATGGCCACGGGTGAGACCTATCACGTCTACATCAACCCCGAGCGTTCGATGCCCGAAGAGGCATTTGGTGTGCACGGTATCGGTCCCGACCTGCTGGACATTCCGCGCCCCCCGGAAAAGGGTGAGGTCACGCTGAAAGACAAGCCGGTTTTTGCCAAGGTGGGTCAGGGCTTCCTTGATTTCATTCAGGATTCCAAACTGGTAATCCACAACGCATCCTTCGACATGAAATTCCTGAATGCGGAACTCAGATGGATGGGATTGCCCCAGCTGCCGATGGATCAGGCAATGGACACGTTGGCAATTGCGCGCAAACGGTTTCCCGGCTCACCCGCGTCTCTGGATGCATTGTGCCGTCGGTTCAACATCGACAATACGAACCGGGTGCTGCACGGGGCGCTGCTCGACTCGGAAATTCTGGCCGAGGTTTACCTGGAACTGATTGGCGGGCGACAGCCAGACTTTGGCCTGTCCACCAGCGCGGCTACTGCCGGTGGCGGAGGGAGCGATTGGCGGCCAACATCGCGCCCGACGCCGCTGGCGTCGAAAATCACCGCGGAAGAACGCGCGGCACATGAAACATTTGTGGAGAAGCTGGGCGAAAACGCCCTGTGGACCCGCGCCTGAGCCCCTGCCCGGCGCGGGTCGTACCGATTAGGCTTCGGTTTTTTCGGTTTCGGCCTGACGGCGCATCAGCTCGTTGCGGTACAGCGCAACAAAGTCGATATTGTCCAGGTTGACCGGCGGGAAACCACCGTCACGGGTGATGTCGCTGACAATGCGGCGCAGGAACGGGAACAGCATGCGCGGGCATTCGATCATCAGGAATGGGTGCAACTGGTCTTCTGCCACGCCTTCGATGTGGA
Organism: Ruegeria sp. CDSC002; assembly: GCF_059610905.1. Classification (NCBI taxonomy): domain Bacteria; kingdom Pseudomonadati; phylum Pseudomonadota; class Alphaproteobacteria; order Rhodobacterales; family Roseobacteraceae; genus Ruegeria; species Ruegeria sp. CDSC002. Next base: position 393,651 of record NZ_JBXWOM010000002.1, read on the forward strand.
ACAGGCCGCAATAATCAAGTTCGCACAGGAACAGAACGTCTTCCATGCCCTTAGCTTTGGAGGTCAGGTTCAGTTTGACGGCAACTTCGTACTGATGCTCGGTCGGGCGCTTTTTGGCGTCCAGGTTCACCTGAACGGCAATCTCGGGCTGAACGTCACCAGACACGCCTTTTTGCGCCATCACGTTTTCAAAAGACATATCGCGAATGAACTGTCCCAGAACGCGCATCTGGATCTGAGGGGCGGTCTGTGCCGCGGTGTTTTCTGCAGGGCTTTCGTCAGCCATGGATCTACTCCGAAAATGAAATTTGCCACTGCTTAGCAAGTTGGGCGCGGCACCTCAATGCTGGGGTGGACCTTCGACCCATTTGGATGGCTTTGAGGGGTTCTGACGCGGGCGAACTTCGGTAAAATCTCCGTCGATCACGTCATCCTGATCAAACGGGGTGGGACCAGTGCGGAACTGCGCGCCGGTGCCCATCTGGAACTGTGTGATGGTCGCCTTGGATTTCAGGTATTTGAATACGGCCACCCGAATACCCGGAACAAGCAGTGCAAAGCCAACGGCATCGGTGAAAAATCCCGGCGTCAGCAGCAAAACACCAGACAGCAAGATCATCGCGCCATGGGCCAAAGGCTCGGTCGGGTCATCCAGTTCAGAAAAGGATCGCTGCAAATTGACCAGTGCCATGCGACCTTGTGTCCTGACCATAAAGGTGCCGATAACGGCCGTCAGAACGACGATCGCCAGCGTAGGCCACAGGCCAATCAGGCCGCCGACCTGTATGAACAGGGCGATCTCGATGATCGGCACCAACAAAAATGCCAAGAACAGGTACATCTGCGTTATCCTTTCCCTTAGGCCGGGCTGTGGACTTGCCACGATCTGTCACCTACATAGTGGCATGAGGCCGCGTATACAAAGTCGCGGTCTGAAAAGAGGATGAAATGAACGAACCGATGATCCAGTTGCTGGTCCTGGCCGGAATTGCCGTTTTCCTGATCCTGCGCCTGAAAAGCGTGCTGGGTACACGTGAGGGTTTTGAGAAACCCCCTGTTCAACAGCAACCCGAGGCGGACAAGTCGCGTCGCGGCTTCGAGGTGATCGAAGGCGGGCCGGATCATGACATCACAGACCATGTCGCCGAAGACAGCGAACAGGCGAAAACGCTGGCCGCGATGAAGCGGGTCGAGCCCGAATTCTCTGTTGGTGAATTCGTGCAGGGTGCCCGCGGAGCCTATGAGATGATCGTCATGGGGTTCGAAAAGGGCAATCTGGATGAAATCCAGCCCTTCCTGTCCGAAGAGGTGTTTGACACATTCGTTTCAGTCGTGGCGGCCCGCGAAGATCAGGGTCTGACCATCGAGGCTGAGTTTGTCGGCGTGCGCGAAACCGCGCTGGCGGATGCGACCTTCGACAAAGACACAAACCAGGCGGAAATCACCATGCGGTTTGTGGGTGAGCTGACCTCGGTCGTGCGTGATCGTGGCGGTGATATCATCGAAGGCAACCCAAACACTATTAAACGCCAAAAGGACAGCTGGACCTTTGCCCGTGTCATGGGCGCTGATGATCCAAACTGGCTGCTTGTTGCCACGGACGCATGATTGGCGCGCTCCGGTCGCTATTTCTGGTGGCAGTTATGACCACTGCCGCCAGCGCTGAACCGACGCGATCAATTCTTTCCTTTGACGATCTGGATGGATGGGCTGCCGACGATCACGGGGCGGCCCTTTCGGTATTTCTGAACACCTGCGGCGATCTGGACGATCCGGATTGGCAGGCATTGTGTCGCGTTGCCCGAACCTACGACGCAGACGCGGCGCGGTCGTTTTTTGAGCTGTTCTTTCGTCCAGTTCTGGTCGAGGACGGAGAAGAGGCCCTGTTCACCGGTTATTTCGAACCTGAACTAGACGGGTCCAAAACCCGGACCGACCGGTTCAAATACCCGATCTACAAAATGCCGCCGGAGGCGCGGGCCGAAGGGCTTTGGCTCAGCCGCCGTGAAATCCTGACGGGCGACGCGATGCAGGGCCGCGGCCTTGAGATCGCCTGGGTGGATGACCCGGTCGAGTTGTTCTTTCTGCAAATCCAGGGCTCGGGACGTGTGCGCCTTCCAGACGGCAGTGCCTTGCGCGTCGGCTATGGCGGCGCGAACGGTCACCCCTATCGTTCCATCGGGACCGAGCTGATTCGTCAGGGTGCGCTGGGTGCGCATGAGGTTAGTGCTCAGATGATCCGCGCATGGGTCCGCAAAAATCCCGAAGCAGGGGCCGAGTTGCTGTTTCACAACCCTTCTTACGTGTTCTTCCGCGAGGTCTCGCGCGTTGCGCCCGAGCTTGGGCCGTTGGGTGCCATGAACCGGTCGGTCACCACGATGCGCAGTATTGCAGCTGATCCGGCTCATACGCCGCTGGGTGCCCCTGTTTGGGTGGAAAAGGACGGCAAGACCCCGTTGCGAAGGTTGATGATTGCGCAGGACACCGGTGCCGCGATCAAAGGGGCGCAGCGCGCGGATATCTTCTTTGGCACGGGGGACGAGGCGGGAAAGGCTGCCGGGCGCCTCAGGGATCCGGGGCGGATGGTGTTGCTGCTGCCGATCCAGCGGGCCTATGCCCTGTTGCCGGATGAATTCTGATGTCCCGACGCAAATTGACGGCAGACGAGGTCGAGCTGTGGCGCAAGGTTGCCAAACAGGCTGAGCGGCTGCATCCCGAAATTCCACAATCGGTCCACCCGGTCACACTGCCCAAACCCAAGCCGAACAAACCCCCAAAACCCCGGTTTGAGGCATTCGAGGTCGGACAAAACGCGCCCGGTAAACCCGTGCGAAATGCGTTAAAGCCCTCGATCAGTGAAAATTTGCGTACCAGCCCGGTGCAAATGGACACCAAGGCATTTGGCCGTATGAAACGCGGCAAGATCAAGCCTGAAGGAAAACTGGACTTGCATGGCATGCGCATGGACACCGCGTATCCGGCGCTGACCCGGTTTATTCTGACGGCCCAGGCGTCAGGTAAGCGCCTTGTTCTGGTTGTCACCGGAAAGGGCAAGGACAGGGATGAACCCGGCCCAATCCCAACTCCACGCGGCGTATTGCGCAATCAGGTGCCGCAGTGGTTGGCCTTGCCGCCGCTTGCACAGGCGGTTCTGCAGGTGACCCCGGCCCATATCAGCCACGGTGGGGAAGGGGCCTATTACGTCTATCTGCGCCGGACGCGTTAAAGCGTGCGCACAGCGCGCGTAATTCCGATTTTAGCCGACAGGCATACAAGAATGAAAACACCGCCGATCCACAGGAACTGTGTGCTCAGCGGTATACCGGCGTCGATCAATATCCCGGTAAGGCCGGGGCCGATTGCTGATCCTAAAACCATAACTGCTGTGGCCATCGCCTTGATCGCCCCGATGTGCCTGGTGCCGTAGAATTCAGCCCAAAAGGCGCTTGGTAGCGTGTTGTTTGCTCCAACCGTCAGGCCCAGAAAGATCATTGCAATCAGGGCCCCGCCGATCGAGTTTGTCATTCCTGCGATCACAAAACCAATTGCGATCGGGATTTGGTAAAAAGGCATCAGCCTCGCGGTGCCCCATTTGTCCAGCGCCCAGCCAGCCGCAAACATCCCAATCAAGGATACGCCGGTGAAAACCGGAAACAGGGCGACCAGTTCGATATGCTGCCAGCCCTTGACTTGGGCAAGATGCACCTGATGAAAGAAAAACGCGGTGATAAAGGCCGATGGGGCCAGTATAGTCGGGGCCATGAACCAGAACAGCGGATGAAACAACGCGTCTTTCCGGGTCCAATGGCGGCCCTGCATCCCTGTCGCTGAATAGGCATCCGCCAGACTCTGCGGCGTGCGCTCCTGACGCAAAAGCCGTGTCAGAACGGGTATCCCCATCAGGACGAACACTGCGGACAGCACCCACAGCCATCGCCAGTCCAGAAACGCCATCGCAGCCACAAATGCCAGCGGCAGCAGTGCTTCACCAATCGCGTAGCCGACCGATGCAATCGACAAGGCTTTGCCACGTGTAACGATGAACCATCGCGCCATGGCGACCTGTGCCAGATGGACACTCATCCCCTGTCCGAACAGGCGCAATAAAAAGACCACCAGCGGCAACAGGACAAGCCAGCTGTTCACAGCCATGGCAACTGCCGCCACGGCCAGACCGGCCAGAACGGCGGGCCCCAATACGCGGACGCGGAAAGCATCTGTCAGCCCGCCAGCCCAGATCATAACGATGGCCGAAACGGTGGTGCCCAAAGAGTAAAGACCGCCCCACGCGCCGTGCCCAAGACCAAATTCGGCGCGGATGTTTCCAGCGAAGATCGAGATGAAGAAGGTCTGCCCAAAGCTGGACAGAAAGGTCAGCAAAACCCCGGCGCCAAGCCAAGCCGCATTGTCCTGCAGGTACTGACGCAGGCTGAACCGCGTCACGGGGTAGTGACCTGAGCCTGCCCTGTTTCGGTCAGAACGATTTCCGTGGCGCCGTCTGGATTACGCTCGCTGGGCGGCACCAGTATATCGATGCCTGGCCTGTCTTCGCGACCAAAGGTATTATTGACGCGTCGCAACGAACTGAGAATTGACAAGAGTGCCGGAGAAGTGGCGGCAACGAAATGCGAAGACTCGGCGTCTTTGTTGAACGCAGTTGTATCAATCACGTTTATCGGGAACTCTTCGAGTGCTTCCAGCGAACTGATCCTGCCCAATCTCTCGCCCTCATCCGTTCCGCGAAGGCGAGCGGAGATATTCAAAATTTTGTCTTTTTGCGAAACCATAACCAGGAAAGGATCTGGTGGGTTCTTAATACGCTTCATCTGCGACCGAAACACGTCGACATCCAGATCAGGGGAAATCAAGATGACCCCTTCGATGTTCCTGTTGGCCCAGCCCGGTTCTTGTAGTTCAGCCTGTCGCATCATCTCCATTGACAGGGCACCACCCATTGAATGCGCGACCAGAATAATGCGTTTGACACCCATTGATTTCAGGTTTCGGATCGTCTGCTCCAACCCGTCTCGTGCGAACAACATACTGTCGAGATCGTAGGCATATCCATACCCTGTCGCGCGGCTAGGCCAGGAGTAAACCAGCGTGGAGCCGGGAAGACCAATGTCATGGGTCAGCTGGGCTGCGCGGAAAATCGTCTCGGTTTGGGTCGAGTTGTAGCCGTGTACAAAAATCGTAACATCGTCTTCGCCGCGCAAATGTTCGCGTAAACCCTTTGGCCCGCCCAGTTCGGTAACATTTGTAAGAACAAATTCTTTTTTCGGGTTCGGATTCGCATAAGAGAATTTCAATGTTCCTGGTGTGTGTGATGGCGGGATCGACACTGTTGTTTCCAAAAACTTCAGCGCTTCCCCACGCTTGAATCCATAAGTTCCATCTGCTTCACGCGCTCGCGTCGTGGCTGCGAATATCTTTTCAGGCGTTCCGACAGTTACGGCCGATGGAACAATCTCGGTTACTGTCCGATCGACACAGGCACTTAGCGGCAGGGATGTAATCAGAATTATTAAATAGCGCAGCACTGGTCAGCCCTCTGGGTGAATTGCGACTACGCTATCTCATTCTGGCCCGGCGTCCAGCGGCACAACGCTGCCAAAGCGGCAAAAACCGGCTGGCGATGTTACAGAACGTAACGGCTGAGGTCAGTGGATTTGGTCAATTCGCCCAGATTGTCGTCCACGAATTGGGCATCAACTGTGATCGAGATTCCGGCCTGATCGGGCGCGGTAAAGGACAGTTCTTCGAACACGCGCTCCATCACCGTGTACAAACGACGCGCACCGATGTTTTCGACGCTTTGGTTCACATCAGCTGCGATACGCGCAAGGGCCGCGATTCCGTCATCGGTAAAGCTGACCGTGACCTCTTCGGTGCCCATCAAAGCGGTGTATTGACGGGTCAGCGCGTTGTCGGTTTCTGTCAGGATGCGCACGAAATCTTCTTCGGTCAGCGCGCGCAATTCCACGCGGATCGGTAGGCGGCCCTGCAGTTCCGGCAGCAGGTCCGACGGTTTGGCGATATGGAACGCACCCGACGCGATGAACAGGATATGGTCGGTTTTGACCGGGCCGTGCTTGGTGGATACTGTCGTGCCTTCGATCAAAGGCAACAGGTCGCGCTGTACCCCTTCGCGGCTGACATCGCCGCCCCGCGCGTCAGTGCGGGCACAGACCTTGTCGATCTCATCCAGGAACACGATGCCGTTCTGTTCAACGGATTCCAGCGCGATGCGGTTAACGATCTCATCATCCAACAGCTTGTCGGCCTCTTCCCCGATCAGCGCTTCATAGCTTTCCGAGACGGTCATTTTGCGTTTCACGGTACGCCCGCCAAAGGCCTTGCCGAAGATATCGCCCAGATTCATCATCCCCATCTGGCTACCGGGCTGGCCGGGAATATCGAACATTGGCATCGGGTTCGACGAGTCGGACAGCTCCAGCTCGATCTCCGTATCATCCAGCTCGCCCGCTTTCAGCTTTTTGCGGAACATCTCGCGTGTGCCTTCGCGGGCATCGGTGCCTGCAATGGCCTCGATCACGCGGTCTTCGGCGGCTTGATGCGCCTTGGCTTTGACATCCTCGCGCATATATTCGCGGGTTTGCAGGATCGCGGCGTCCGCCAGATCGCGCACGATCTGTTCCACGTCACGACCGACATAACCCACTTCGGTAAACTTGGTGGCTTCGACCTTGATAAAGGGCGCGCGGGCCAGTTTCGCCAGGCGGCGGCTGATCTCGGTCTTGCCGACACCGGTGGGGCCGATCATCAGGATGTTTTTCGGATAGACCTCGTCCCGGATGTCGTCGGCCAACTGCTTGCGCCGCCAGCGGTTGCGCAACGCAACGGCCACCGCGCGTTTGGCATCCTTTTGCCCGATGATGAAACGGTCCAGTTCCGAGACGATCTCGCGCGGGGTCAGGTCGGTCATGTGAGTTCTATCCAATTGTTTCGCACCGGAACCTAATCATAAGCCACAAAAACACAAGCTGATCACGAAAAACTCACGCCAACACACGGTCTGCACACGGAAAATCGTGGTGATGTGAATCGCCAGACAGAAAATAGCTGCGCATAGTCTGCGTCGACGGGCAAGTTCGCCTGCACTTTGAAATGGAGACCCACATCATGATGACTCGTCGTTCGCTCTTTTTGAATGCCGCTGCAACGGGCGCCGCTCTGACTCTGGCCAGTGCCAATGTCGCTGCCGCCGGCGGTGCCAAGAAAAAGGGCACATTCGAGGGCCGCTCGAAACATATCACCACCGGTTCGGTCAAAGTGGTCAAAGACGGTGAGCGCTATATCGTTGAGCTGGGTGATGACTTTTCGCTGGATAACGGTCCGGACCCGCGCGTGGCCTTCGGCAAAGACGGCACCTATGACCCGAACTCGAAACTGGGGGCGTTGCTGAACCTGAAAGGCAAGCAGTCTTATGCGGTACCGCCGACCATGGATATCTCGGGCTATAACGAAGTTTACATCTGGTGTGACGTTGCCGGCGTTCCGCTGGGCGTTGCAGCGCTTTCGTAACCCAACGACGAATTGCGCCCGGAGGCCGGTAAATTACCGGCCTCTGACAAGGCGTTAGGTGCCATTGCGCCTGTCTGTTACACTCACCTTAAGGAACTAGTTCCAAGGTGTGTATCATGACGAAGATTGCCAAGATTACGTTGTTGTTCGTGGTATTTGTAGATCTGATCGGACAAGGGCTGGTCTTTCCCATCATCAACTCTTTGATCATGGAAACAAAATCCGGGTTCCTGCCGGAAAGCACATCTATGGGCCAGCGCCATTTCTACTATGGGTTGGTGATCGGGTGTTTCTTTCTGTCGTGGTTTTTGGGTGTGGTCTATGTCTCGAAAGTGTCGGACTCCATCGGGCGTAAGAATGCTTTGTTGGTGTGTTTAGGTGGGGCGCTGGCCGGTTATGCCATCACCATCACGGCACTTTACCTTAACAGTTTGCTTCTGCTGATCGTTGGTCGGTCGATCACCGGCTTTACGGCGGGTAATCAGCCCATTGCACAAGCGGCGATGATTGACGGCAGCACCGATGCCGCCGACCGCGACCGAAACATGGGGTATATCATCACCGGCGTCAGCTTTGGTCTGGTCGGCGGCCCGATTATCGGGGCTGTTCTGTCCGATGCAGCGATACTGGGCAGCTATGCCACGCTCAAGATGCCGTTCTACGGCGCGTTTGTTCTGGTGATGATCGCCATCTTCCTGGTGAGTTTTTTCTTCAAGGACACCCGCACCGAGCGCGCGGCATTTGTCTTTCGCCCACGCGATATCACCGACAGTCTGATCGCGGTACGTGAACACCCGTTGGTTCTGAAAATCCTGCCCGTCTATGCGCTGTTCATGATTGCCAATGTCACGTTCTACGTATTCGTCGATAATTTCCTGACCAGTGCATGGGGCTACGGCGTCATCGGTGGCAGCATGGCTATGGTGGTCATCGGTTTTGCCTTGGCGTTTTCCAGCACATTCCTCGTGAAACCAGCGCAAGAGAGGTTCAGCAAGCATTCCATCATCCATACCTCATTGGTGGTGATGGTGATCTGCGGCTTTGGCTTCGCCTTCAGCCCCAGCGGCGTACTGAGCTATGTTCCGGTCTTCTTCTTCTATTTCTTCTTTGGCGTCGCCTACCCGACCCTGCTGGGTCTGTTTTCGTCCAGCGTTGGCGAAGCGGATCAAGGTTGGGTCATGGGCGTTACGACGGCGGTCTTCTGTCTTGCCGGCGGTGTCATGTCCCTGGTCGGCGGCGGATTGATGAGTATCGACATCCGCCTGCCCTATTACATCGTCATAGCAACCGCCCTGCTTGGGCTGGTCGGTATGTACCGGCGTTGGAAGGGAAAAGAAATCTCGGCGCTGTTGGCCTAAGCTTCATAATGTAGAGCCATCAAGGCTGATCTTCTTCGAGCTCTTCTTCTTCCAGATTGCGCACGTCTTCCTTTAGCGGCGCTCTGTCAATCAGGACCCAACCCTCTTTTTTGGACTTCCTCAGGATCGTTCCGCGTGCACCAAGTTCAATCAACAGCGATCGGGTGTCATCCTCGGTGCAACCGATAGTGCGGCTGAGTCGTTCTAGAGATTTGAACTTGAATTTGGGGTCCAAGAGCATGGACTTCAGGAGCTCTTTACGAGGTTCCTTCCAGTCTTTTTGGTGTTTCCACGACCTATACTCTTCAAAAATGATCGGCCCCAATATCCCGCCAATAACACCGCCGAATATTGCGGCCAGAACCTCGCTCATGATGTGATCGTTTCAACCGTCAGATTGCCATTGGTATAGACGCAGATGTCAGCGGCAATCGCCATAGCTTCACGCGCGACCTCTTCGGCGGGTTTATCGCTGCCCATCATCGCGCGTGCTGCGGCCAGGGCAAAGTTCCCGCCCGATCCGATGGCCGCCACGTTGTGTTCAGGCTCCAACACATCCCCAGCCCCAGTGATGACCAACAGGTCTTTGCCGTCAGTGACGATCAGCATTGCCTCAAGCTTTTGCAGGTACTTGTCGGTGCGCCAGTCCTTGGCCAGCTCGACCGAGGCACGGGCCAGTTGACCGGGTGTTGCTTCCAGTTTTGCCTCAAGCCGTTCCAGCAGGGTAAACGCATCTGCGGTTGATCCCGCAAACCCGGCGACAACTTCAAATCCGCCCGGCGACAGACGACGCACTTTGCGCGCAGTGCCTTTGATCACGGTCTGGCCCAGGCTGACCTGTCCGTCCCCGGCAATAACGACTTGCCCGTCTTTTTTGACACCAATGATCGTGGTCCCGTGCCATCCGGGAAAATCGCTGTCCGCCATGAAAGCCTCCGTGTTCTCAGTCGCTATATATGGGCCGGGCGCGGGATCGGCGCAACCCGTTGCACAACTGCCCAAAAGATATGCACAAAACGCAAACCGGGGTTACCAGACCAGCAATTGTGAGTCCCCGCCCGTGGGACTACATGAGGCTCACAACCGACAACGGGTCGGCTGTTTCAGATACAAGGACTGGGAACATGGCAACAACTGCAAACATCCATGCCCCACTCGGAGCAGCTACCATCCTGCACGTAGTGGATGCATTCATCAATGTCTTCGACTCCGCTGTTGAGCGGTACGAAAACCGCAAGACGCGCAAGATTCTGTCGGGTCTGAGCAACGCACAGCTGGAAGACATCGGTCTGGCGCGCGCGGACATCGCAAAAATCTGATCCCGCAATCAGAACCAGAATTTGAAGCAGCCGCCCGGGTATCCGAGCGGCTTTTTCTTTGTCAGCTTTGCACGTATTTACCAGCCTGATCCGGCAAAAACGCCTCGATCGCGGCTGTGGCGATGACATGGCGCGTGCCAGCGGCGTCATCCACGACATCCAACCCGCCCTTGACGGCCCGCACTTCGGCGCGGCCCCTTGGCAGATCAGCGGCGACCTTGTCACAGTCAACCTCATCAGGTTGTTGAACGGCAATGGTCACCTGAACCCGCATCTCCTTGTGATCGATTCCAAGCTTGGAAAACAGCGTGATCGACGAATGATGCAGCGCGTCCTGCACGGCGCGACAGGCGGCTTTGGTGTAGTCCTGACCATAAAGATCGTTGCCGGTGCCCATTTCCAGAATGATGCGTTTTTCGGTCATTGGGCGGGCTCCATATCGAATGAAACGATGACGGCGGCGTTGGCGATCACGGTGCGGCCATCGGTGTGGGGTTTATCAATATCCAATCCGCCCTTGGTCACAGTGATGTTAGGCTGGCCATAGGGAAAGATCGCCTTCAGCGCCTCGGTGTCGACCTTGTCGGGCTGCTGTACACCCACTTCGGCGTCAATGATCATCGCCTCTTTCGGAAAGTCGAACAGCTCGGCCATGTTTACTGAGTTGTGCCACAGCGCATCCTTGATAGCCCGCAGCGCAGCCTCGGTATAATCCTCGCGCCGCAGGGATGTGCCCATCCCGAATTCCACCAGAACCCGTGTTTTCGCCATTTGCTTTCCCTGTATTGATGGCCCAATTGAGCCAGTCACAAATAAGGGCGCCCGAATTCGGACGCCCTTGTTCAATACCGATCACATCGGATCAGATGGATTCGTCGATCCAGCTTTGCAGTGCGGCTTTGGGGGCCGCACCGGCGCGGTTCGACACAACCTGACCGTCCTTGAAGATGAACAGAGCAGGAATGCCACGCACACCCATGGCGGCAGCGGCGTTCGGGTTGCTGTCCACGTCTACCTTGGCAATTTTGATTTTGCCGCCGTATTCGTTGGCCAGTTCTTCCAGAGCGGGGCCGATTTGTTTACAGGGGCCACACCATTCGGCCCAGAAATCCACCACAACGGGGACATCAGAGTTTTTGACTTCGGCGTCAAAGGTATCGTCGGTAACGGCAACGGTCGACATATTCTGTCTCCTGAATGGGGTATCTCGGGAACAGAACGTAGGGGCCGGGCAATCCAAGGTCAAGATATCTGGGTGCGCGACAGGGCGTGCGTCACAAGATCGTGTGGCAGCCACATCAGATCTGCTTTTCTGGTCCATAGGATCGCGGTGCGGATTTCGTGGTTCGGATAGACCTGCGACAAGGCGTTGGCATACGCCCCCATCTGTCGCAAAAGCCCCTCAGGGCATGTCTCTGCACTGTTGGGAACCGTTGCATTTGTTTTGAAATCAATGACCTGAACCTCGGTATCGGTGACGATCAATCGGTCGATCACCCCGTGCATGCGGCGTCCGTTCAGGTCGGCTGTCACGGGCACCTCAGCCAAGGCGCCGGCGGCAAAGACAGGCCGAAGATGCGCCGCAGTCAAAACGTCGCATGCCTCATCCATCAGCTCTTGCCGTTCCGCGTTCTGCATATCGGGCAGAACCCGCGCGCAAAGCTGCGGCCAGTCTTCCCGCGTGACCGAAGGCAAGTGTTCCAGCAGCAGGTGCAATCGTGTGCCGCGCAACTTTGCCACTTCTTCGTCGTGACCTGCATCGCCGGGCAAAGCCTTGGCGCCGCCCAGATCTGAAGGGCTGAGCGTTTCCGCTTCGGGCTCTGGTGGTGTGGCGGGAGACAGGAACGGGGCTGGCAGGTCCGTCACGGCAGTTGAGGTCTTTGCGGATTCAATAATCGGTGATGCATCCCAATCCCCGTGCGACAATCGCAGAGAATCTGAGCCGGGAAGCGCCACCGCCCCTGCCCGTTCCATCGCAGCCTGAACCATCTGATACCAGCTGGTCCCATCCTTACCGACATCGCCGGCAGCCGCCACGACTAACCACTTTTCAGCTCGTGTTAGAGCCACATAGAGCAAACGAAGCCGCTCATTTTCTTCCCGCGTTCGGGCTTCGTCGCGCGCACGCGCAATCAACGCCGGGGACACGTCAGCCGGAACTTTCCAAAGCGGTGTGCCTTCGGCCACCATGACCTCGGCATCACGCGGAGCTTGCCGTTTGCCCGTATCCGGCAGGATCACAATCGGCGCCTCCAACCCCTTGGAGCCATGCACGGTCATCACCCGGATCATGTTGCCCACACCGCTCATCTGCCGTTTGATTTCCAGATCGTCAGTCTGCATCCAGACCAGAAAGCCTGTCAGGCTTGGGATATCCGTGCGCTCATAGGCCAGCGCCTGCGACAGCAACGCGTTGATCCCGTCTTCAGCCTCGGCTCCCAGCCTGCCCAGCAGTTTGCGCCGCCCGTCGTGGCGGGTCAGGATACGTTCAATCAGATCGTAGGGGCGCAGAAAGTCGATCTGCCCGCGCAAGTCGTGCAGAACAGCCAGTGTTTCAGGGTACTCTTCGGCGCGTTGACGCAGAGCGGCCCAAAGGAACTGTTCCTTGCGCCGATGCGCCAGGTCGAACAGCTGCTGCTCGGCCCAACCGAACAGCGGGGATTTCAGCACAGTAGCCAGCGACAGGCTGTCCTCGGGCGTGGCCAGAAAGCTCAATAGCGCGGCCAGATCTTTGACCGCCAATTCCGCGCCGACCTTAAGCCGGTCTGCCCCGGCGATCGGTAGGTCAGCGGCCTTGCAGGCCCGGATGATCTCGGCAAACAAGTCCGAACGGCGCTGAACGAGGATCAGGAAGTCCCCCGGCTGAACCTTCCGCCGTACAAATGTGCCGGGCGTTTCGCCATCCTCAGGGATCGTTTCGCCCTGTTCGATCATTGCCTTGATCGACTGCGCCACCTTCTCGGCCAGAATGACAGTGTGATGCCGCGCGCCAGGCCGATCTACTGGATCGGTCCAGTCAGCATCGTCATCCTCTTCAACCTTTTCGACCACGGGCCACAGGTCCACGCGGCCCGGCAGATCCGCCTTGAACGCGCGGTGCTGGCTTTCCTTGTGAAATCCGGCTTTCGCTCGGTTTTCGAACAGGATGTCGACCAAGGACAAGATCGCGCTGGAGGATCGGAATGAGTATTCTAACGTGGAATCCCACAATTTAGAGCCTGATTCAGAGAGCTTCCGCCCAAACTCTGCCTGCATCAGATCGAATGCCTGCGGATCGGCACCCTGAAACGAATAGATCGACTGCTTTTTGTCACCGACCACGAAAATCGTGCGTTCAACCCCGGACCGGGCCCCTTCTCCGCTGGTAAATTCCTGCGCCAGTTTTTCTACCACGTCCCACTGATCGGGACTGGTATCCTGCGCTTCGTCCACCAGAATGTGGTCGATGCCGCCATCCAGTCGGTACAACACCCATTCGGCAACCGCCGGATCATTCAACACCTGCCGTGCACGTAAGATCAGGTCGTCAAAGTCTAGCCATCCGCGCAGTTGCTTGCGCCGCTCATATTCCGGCAAAAACGCCGTCGCGAAGCGATGCAGCACCATTGTCTTGCGCGCGGCCACCAGGGCCAGCCGATGTTCGCGCGCGGCCTCCACCCGCAACATCAACGCTTCGAGCTGGGGCATCTTGCCCACCAGCGCCCCTTCGCGCAGGGCTTTGGTCGGGAAACTGTTGATTTTAGCCGTGAAGGGTTCTTTGGCGGATTTTCCGGTCAAAAGCACGCTTTCCAAAATAGGTAAGCTGCTAACCCGGGCCTCGGTAAATGCCGCAAGCTTGTCGGCCGCCTTGGCGTTATTGCCGCCACTTTCGGAAAGCACCGGCAGAATCGACCTGATCAATTCCACCTCGCCGCCCAGAAACACACGTCCTATTAAAGCGTCTTCATCGAACCCGTCGGCCAGTTCAAACCGTTGCAGCACATCGGCCCATTCCAGCGGCTGCGCAAACAGGTTGCGTTTCTGGGTGATGGCCGCGGTAAGTTTGTCGAACCCGGTATCGGTGACAAACCGGGCGACATCTTCGATCAGATACGCCTGCGGACCTGCGGCGAAATCTTCGACAATCTCTTCACGCAAAAGGGCCGCCGCGCGGTCCTCCATCTCTGAAAATTGCGGGCTGACCCTGGCTTCAAGCGGGAAACGCCGTAGCAGTGAAGCGCAGAACGAGTGGATCGTCTGGATCTTCAGGCCACCGGGTGTTTCGATGGCGCGCGCAAACAACGTTCTGGCCTGTGCCAGCCGTTCGGGGTCGATAACACCCGGAACACCCAGATCGGTCAGTTGGGAAAGAAGGCCGACATCATCCTTCATTGCCCATTGTCCGAGGCGATCAAACAACCGGTTTTGCATCTCGCTGGCGGCGGCCTTGGTGTATGTCAGACAAAGGATATGCTGTGGCTGCACGCCGCCCAACAACAGACGCGCCACCCGATCAGTCAGAACCCGCGTTTTTCCAGAGCCTGCATTGGCCGCCAACCAGGTCGAGGCGTCGGGCCGCGCGGCCTGTACCTGCCGCTCGGTTGCGTCGTTGCGAGCGCTCATGTCAGGTCCTCAGGCGTTGTGTCATCAGTGCGGTCCCATTCCCCGAACCGCGCCAGTTGATCGTAGTCACCCACATCCGAATCCTTGTGCAACATTCGACGGGATGAAAACCCTTGATCAGGCTCTAAATAGGCAGAAACCAACTCTTTGAGCTCGGCCAGAACCTTGTCTGGCGGCTCTTTCGCCAGCGGTGCGGGTACTTCTTTGTAAGTGCCGCCCATACCAATGAAAATCGCCTCGGCCACGGGAGAAGGGTCGAAACCGTCGATACCGCCCTCTTCGGCCATCGCGGCTTCGATAAGCAACTGTTTGTCGAACTTGGATTGCTGGCTTTCCGTTGGGGGCGCCCCTGTCTTGTAGTCAACTATCCGTAATGCACCGCGCTTGTTGCGATCTATCCTGTCGGCGCGCCCCACGATGGTGAAATCCAGAGGCGTTAGCAAAAGTTTCACCGCCGCCTCGAAGGCGACTGGTCCCCCGTCCCCTCGCCGCGCGATTTCAGCGGCCAGAAAGTCATCCGCGATGCGTTCCAAACGCGCCAGCCACAATTTACGCGCTGTGGGCCACGCAACGTGTTGATCCAACAAGGTTTCCGCGCGTTTCAAAAAGTTTTCGCGGGTCAACAAGGCGGTGTCCAGAACACTGTCTTTGACGAAATGTTCCAGAATTTCGTGGATCACGATCCCGCGCAACAAGGCATCCGGCGCTTGCACCAAAGGGTCCAGCGGTTTCAGGCGCAGCACATGTTTGGCGTAAATCGCATAAGGATCGCGAATCAGTCGTTTGATTTCCGTCACGCTCAACCGGTTCGGGCGCGATGCCACTGGCGGCCGCGGAGATGGGCGCGTAGCCGGTTCGATATGCGGCGCGATTTCAAGCTGTTCCGCCCATTGCAGCCATTGCCGGCCTTTGTTGCGCATTTCTGACAATGCCTCAGGCCCGCCCTGCCCTGGCAAGCCGTGCAGCAAGTTCGAAAGGCGGTTCAGCCAGCGTGACGGAACGGTTTCTGCGTCATCGGACCGCTTGGCGCGGGTCAGCCAGACCTCGGGCGCGCCGATGGCTTGTTGAAAGTCATGTGCCGACAGGCCGATCCGCCGTTCGGGCAGCAAAAGCCCGGCCTTGTCGCGCATCTGGCGGTTCAGCCAGGGGTCTGGCGCGGCGGCCTCGGGCCAGCTGCCTTCATTTAGGCCGCCCAAGATAAGCAAATCTGCCCCTTGCACGCGCGCCTCGAGCGTGCCCCAGATCATGATGTGTGGATGCGGGGCGTCGCGATCCCGGACCTCCTCGCCCGCGAGCAAAGCACCCAACAGGTCGGCGAAATCATGGGCGGTCATCGGGCCGCCGTGTTGTGCCTCTTTTTCCAGTGCGCTTAGGACGCCTTGCGCCTTTTGGCCTGCGTTCTTGTCCCAGAGCGTGCCTGTTTCCCCTGACGCGCCCGCCGAAATCGCCTCGGCCAAGATGCGCAGCCTGGCAACCCAATCCGTCAATGGGAGTTGGCCCGCGATCTGTTGATCGCAGAAATGGGAGTTTAGCCAACGTACCCAGCCCTCGGGAACTTCTTTGCGGATTGCAAAAGCGGTCAGGCTGGCGCTGTCCGGGAAAGGCGGGCCATGTCGGCGCAAATCTAGTTCAAGGTCCCGCGTATGCAGCAAATGCGCGCCGCGCTCGTCACCATCATGACACAGCGGGTGTTTCAGAAGGGTCAGCAATGCCTCGCCATCCAGACGCCGTGCGAAAAGCCCCGCCACGTGACGCAGAAACCGGCCGGGCGGCGATAGTTGCAGCGGTAGACCAGCGCTGTCATCGGGAAGGATGTTCCAGTGATCTAAAGCAGCGCTGACTTGGCGGGTCAGCATCCTGTCAGGTGTGATTAGCGCGGCAGTTTGGCCGGTTTCGGCTGCCTGGCGAAGGCGCAGTGCGATGGCCAGGGCCTCGGACCTGGGCGATTGCGCCTCGACCAGTGTCACGTCCTTTGTGGCGCCATCCAGATCGGTCAGTTGCGGGCCTTCGGACATCCAGGCATCCGTGATCGGCGCTGGGCGTAAAGCCAGCGAAACCAAGCGGTTGCGAGCAGGCGAGGGTGGTTGATCACCCGTCCAAGGCATGACCTGATCCGGCTCTAAGCCAAGCTGAGACATCAGTTTGCGGAACCGGTACTGCGGGTGATCTTCCGATGTCAGCGCATCGTCCAACCCGCGCCAAACGCGGTCGGGCTGATCGAAATCGTAACCCGGCAGGATCAACGCGCCTTGCGGCAGGCGCGCGACCGCCTCCATCAGCATCAGAGTGGTTCCGCGAGACCCGGTTGACCCGGCAAGGATAACCGGATGCTGCGGCGGAGCGACTTGCCAACGTTCTATCAGGTTTTCCACCACAAGCCGCTGCCGGGCCTGAACATCCAGCGCATCTGGGCCTGAATCTATGATTTGATCGGCAATTCCGATGAACTTTTGCGCCCTTTCCCAATGCCCGGACATGTCACTGACATCCAAATTCCGGATCGCGTCGGGCGAAACACCTTCGCCCTGCATCTCATCAATCAACGCGGCTAGGCTGTCGGACAAGTCAAAAAGTGAAGACCGTGCAGCCAGATCAGGCTGTTGTTCCAACAGCTTAGAGATCAACTGCGTCAACTCTAACCTGCGCCGCAGCGGTGGAATCGCCGGAGGTATCTGCGAAAGATCGACGCTTTCCCCCAGATCGGTAACCAGTGAAAGACGCGGCAATAGGCACGCCGGGCCTTGGTCAAACAGGTCGCGGACGCGCCGGGCCATACGCCTTGTATTGACGACCAGTTGAACGCGCGCCAGCATCTCGGGCGGATGCGCTGCACTGCGATCTTGCAGCCCCTGAACCAGCATTTTTGGGAAGTCCGAACCGGGCGGAACGGCAAAAACGCGCGGAGCTGGGCTGGGTTCAAACATCGGCAATCAACCCCTCGGCTAGTGCAATCCCTTCGGGGTGGCCGACATCGCACCAGCGACCGGGATAGGTGAGGGCAAACAGACGATCCTGCCGCTGCAACTGGTCCCATAGCACGTTAAGTGAGAACGCTTTCTCAGGGATATCCATCAACCCTTCGGATTTCATGATCTGCGCACCGCCATAGATCAAATTGCCGCCGCGCACGATCCGTCCGTTCTCATCTGCTGTGAAGTCGCCTTTGCCGATGTGCCCGACAGTCTGATCCACCGGTACACACATCAACAGCGCGTCCATGTGATCGGGATTCCACGCCTCGCGGAGCATCGTCAAAGGGTTCGGTCCTGACCAGATCGCGTCTGGGTTCAGGGTGTAAACCGGGTGCGATCCAAGCAGGGGCAAAGCGGCGCGTATTCCGCCGCCAGTCTCAAGAATCTCCGGCGTTTCATGGGAAAGCAGAACACCTTTTGGGACTAGATGAGCTTCGAGCTGATCTGGCAGATAATGTAGGTTGGCCACGATACGCTTTGGTTGCAGGGCATTCACCAAATCCAAAGCGTGATCAATCAGAGGCCGGCCGGCGACCTTGATCAGTGGTTTGGGCCGATTTTCGGTCAATGCGCCCATACGGGTGCCAAACCCGGCTGCAAACAGCATGACGGCTTCGGGGTCTTGGGTCATTTCTGTCGGAGCCTGTCCAGATTTTCAGGGGTGGGTGCGGGCAAGGCCTCGCGCAACAGATTGGCGATGGTTACCAGTGCGGGATGTTCCAGATCCCGCATCAGGTGGGCCCAAGTCGCCGGAATCAGATCGACATAGCTGGGCTTGCCGTATTCGGTTGCCAGCCGGGCAAAGACGCCCAGAATGCGCAGATTTCGCTGAGCACCCAACACCGCATAGGCGGTGCGGAAGTCATGATCATTCACCCCAGTCGCCACGATATAGCGATTCACCATTTGCATCTCGGTTCCGAGTGACACATCGCGACGCACATCCTGCAACAAAGATACCAGATCATAGGCCGGATGGCCCAGCATGGCGGTTTGAAAGTCCAACAAACCAGCGCGCTGAACCCCGTCGCGATCCGGCAACCAGATCAAGTTTTCAGCGTGGTAATCGCGCAGCACAACAACTTTGGACCCCGAAGTTTCCCGGTGCAGAATGTCCGAGAACCGGTTTTCAAATCGGTTACGCGCATCGGCGTCGTGCGTGCCCTGCACGGCCTGCGCGTATTTGGTAAAGGACAACGCGGCCAGCTCGGTCATCAAACTCGGATCATAGGATCGCAAAGAAAGGCTTGGCGCGTTGTACAGGTCGATCAGAACATCCGTCGCGACCTCATAAAGCGCACGCTCCATGCTGGGGGTCTGCGCAAGCACGCGCGCGAAGAGGTCATCGCCGAGATCTTCGAGCAGCAGAAAGCCGTAATGCGTATCCTCGGCATAAATCTCGGGCGCGCTCAGACCAAGGGACCGCAGGTATTCGGCCATGCGGGCAAAATCTTCGACATTTTCTGCCTTGCCCGGAGGTGAATCCATTAACACCGCCGTTTTGCCGGTTTCCGGATCGGTTAGCCGCTCGTACCGACGGTTCGAGGCATCCCCAGCCAGCGGCGCGTGCTTTGCATTTGACCATTTGGTCTGCGCGATCAACGCTTCGGCCAATACCGCGCGGTTTGTCATGCGGGAATCCTTAGTTTCACGGGCCATTTCGGGTCTGACCAGCGAAGGGTCAGATGGCGTGCTTCTGTCATGTTGGGGTCTGTTTCGAAGGATATCTTCGCCGCAGACTCCGGCATCAGCGGGCCCAGTTTATCCGGCCATTCAATCAGACAGATTGCGGTTTCGAAAGCCTCGGTCAGGCCCAGTTCTTCGACCTCCTCAACCGCGCTCAGGCGGTACAGGTCACAGTGCCAGATTTCCCCGACCGGCGTGTCATAAGCCTGAACCAAGGTGAAAGTCGGCGAAGGCACATCTTCGGGCTCGATCATCAGCGATTGGATCAGGCTGCGGGCAAAATGGGTCTTTCCGCTGCCGATCTCGCCCTCAAGCAACAAGATGTCTCCAGATCTCAATTCCGCACCGAGGCGGGCAGCGAATTCTGCTGTTTCCTCGGGCGAATTCAAAGTGATCGTGCAGGGCGAATTGGTCATGGCGCCACAATGGCCTTGCGCCCGGTTGGCTGCAACCCGGTTCAGGCGCTGATTTGCTGCGCCTCTTGCCGCATCAATGCATCCCGATCCACCGAGAAACGAACTATGGTGGCCCCGTTCTGCATTGGGCTGACCGTGCACAACACCTGGATACCGTTTCGCAGATAGATCACGCCCGACCATTCCGCGCGATTTTCCCGCGCCTCTACAAAATCGCGAATTTCGCCAAGGATCGGTGTCGCGGTGCAATGTTCCTGCCAGCTTTTGGTCACCTCAAGAACGGAGTCCGCGTCAAAGCCTGCGTCGCCTGTATCACCCCAAAGCTGTTGGTAGGCGAAATTGGTAAAAGCCAGCGTACCATCGTCACTGAAGACGGCGATGGCATCGGCCAGTTTGTCCAGAATGGATTGCATCAGATCCATTTCTGACCGGAACCGGCGGGTCAGAGTGATCTCGGCAGTGATGTCCTCAAACAAAAAGGCAACTGCTCCGTCCGGGTGCGGGCGCCCACTGACCGAGTAAACCGAGCCGGAGGGCAGGGACCAAGTTTCTTGATAGTTCCCGTCCTCTGCCGCTTCTAGAAGGTCGTTCATCTGACTACGCCAGCTGCGGTAATTCTTGGGCTCGGGCATCATGTGCTGATCCCGCAAGCGATCGAAAAAGCTGGACAGGCTGGGGCGGCAGCTTAGGAAATCCGGGGGCAGGGTGGTCAGGTCGATCAGGGCCGGGTTGAACAATGCCAGTTGGCGGTTGCGGTCAAAAATAGCCAGCCCGATGGGCAATTGCGCGAAGGTCTTGGTCATGGTCTGAACGAATTTGCGCTGCGCCACCTCCGCCTCGACGATTGCGTTGATGTCCACGGCATAAGACAAGTGCCCTTCGGGGTGATCTACTAACGTCAGATCGAACCACAGCTTGTTTTCACTGAACTCGGAGGAAATTGAGACCCGCGCCTTTGCACTTAGCCGTTGGTCGGCATCGGGGACCGGAAACAATGGTGCGGTCAGGTCCGTGTCCTGATCCCGTACTTTGCGCACCAGCGAAACATAAGCAGCATTGCACCAGCGCACATCGCCCTGATGATCCAACAGCCAGACAGGGTAGGGCGCTTTTTCCATGGCAAGGCGGTTTGGATCATTTGATGCGATTTGAGTTATCGAGGGGCAATCGGTACGGTCGCGCAGCTGAACGCGTACAATTCCGTCTATCCATTCGCACAGAACATCGCGTTCAACCGTGCAATCGATGGCCGGGATGACCAGGTTGCCTTCACGCCGGACCTGATCAGGTGTTTCGGGGAATGTTGGAAAATCTCTGTGCAGCAGCCGGCACAGATCGGCCCAATCACGGACCTGCTCGAACCCTTCCAACGCGATGTCCGAGTGACTGATAAGCCGGTCACCATCAAACAGGAATGCCGCATCAAACAAGGAGGCAGGTGAGGACAGCCCAAAGTTGTCCCCCCGTTCCCGCCTGCGCGGCAACAGCCACTGAACGGCAAGACTTGCTGAAACAAGGCCGATGATGGCCAGAATGATCCAGTCGACCATGCGCCCTCCGGTGCGCGAAACCAAGAAGCGGTACTATGCGCCTTAATAGTTAACGGGGTCTTAACCAGTGTTAGCTCGTGTCAGATCAGGTTTGGAAACGCTGGTTTACACCCGAAGGCACAGGCGTATCACCGGTTTGCGCATCCACAAGGTTACGGGGCCAGGTCACCTTGACGATCGCACCCCGGCGTTCGGGGTTATCCGACAGGGTTTGGTATGGGTCCGATCCGTTGGCGAAATCCAGCTCTGCTCCGCTGCGTTCAAGCAGCGTTTTGGCAATGAAAAGACCCAGACCCATGCCTTCATATTCCGGACGGGTCCTTTTTTCGGTCTCGCTGCGGCGGCGGCGCATGAAGGGATCGCCGATCCGGCCGATCATCTGCGACGGATATCCACGACCGTCATCCATGATGCTGACGGTGATCTGTTTGGTGGACCATTCCGCCTCGACCCAGACATTTCCGCGCGAAAAATCCACCGCGTTCTGGATCAGGTTGCGCAGGCCGTGAATGATCTCGGGCTTGCGCAGGATCGAGGGCTGCTGCACATCGCCATCCTCGGCCGGGCCTTCGAAGAAATGAACGGTCTTGCCTCGGTTGATATGCGGCTCGGCGGCTTCATGCACCACGGTAGAAAGCGGGGCTTGACGCAGATGCAGGTCGTCTTTGCCCGCCCGGCCCATGTCTCGCAGGATATCGCGGCAACGGTTCGCCTGTTCGCGGATCAGGGCGGCGTCCTCGATAAGGTCGGGCCGGTCATCCAATTCCTCAATCAACTCGGAGCTCGCCAGTTTGATCGTTGCCAGCGGCGTGCCCAGCTCATGCGCGGCGGCGGCGACCACGCCGCCTAGATCGGTCAGCTTCTGTTCGCGTGCAAGCGCCATATGGGTGGCGGCCAGCGCTTCGGACATAGATTGTACCTCTGAGCTGACGCGATGCGAATACGCGCCCAGAAAGACAATTGCGATGACGATTGCGGCCCAGTTTCCGAACAGTAGAATATCTGGGATGTCCAGTTCTGCCCCCAATGCGGTGCGCAAAGGCAGGTGGAATTCGGCCAGAAGAGTTGTCAAGGCAATGGCAACGCCGCCGATTATCAGGGTTGACCGGGTGCTCATGACGCTCGCGGATATCGTGACAGGCCCCACCAGCAACAGCGCAAACGGGTTGTTCAGCCCGCCTGTAAGGTACAGCAAAATGGTCAGCTGCAGCAGGTCGAACAGCACCATCAGGAAGTTCTCGAACTCGGACAGGCGCTTGTTGCGGGGAAACAGCAGAATTGCAGTCAGATTCCCCATGACCGAGACGCCAATCGCCAGATAACAAAGCGTTGCGTCCAGCTGGATGTCATAAGTTTGCTGCGCGACGGTGATCGCTGTGATCTGGCCGAAAATGGCCACCCAGCGCAACAGGATCAGGGTGCGCAGCCGAATCCAGCTGCTGCGTTCCTGACCGCGCCATAATGTGATGTTGGAATTTGCCATCGGTCGATTATGTCCTGTTGCATCGGCTGAACTTCTTGATAGGTGTCCCGGCCGAAACGATCAACAACCCCTCTTACGTCAGGATTGATGTCATGGTCCGTCTTTATGCCATCCTCGCAACCGTTGTTCTTGCCGTGGGCCTGGGGGCCATGTGGCTGCTGACGCGCGGTGCCGGATCAGATGACAAGTTCGCACAATGCCGGACCAGTCAGATTGCTGGCGGAACGGCGGCCATCGGCGGGCCATTTGAACTGCTCAACGGCAGGGGCGAAACGGTCACCGACACCGATGTTATCACCGAACCGACGCTGGTATATTTCGGCTATACCTTCTGCCCCGACGTCTGCCCGTTCGATATGTCACGCAATGCCGAGGCCGTGGACATTCTGGCCGAGCGTGGCCAGTCCGTGACGCCCTTGTTCATTTCAATTGACCCGGATCGCGATACGACCGAAGTGATGGCCGATTATGCCTTTAACCTGGGCGGTAAGACTATCGCGCTGACCGGCACGCCTGAGCAGGTCAAGGCCGCCAGCAAGGCCTACAAAACTTACTACAAGGCCCATGACAAAAGCGATGAGTACTATCTGGTAGACCACTCGACCTTTACCTATCTTGTCACGCCCGAGGATGGGTTCATCGAATTCTTCAACCGGGACGACACCGCCGAGCAGATGGCCGACAAGGTTGAGTGTTTCCTCGACAAAATCTAGAAAACGACGGGTTGTTTGACCTTTGGGATGGCGCTGCTATTACTCATGGTTAAGCCAAAGGCGTGAAATAGCGGAAAGAACAGAATATGGCGGACAGCTCTGAACTCGACATCGGCCCCGATAAAACGCTGCTTTTGGTGGACGATGACGAACCGTTTCTGAGACGTCTGGCAAAAGCGATGGAAAAACGCGGGTTCGAGGTTGAAACCGCAGGTTCCGTCGCCGCAGGCCGCGCCATTTCCACCGCCCGCCCGCCCGCCTACGCGGTCGTTGACCTGCGTCTCGAAGATGGCAACGGTCTGGATGTGGTCGAAGTTCTGCGCGAAAAGCGCCCCGACAGCCGGGTTGTGGTCCTGACCGGATACGGTGCGATTGCCACCGCCGTTGCTGCGGTCAAGATCGGCGCCACGGATTACCTGTCGAAACCCGCCGACGCCACGGACATCACCAACGCGCTGCTGGCCAAGGGCGATGAACTGCCCCCACCACCAGAAAACCCCATGAGTGCGGACCGCGTCCGTTGGGAGCATATCCAGCGGGTCTATGAGCTGTGCGACCGGAACGTGTCCGAAACCGCACGGCGCCTGAACATGCACCGTCGGACATTGCAACGGATATTGGCGAAGCGCAGTCCGCGTTAAATCTCTTCTGGTCGGACCAAAGCGGATCTTTGCTTCGCTCTGGACGTGGAGACAGAAACAAGCGCACTATTTCGGGGGTATCGGCAAGGGTTGCTGATGCCCTTTGTCTTGTTTGCTGCGGAACGAGGAGTCTCTAAAAATGTCTGCACTAACCTTTTCACACATCGGAGTAACCGTTCCAGACCTGGAAAAAGCGGTAGAATTCTATTCTAAGGCATTTGGACTCTATGTGCTTATGGAGCCCACCGAAGTGCTGCATGACGATAGTGCCATAGGTCAGATGTGTGACGATGTTTTTGGAGAAGGCTGGGGTTCATTTCGGATTGCTCATCTTTCGATGGGGGATGGAATAGGTATTGAACTCTTCGAGTTTCCAAACACGATCGAAGAAGAGAGGCCGTTCGAATATTGGCGTCGCGGGTTGTTCCATTTTTGTGTTCAGGACGACAACCTTGAAGAACGGGTCAAGATCATCGAAGAGCTTGGTGGAAAACAGCGAATGAAGCAGGTTCGCAAATACTATCCTGGCGATAAACCCTATCGCATGGTCTACATGGAAGATCCGTTTGGAAACGTATTTGAGCTATACAGTCATTCTTATGAACTAACCTATTCGGCCGGGGCATACGCGTGACTTGTTTGTTGGCAGACCACCAACCTGGTAGTTTCCGTGTTAAATAATTTGAAATAGTGATATGTGAATGCCGTCCAATTGCGGAGGATTGCATGAACAATCTCACGACTGCATTTCGAAGGGCTCTGTCAAACTACGCCAAATTCAATGGGCGTTCTTCGCGACCGACATTTTGGTGGTGGGTTCTGGCCGTTCTTCTCGTTCTTCTGGTGACGCGAATAATTGATGGCGCTTTGATCGCTCCGATGCTCGGATTTGGGGTGTTTGAGCCGAACGCCGGACAACCGCTTTCCGTTTTGGTTTCGCTTGGGCTTTTGCTTCCCAATCTGGCAATTGGAGCCAGACGTTTGCACGACATCGGACGAACTGGTTGGTGGCTGTTGATTGGCTTGATTCCGATAATCGGAACTCTGGTCCTGTTGTACTTCTACATTCAGCCAAGTGAGAGTGGTTCAAACCAGTTTGGAGAACCCGACGTCTTCCCCTGATTTGAGGGGTGAAAGTCGTCGTTTCAGGCTACAGTTTCAACAGCAGTTCTTCGTGCCGTTCAGTGTATGCCTGCCACACCTCTGTCGGCGGGCGCAACGTGATCCCCAACCCCTCCATCAGCGCTTTGTCCGGCCGCCCAAAACCCTTGAATGCCCTGGCCCAGGAAAAGTCTGCAATAGTGCGCCGGTCCTGACAGTTTAGTTACTTGATACCAGTTCCACTTTGACCGAGGTTCGGGCAGGGAATTCATCTTTCGTCACAATGGAGTAAATCAATGATCGGCTATGTGACCATCGGCGTTTCAGATTTGGAGCGTGCCAAAAGTTTTTATACGACACTGTTTGCCGACAAGGGCGCAAAGGTTGTGATCGACGCTGGGCGCATCGCTTTCATCGGCAATGACCCATCAGCGCCAATGCTCGCCGTTTGCACACCCTACGATGGCGAAGCCTGCGAGACCGGTAATGGCGGAATGGTTGCATTTGCAGCTGACTCTAAGGATGAGGCTAAGGCGCTTTACGAGAAGGCAATCAGCCTTGGTGCCACAGATGAAGGAGAACCTGGCCAGCGCGTCCCTGATCGGTTCTACGGCGCTTATGCTCGCGATCTGGACGGCAATAAGCTGTGTTTTTACGTCTTCGGCTAAAGCTGCGTCAGCAGAACCATATGACGTTCCATATACGCCCGCCGCACATCAATCGGCGGGCGTAACGTGATCGCCAACCCCTCCATCACTGCTTTATCTGGCCGACCAAAGAATTTGGTCGCCTCAGCCTCAGAAAACCCAGCAATCTGTGTCGCCTCCATCCAGGCGCTGATCTTGTCGGCTTTTTTGATCTGCCGTTTCACTGTTTTCGGCACCTTCGCCGGCAGGCCGAACCGAATGTGGATGGCCGCTGCCAGCCGGTCATCCAGCGCGCCGTAATCCGGGCCAACGGCGGATTTTACGGGCGAGATCATATCTCCGATCACATATTCCGGCGCATCGTGTAACAGCGCGGCCAATCGCCATTTTACCGGGGCTTTGGGTGCAATCCGGCCGAAAAGCTCTTCAACCAGAAGGGAGTGCTCGGCCACGGAATAGGCAAAATTACCTGCTGTCTGACCGTTCCAGCGGGCCACAAAGGCCAGACCGTGCGCGATATCTTCGATCTCGATATCCACGGGCGTCGGGTCCAGCAAATCCAGTCTGCGACCGGAAAGCATTCGCTGCCATGCTCTGGGTTGTGTTGCCATTCTGCCATGCCTTGTGAAGTAGGACACGTTAACTTCGCGCTTTTGTGCTATGATGTACCTGTCTGGATCACAGGCTGCCAACAATTTCTTGAGCTTTCGTGCTTTGAACCTGCACGTTTTGATCCCGACATATGGACTGAGGGGGGCGTACTCCTTTCAGTTGTGCCCCTCTCGTACTGAAACGCGTATCGAAAGGAGCATGTTATGTTCAAACGTCTATTTGCTATAACCCTGACCTTCGGCATGGCCGCCACTGCGCCGCCTGCCTTCGCCAAAAGCTGTGCACAGCGCGAACATGTGATCGCCAAACTGCAGGACAGTTATTCAGAAGAACTGGTCTTTGGCGGATTGCAGAAAACGCGGGGCGCACGGGCTGTTATGGAGGTTTGGACCTCGAAGACAACCGGAAGCTATACTGTTCTGGTGACCCAGGCGAACGGCATTAGTTGTATTGTCGCCGTTGGCACAGATTTTTTTGAAGCGATACCAAAGATAGAGCTAAAGGGTGAACCAAGTTGATTTAGACGGACTGTTTATCCCCTTTCCGGCCATCCACGTTGCCACCTGCCCCTAGGAGTGCTAGGGGCTGCCCGGACTGTGATTTACCGGAATGGAGCACCTGATGGCCGGGGACTATATCGTCAAAGACATTACATTGGCCGGGTTTGGCCGTAAGGAACTGGACATCGCCGAAACCGAGATGCCGGGCCTGATGGCTTTGCGCGCGGAATACGGTGAAAGCAAGCCGTTGAGCGGCGCGCGTATCGTCGGTTCGCTGCACATGACCATCCAAACGGCTGTTCTGATCGAAACACTGGTCGCGCTGGGCGCGGATGTGCGCTGGGCGTCGTGCAACATTTTCTCGACTCAGGACCACGCGGCGGCAGCAATTGCCGAGGCTGGCATTCCTGTCTTTGCCATCAAGGGCCAGACGCTGGAAGAGCATTGGGATTATCTGGACAAATCCTTCCTGTTCGACGATGGCCCAAACATGATCCTGGACGATGGCGGCGACGCGACATTGTACATTCTTCTGGGTGCACGTGCCGAGGCGGGTGAGGACATCATCGCTGTTCCGACATCCGAAGAAGAAGAAGTCATCAAAGCGCAGATCGCCAAACGTTTGGCGGCATCCCCCGGCTGGTTCACCAAGATGCGCGACCAGATTCAGGGCGTGTCCGAGGAAACCACCACCGGCGTGAACCGCCTGTATCAACTGGTGAAAGACGGCCAACTGCCGTTCCCGGCGATCAATGTGAACGACTCGGTCACCAAGTCGAAGTTTGACAACAAATACGGCTGCAAGGAATCGCTGGTTGACGGCATCCGCCGCGCCACTGACACCATGATGGCTGGCAAGGTTGCCGTGGTTTGCGGTTACGGTGACGTTGGCAAAGGCTCGGCCGCGTCGCTGCGCGGTGCTGGTGCCCGTGTGAAAGTGACCGAAGTTGACCCGATTTGCGCCCTGCAGGCCGCGATGGACGGTTTCGAAGTCACGTTGCTGGAAGACGAAGTCGCATCGGCCGACATCTTTATAACCACCACCGGCAACAAGGACGTGATCCGCATCGAGCATATGCGCGAGATGAAGGACATGGCCATCGTCGGCAATATTGGTCACTTCGACAACGAAATTCAGGTGGCCAGCCTGAAGAACCACAAGTGGACCAATATCAAGGAACAGGTGGACATGATCGAACTGCCCTCGGGCAATCGCATCATCCTGCTGTCCGAAGGCCGCCTGCTGAACCTCGGCAATGCGACCGGTCACCCGTCTTTCGTGATGTCAGCCTCGTTCACCAACCAGGTTCTGGCGCAGATCGAACTGTTCACCAAGGGCGATCAGTACAACAACGACGTCTACATCCTGCCCAAGCATCTGGATGAGAAGGTCGCGCGTTTGCATCTGGATCGCATCGGCGTGAAGCTGACCAAGATGGATAACGAGCAGGCATCTTACATTGGTGTGAAGCCCGAAGGCCCCTACAAGCCGGAACACTACCGTTATTGAGTGCGAAAGAACGCATGAGCAAACACACCGGACGCCGCCGATTCCTGTTATCGGCGGCGTCTTTTGTTTTTAGTATCGCCGTTGTAGCCATCCTGTTCGGAGGGGGCGGATGGTGGTTGTTGGCGCACCCGGAAACACCCGTGCCATCGCATTGGAACCCTTTGCGAGAGCTGAAAATCACCGCGCCGGTCACGCCAATTACCCGGTTTCAGTTTAATCGCGCGCTGGCGAATGAAGTACAGTGCCGCGCCGCCTTGGCCGACGCCGGCGCAAACTTTGAAGCGATGGATGATCTGATCGTGGATGAGAATTGCGGCATCGCCGGGCGCGGTCTGTTGTCCGCGCTGGTGACATCGGGTGTAAATGCGGTTGAAACCAGTTGCGCGACCACTTTGCGGCTGGCCATGTGGGAACATCATGTCGTTCAACCCACTGCGAGAGATCTTTTGGGCACGCAGGTCAGCCGATTGCGGCATGTGGGCAGTTACAATTGCCGCCAGATGCGTACCGCTCAGGGTCAGAGCAGTGGTTGGAGCAGCCATGCCAAGGCGGATTCCATTGATATTGTTGGTTTGCAATTTGCTGATGGGCGCAGTCTGACCTTGCTATCCGATTGGGGCGCCGAAGGACCTGAGGGTCAATTTTTGCGTCAGATCTGGCGCGGCGCATGTGATTGGTTTCGTGTGGTATTGGGTCCTGATTTCAATCACTTGCACGCGGACCACTTTCATCTGCAGGGTCCCGGTTGGGGTTATTGCCGATAGGTCACCTTGACGGGTATTTAACGCAGGGACGGAAAGAAATCTCCGCGTCCTTGTGGTGTGAAATCCAGAATATTCCACAGGGGCCACGCCGCATCCACATGCCGCGGATGCCAGTCACTGGGTTCGAAGAACAACTCGGAACTCCAGAAATGGCTTATGCCGTCCGCATCGCGCTGAAAGACGTTCAGGATCGGCAGTTGGCTTCCATCCTCGGCCTCGGCCAGATAGTCGCGCTGATAGTCTGTGCCCAATGCAGAATAAAGCGGCAGATCATCCCACGACATTTCCGCTTTCAGCGCTGCCAGCCTTTCACAGGTGTTTTGCGCCACGACCGCAAAGGCGATTTTCTGCGATAAATGGGCGACCTGTCCATTCAACCCGTCCAGAAAGGCAGAACACATCGGGCAAGGTGCCTCTGCATCCGGCCCGTACATAAGCGAGTATATAGCCAAGGTGTCATGTGATCCGAACAAAGACGACAGCGGTGTCGGCGCACCCTTGTCTGACCGGAATGCATAGTCCCGCGGAACTGCCCCGCCTTTGGGCAAACCGCGGCGCAGCTTTGCAACATTTTCAATCTGAGCCCGCAGTTCAGCCTCAGCCGACAGCAAGGTGTTTCGTGCGGTTCTGTATTGCGAAGTTTCGTTGGGTAGCGACACAGGCATTGTAGCCTCCTGGTTCTGGAACAAGTAACATATTTAACCTTATTGTTAAATAAAGGGCCATCAAAATCAAGCCTCAGATCAGACCGGCAGGGTTTAGGGGGAATGCCGCTAATTTTTCCCTTTGTGCAAATTCCCGCTCCCGTTACCGTGTCTGCGGCGCTGGTATGGCCAAAAACGAGTTTCAACCGGGAGATAACCATGGGAAAACGCGACGACCTGATCGCTAAATATGCCGAGGACCTGAAGTCCAAATGCGGTATGGACGCAGATATGGATCTGCTGACCAAAGTCACAATCGGCTGTGGCCCTGCAATTTATGACGCCGACGCATCGACTGTCGCGGCAACTCAGGAAGGTGAGTTGGAAACGGTCAAGAACAACTTCCTCATCAAAAAGCTGGGCCTGTCGGACGGACCGGAACTGATGGAAGCGATCAACAAGGCACTGGAAACCTATGGCATGTCCGAGCGTAACAAATACCGCGCCGTCGTGTATTACATGCTGACCAAGCACTTCGGCAAAGAGGCTGTTTACGGCTGATCCCGCCACACCTTTTTTGCGGCGCCCGTCAGATCCCTGGCGGGCGTTTCCAATTTTAAATACTTGCCGTTTGAACTGCGCCGTAATGATCGATTAGTGTCAGCATGTGACCAGGACGGTCAGAGCCAAAATTTCCATACGCGTGTGGTGAGTCGGGAGCACGCGGGGTAGGGAAGGTTCTGCATCTGTCAGGGCCTTCCCTTTAATCTGTTATTAAGTAGCCTGCGTGCCGCCCAGATCGCAGATCACCTGCCATTCCGCCTCGCTGACCGGCTGAACGGACAGGCGAGAGTTTTTGACCAACACCATTTCCCCCAAACGCTCGTCAGCCTTGATCTGGTCCAGCGTGACGGGGGTTGCAAACGGGCGAACGGCCTTGATGTCCACGCATTCCCAACGCTCATCATCCGTGGTGCTGTCGGGATGCGCCTCGGCGCAGACCTCGACAATTCCGACAATCGCCTTGTCCTTTTGCGAGTGGTAAAAGAACCCGCGATCGCCAACTGCCATCTGACGCATGAAATTGCGCGCCTGATAGTTGCGCACGCCGTCCCATTCTTCGCCCGCATCCCCTTTTGCAACCTGCTGGTCCCAGCCCCAGGTCGATGGTTCGGATTTGAACAGCCAGTACGCCATCAGCCTATGACCTTTTTCCACGCAATCAGGTCAACCGATTGGAACAACCCGGCTTTTGCATAAGGATCGTTGTCCGCCCAGTTTTGCGCTGCGGCCATGTCTTCGACCTCCAGAATGATCAACGAGCCGATCATTGCGTCGCCGTCCAGCAGCGGACCCGCCTGCGCAACGACACCCGTTTCCTCAATATAGGCCAGGTGGGCAGCGCGATTGTCCAGCCGGGTTTGCAGCGCGCCGTCTTTGTCACGGGCGATGAGAGCGATCAGCATATTATTCCTCCTTCAGGGGTCGGTTGAGCAGGGCTCGGATAGCTTCGGTCACACTGTAGGCGCCACTGCTAAGGTCCGCCACCGTTGTACTGATTGGCATGTCCAGCCCCTCAGCAGTGGCAATTTCCGTCATGGCCCGCGCGGTGGCGACCCCTTCAACGGTGGTGTGGGTATCGAACTGGATATTCCGACCCAACGACAGGCCAAAGCGATAGTTTCGGGACAGTTCAGACGAACAAGTCAGGACCAGATCCCCCAATCCAGACAATCCCATCAGAGTGTCAGGTCGCGCCCCGCGCATCAGCGCAAAGCGCTGCATTTCTGCAAACCCGCGTGTCATTAAAGCGGCGCGTGCGCTGTCGCCCAACCCGGCCCCGATTGCAGCGCCGCATCCGATGGCCATTACGTTCTTCAAGGCGCCGCCAAGTTCCGCCCCAATCATGTCGGTGGTTCGATAAAGGCGCAGGTTGGCAGTGGTCAGGTCGTGTTGCAGCGTCAGACTCAGCGAGTCATCTGCGCAGGCCAAGGTTAGCGCCGTTGGTAGTCCGCGTGCAATGTCGTCGGCAAAGCTGGGCCCGGTCAGCAGGGCGGGTCGCGCATCCGGGATCGTTTGCTGGATCACTGAAATCGGCCCAAGCCCGGACGATAGCTCGATACCCTTGCAGCACGCCACCAAGGTTTTTCCGGCCAGATCAGAGGCCTGCGCTTGCAAGGCATCGCGCAATTTTTGCATGGGGACAGCTATCAGCAGAACATCAGCCTTGGTCGCCTGATCGATGTTCGATGTCACCGTGATATCAGCAGGTAAAGCCACGCCAGGCAAACGCTGAGTGTTTTCACGTTCTGTCTGTATGTGCCGGGCCTGATCCGGATCCCGTGACCACAGCGTAACCGGCCCGTTCCCGGCCAGTGAAATGGCCAGGCTCGTTCCGAATGCGCCAGATCCCAGAACCGAAACGCTCATGCCTTGGCGCCTTTCTTGCCGCCGCCCAGCATTGCGGGGCTGGTTTTATCCAGCGGCCAGCGTGGACGGGCCGTCAGGTCCAGCCCGTCGCGTGCGCCCATGCGAAACCGTTCCATCCCGGCATAGGCGATCATGGCGGCATTGTCGGTGCAAAGGTTGAGTGGTGGTGCGGTAAAGCGCGCGCCTTTTTCTGCGCAAACAGTCTCTAATGCGGACCGAATGGCGGTATTGGCGGCCACACCACCTGCGACGGCAATAACCGGCTCTGTAGGGTTTTCCTCAAGATACCTGTCAATCGCACGGCGGGTTTTCTCGGCCAGAGTATCGACGATGGCTTGCTGAAATCCGGCACACAGATCAGCGCGGTCCTGACGGGTCAGGCCGCCCTTTTCGGCAACAATCTGATCCCGCATCCGCATCAACGCGGTTTTCAGCCCCGAAAAGGAGAGATCACATCCCGGCCGATCCAGCAGAGGTCGGGGAAACCGGAAACGCTTGGGATCGCCAGAACATGCTTCGGCCTCCACAGAGGGACCGCCGGGTTGCGACAGGCCCAGCAGGCGGGCGGTTTTGTCGAACGCCTCGCCGGGGGCATCGTCGATTGTGCCGCCAAGGCGGGTAAATTGCTCGGGCCCGTGCGCGATAAGGTACTGGCAATGCCCGCCTGAAACCAGCAGCATCAGGTAGGGAAAGGCGATGCCATCCGTTAATCGGGGCGTCAGCGCATGACCCGCCAGATGGTTTACGCCGATCAGAGGAAGCCCGGTCGCGGCACTCAGCCCCTTGGCGCACATGACGCCGGACATGACCCCGCCGATCAGGCCGGGACCCGCAGTGACGGCGATCGCATCCATATCGGCCAGTGTCAGTCCTGCAGCCTCTAACGCCTGCACCGCGCAAATATCCAGTTTTTCGGCATGGGCCCGCGCTGCGATTTCGGGCACGACCCCGCCGAATGCGCTGTGCAGCTCGGTTTGACCGTGAACAATAGACGACAGAACCTCGGCACCCGCACCATCGGATTGGCGCACAACAGCAGCGGCCGTGTCATCACAGCTGCTTTCCAATCCAAGAACGGTAAGTGTTTGCACCATAGGCCTGATCCGTTGCATCATGACACTCAAGCGGGGTATCACCCTGCGCGGACGCAAACAATCCCAAGGCCGAAGGCCCCGCCATTGTATTTGTTGATGACCCGCCCTCGCGCCGCCTCTGAAAGGTTTGTGGCACAGCTGTCGGACCGCGTCAGGTCGCGGGTGGATGTCATCTATTCTCCGATCCTGGAAATCCGACCCCTGAGGGTTGCGGTCGAAACGGACGGAATTCGCGGATTGATCTTTACTTCGGCCAGCTCGGTCAATGCCGCCGCGTCGTTGGGCGTTAAACCCGATCTGCCCGCCTATTGTGTTGGTCCGGCGACCACTGGAACCGCCAAAGGGGCTGGATGGGATGCATTGATGGTGGGTAATACCGCCGAAGAACTGGTGGCCTACCTGTTGAAGCACCGGCCTGAAAGCCCATTGCTGCATCTCAGGGGTGAACATACGCGGGGAAATGTTGCCGGGCGTCTGACCGAATCGGGGCTGACGGTTCACGAACAGATTGTTTATCAACAGCGTTTGTTACCGCTGACATCCGAAGCGGTTGCGGCCACATCCGGTGACAGACCTGTTCTCGCACCGCTGTTTTCGCCCCGAACGGCGCGACAATTTGCCGAAATTTGGACCGGAACCGCGCCCTTGTGGCTGGTTGCCATTAGCGAAGCCACGGCCGAGCCCCTTTATTCCTTGGACTATGAGCGCCTGAAGATCGCCAAAGAGCCGACACCCAAGAAAATGCGGAAAGCCGTGAAAAAGCTTGTCAAACACGCGATGCGGGTTGAGCGTGGAGAGACCACTGATTAACTTAGAGCGGTCTGTTATTCATATGAAATTGGATTCGATAAGGGGAACGTCGCGGTGGCTCGTAAGAAAAAAACCGATCAAAAGCCGGTGGAAGACCCCAAGTCGGACGAAACAGTTGAATTCACCTCGCAGCGTGATGAGACAGTCGTTGACGCGGATGAGCCGCTAGAAAAGGCCCTTTCCGAAGCCGAAGCCGAAGCCGAAGCCGAAGCCGAAGCCGAAGCCGAAGCCGAAGCCGAAGCCGAAGCCGAAGCCGAAGCCGAA